>JACQOK010000358.1 GCA_016202565.1 Betaproteobacteria bacterium | reverse complement strand
TCTTGCATGCCATGCAAGCGCTCTCCCAGCTGAGCTATACCCCCACAAGAGAGGGCGAATTATACCGGGGGCGCCTTGGGCTGTAAATAAACGTTACGCCGGAAAGGCTTGCAATTGCCTGGCCAGGCGCGACAGGACCTCGTCGCGCCCGATCAGCTCGAGCGTCGCATCGATGGAAGGGGTCTGCGCTTCACCGGTGACCATCACCCGCAGCGGCATCGCGATCTTCGGCAGCTTCAGCTTGTGGTCGGCGATCACCGCCTTGAGCGTGGCGTTGATCTTCTCGCGCGTCCACTCGGTACCGGCGAACCGCTCGCGCAGGTCGGCAATCGCGGGCCTGATCTCGGCCGTGTAGTGCTGGCGCTTCAAATCGTCGGACGGCTCGAGCGGTCGATAGAAATACACTGCCGCGTCGGCGAGTTCCTCGATCGTGTTCACGCGTTCCTTCAGGAGCGCCGCCACGCGCGCAAGCGGCGGTCCGGCCGCAATATCGCAGCCATCGGCCTTGAGAAACGGTGCGGCAAGTTCCGCCAGGCGCGCGTCGTCCGTTTCCTTGAGGTACTGCTGATTGAGCCACGCGAGCTTCTGCGGATCGAAGCGCGCCGGCGACTTGCTGATGTGCTCGAGATCGAACCATTCGATCAACTGCTCGCGCGTGAATTTCTCTTCGTCGCCGTGTGACCAGCCAAGCCGCGCGAAATAGTTTACCAGCGCTTCCGGCAGATAGCCCTCCTCGCGGTACTGCATGACGCTCACCGCGCCGTGGCGCTTCGAGAGCCGTTCGCCATCCTGGCCCAGGATCATCGGCACGTGCGCGAACTTGGGCAGCGTCGCGCCGAGCGCGCGGTAGATGTTGATCTGCCGCGGCGTATTGTTGACGTGATCGTCGCCGCGGATGACGTGCGTGATGTCCATGTCGATGTCGTCGACCACGACCCCGAAGTTGTAAGTCGGAATGCCGTCGGCGCGCAGCAGCACGAGATCATCGAGTTCTTCGTTGGAGACCGTGATCGGCCCTTTGACGAGATCGTTGAAGGTCACTTCCCCGTGATCCGGGTTGCGAAACCGTACCACGCGCGGCGCGCCCGCCGGCGGCATCAGTCCCTCGCGCAGGGCGTTCTCCGGGCGCCAGCGGCCGTCGTAGCGCGGTTTCTCGCCGCGCGCGCGCTGCTGCTCGCGCAGCGCCTCGAGTTCTTCCCGCGTCGCGTAACAGAAATAGGCCTTGTCCTCCTGGATCAACCGATCGGCAACCTCGCGATAACGGTCAAGCCGATCCATCTGGTAGTAGGGCCCTTCATAGTCGAGCCCGAGCCAGCGCATGCTGTCGAGGATCGCCTGCACCGATTCCTGGGTGGAGCGCTCGCGGTCGGTGTCTTCGATCCTCAGGATGAACGTGCCGCCGTGCTTCTTCGCGAACGCCCAGCAGAAAAGCGCGGTGCGGGCGCCGCCGATGTGAAGATAGCCGGTGGGACTGGGAGCGAAGCGGGTGCGGACCATGCTGGAGTCGCTGTAAAGAATGAATTTTACGCGAACCGCGGGGCGATGCGACAATGCGCCACGGCAATCGGCGGAATCGTCAACATTTCTACGCCCGGACCTCGCGCATCATGAGCACCAACCGGTCTTTGCACCACGGCGAAACCGCCGCGCAGCACATGGTGCGGCGGGTGCCCACGGCGGCGGCCGGCGATACCGCTGCGGAGGTCGTGGAACGTCTGTCCGGGTCCTCTTTTGATTACGCCGGCGCGGTTTACATCGTTGACCACGCGACTCGCCTCAAGGGCATCGTGCCCCTGACACGGCTGCTCGCGGCCGATCCCGGCACGCCGCTGGAAGCGCTCGCGCAAGCGAAACTGCCCGCCGTGACGCCGGGTACCGACCAGGAGCTGGTTGCTTCTCTTGCGATCCATGAAGAGACGGCGGCGGTGCCGGTGGTCGATGACCAGCTCCGGCTGCTCGGGGTCGTGCCGCCGCTGGCTCTCCTCGAAGTGCTGCGACGCGAGCACGTGGAAGATCTGCACCGCTTGGCCGGCATCTCGCGCGAAAGCTCCCGCGCGCGCCACGCGATCGAGGCGCCGCCGACGCGCCGTGCCCGCGATCGGCTGCCGTGGCTGCTGGTCGGTCTCGCAGGAAGCGTGCTGGCGACGATGGTGGTCGCCTACTTCGAGCAGGCGTTGCAGTCGCGTGTCACGGTGGCGTTTTTTATTCCCGGGATCGTGTACCTGGCCGATGCGATCGGCACCCAGACCGAAGCCATCGCGGTGCGCGGTATTTCGTTGAGCAGGCTGTCGGTCGCACGGCTGATCAGCGGAGAAATCATCACCGGGTTGATCATCGGATCCACACTCGCAGCGCTTTCCTTCTTTCCGATCTGGTGGTGGTTCGAGGACATCGATCTTGCGACTGCCGTATCCGTCGCGCTGTTCGTCGCGGGCACCGTCGCGACCACCATCGGCGTGCTGTTTCCGTGGATCCTGTCGCGGCTGGGCCGTGATCCCGCCTTCGGCAGCGGGCCGCTCGGCACCATCGTTCAGGACGTGTTAAGCCTCGTCATCTATTTCGTGACGATCTCCGCGCTGGTGTTGTAGACGATCGTTGGGGTTCGCTTCGCTCACCCCAACCTACGCCGCCGCCATGCGGTTCTTGAATTCGTCGGCGGTGGCGTCCATGCGCTGGAAGACAGCGCCTTCGTCCGTCAGCCGGCGGATCAGCCGCTCCAGCATCATGATGCGGTGGCCGCGGCCGATGATGAAGGGGTGGCAGGTGTAGGTCAGCAC
>JACQOK010000340.1 GCA_016202565.1 Betaproteobacteria bacterium | reverse complement strand
GCCCGCATCGAGCGGGCTTTTTTCTTTGGCGGCTTTCGTTCCCGCTTTTTACGCGTAGCAGCGCAGCCGGCGGCTGAATTCCTGCAGCGCCACGATGCCGCTTTCCTCGGCGCGCCGGCACCAGTCTTCGAGCTGGTGCACGAGCTCGTCCTTGGAGGCGCTCGAGCGCTGCCAGAGCGCGGCGAGTTCCTGGCGCATGGTGTACACGGTGTTAAGCACGTTGCTCTTGCTCAGCACTTCGTCCATCCGGGCGCGCTCGGTGGTGGGCAGGGTCCGGGCATCAATGTGCAGCCAACGCTTGAGCGTGGCGCGATCGACACTGACTGCACGCGCCCTCAGCGCGCGCATTTCCGTCGCGCAGGTCCGCCGCAGCGACTTCGCATACCTGGCGAGCACTTCATAGCGATGGGTGACGACCGCCTGCACCGTGGCAAGATCGCACTGCGTCTTGGCGGCGACCAATCTGACCTTGGGCGCGACTTTCTTGACCTGCGCCAGGCTCAGCGTTTCAAGAATGCGGATGTAGAGCCAACCGATGTCGAATTCGAACCAACGGTTCGACAGGCGCGCCGAGCTGGCATAGGCGTGATGATTGTTGTGCAATTCTTCGCCGCCGATCAGGATCCCCCACGGCACGATATTCTTGCTCGCGTCCTCCGGTTGAAAGTTGCGATAGCCCCAGAAGTGGCCGATGCCGTTGATCACGCCCGCGGCGAAGAACGGGATCCAGGCCATCTGCACCGCCCAGATCGTGATGCCGATAAAGCCGAACAGGGCAAAATTCACGGCCATCAACAGCAAGATTCCCAGCACCGAATGCCGGGTGTAGACATTACGCTCGATCCAGTCGTCGGGCGTGCCGTGGCCGTATTTTTCGAGCGTTTCCGTGTTGTGCGATTCCTTGCGGTAAAGCTCGGTGCCTTCCCATAAGACCTTGTTGATGCCGAGGACCTGCGGGCTGTGCGGGTCGTCCTCGGTCTCGCACCTGGCGTGATGCTTGCGATGGATCGCGGCCCATTCCTTGGTGACCATGCCGGTGGTGAGCCACAGCCAGAAGCGGAAGAAATGGCTCGCCAGCGGATGCAGGTCGAGCGCGCGATGCGCCTGGTGGCGGTGAAGATAGATCGTCACCGCGGCGATCGTGATATGGGTAACGATGAGGGTGTAGACGACGTACCCCCACCACGGAAAATCCAGAACCCCTGTAAGCATGGCCCTCCTCTGTTTGCAGCTTTATTGGAGCCTGTGCAGTGTACAGAAGTTCGCTGTTTCCGCAAAGAAATTTCTCGGCTGCGGCAATTCGGGCGTTTTGCCCGTTTGACCTTAATCTGTTGATCTATTGAAAGGAATTTCAGACAATCGGCGCAGCGGGTGCGGGAGGCGATATGAACGATTACGAGCGTTTCACGCGTAAGGAGCTTCTTAACCTGGTGCGCGAACTCCAGGCGGCGCAACCGGGTGGGGGCCGCGCCAACGGTGGCGAAGGCTCCGAGTTCCCCGTCTTCGGCGAGCGCGAACAACAGGATTTCGAGAAAAGCGCGCACCCCATCCGGATTTTCGACCGCGAAACCCTGCGCTACCTGGCGGTCAACGACGCCGCGCTGAAGCTTTATGGCTACACCCGGGAGGAATTCCTCAGGCTCACCCCGCTCGACACTCGGCACCCCGAAGAATTCGACGAATTCTACGCCACCCTTCCCAAACCGACAGGCTATATGAGGTTCCGCGGTCCGCGCCGCCACATTAGGAAGGACGGCGGGGTCATCGTCGTTGAGATTGTTACACAGGACATCCTCTACCGCGGCCGGAAGGCGCGATTGAGCTTGACCATGGATGTCACGGACCGCATCCACGCGCATGAGATCATGCGGCAGCGCCAGCAGGAATTCGAAACACTGGCCGAGAACCTGCCGGACCTTGTTGCGCGTTTCGACGCGGAGCATCGCTACGTTTACATTAATGCGGCCGTCGAGCGGCTCACCGGAAGATCGCGGCAGGAAGTCCTCGGTAAAACCCAATCCGAACTGGGGATGCCGCACGACCTTATCGCGACGTTCGACGCGAGCATGGCGAGCGTACTAAGCGAAGGGCGCTCGCATAAAATCGAATTCCGTTATCCGGCCAAAGACGGCGAGCGCCTATTCGATGCCTACCATGTGCCGGAAATGGATGCTTGCGGCGACGTCAAGACCGTCCTCTGCGTCGCGCGCGACATAACGGAGCGCAGGCGGGCGGAAGAAGAATTGCGGCGCCAGAAGAAACTGCTCGATGCCATCATCGAGCATCTGCCGGTGGGCGTCGTGGTGAAGGATGCGCGCACGCTGCGCTACCTATTGCGCAATCGGATGGCGGGGGAACTCACCGGCCTGAACAGCGCCGAGACCATCGGCAAACGCGCCGATGAGGTCTACCCGCCGGATCTGGCCGAAATCATCCGCGAATCCGACCAGGAGGCGTTGTCGATCGGGGCCGCGGTGGCCGTTTCCTCCAAGGTCTTTCGGCAACTCACCGGCCGGATCGTGCACAATCTGAAAGTCCCGGTACCGGACGAAACCGGCCACTATGCGCATCTCGTCAGCATTATCGTCGATTTGACCGATATCGAGCGGGCGCAGGCAGCGCTGCGCCGCTCGGAGGAGCGGTTAAAGCAGCTCCTTTCGATGTCGCCCGCGGCGATCTTCTCGTTGTCCCTCGAGCCTCCGTTCGCCACCACCTTCATCAGCGAAAACGTGACGGCGCAGGTCGGGTGGCAGCCGTCCGATTTCACCGGGAGCCCGTCGTTCTGGTCCGATCACGTGCATCCCGAGGACCGGGCCGCTGCCTTCGAAGCGACGGCCAGGATCGCGACTGACGGGAGATACATCTGCGAGTACCGCTTCCGCCACAAGAACGGCGGCTGGCGCTGGATGCACGACGAGGGTCAAGCCGTGCGCGATCCCGGCGGGACAGTGCGGGAGGGCATAGGGATCTGGATGGATATCACCCCCCAGCGGGAGGAGGCCGAGGAACGGTTGCAGCGCGCGCTGCGCCAGCGCGACGCGCTGGTGAAAGAGGTTCACCACCGCATCAAGAACCACCTGCAAGGGATTGCCGGCCTGCTGCGGCAAGAGGCGCGCGCGCATCCCGGCGTCGCGCCGCTGATTGAAACGATGGTGGCGCAGATGAAATCGGTCGCCCTGGTGTACGGTTTGCAGAACGGCGTCGATACGGCGGTCCCGCTGGGCCCGGTGTTGGCGGCGATTTGCGCGTCGCTCGAGCACCTGATGCCGTGCCGCGTCGTGCGCAAGTGGGACGTAGAGCAGGAAGGCTCGCTCCGCCTCGATGCAAACGAGGCGGTGCCGATCGCTGTGGCCCTGAATGAACTCGTATACAACGCGCTGAAGCACGGGGACAGAAGCATCGGCGCTGGGACGATAGAGGTGGATTACGCCGAGCGGGGCCCGCGCGCGGAAATTCGTGTGGCGAATCTCGGCGCTTTGCCCCCTGGTTTCGACTACGCGACCGGCGTCGGCTGCGGGACCGGCCTCGATCTCGTGAAAACGCTGCTCGGTCCGAAAGGCAGCACGCTCGCGATATGGTCCCGCAAAGGCACGGTCCAAACGACGCTTACGCTCGATAAACCACTGGTCACATTGCAATCGCTGCAAACGGCCGCATGAAACGACAGTACCAAGAAAGGCGCCGAAGCGGGCAATCCCGCGTCGGGCTGACGATGTGAGAGTAGGAGCGGAGAACATGAACGAAAAGACTGCGGCGCATATTCTGGTAGTGGACGACGACCGGCTCGTGCTGCTCTCCCTTGCCCGCGGCCTGCGCGGCGCGGGATACCGGGTGAGCGAGGCGGGCAGCGGTGAAGACGCGTTGAGCATCGTCGAAAAAAATCCGCCGGATCTCGCCCTCCTCGACGTGCGCATGCCCGGGATGGACGGCATCGAGCTGGGACGCCTGCTGTCGGAGCGCAGCGGCGTGCCGTTTCTTTACCTGTCGGCATACGGGCAGGGGGACATCGTTCAGCAGGCGGTGGCGAACGGGGCGCTGGGCTACCTCGTCAAGCCGCTCGACATCGCCCAGATCCTGCCCTCGGTTGAAGCCGCGCTTGCGCGGGGAGCGGAGTTGGGCAAGCTGCGCATGAGCGAGGCGCAGTTGAACACCGCGCTTGCCGGCAGCCGGGAAACGAGCGTTGCAGTCGGGTTGCTCATGGAGCGCAAACGTCTTGACCGCGAGCAGGCGTTCGAGGTGCTGCGTGCCCATGCGCGCTCCGAGCGGAGAACGGTGGCGGAAGCAGCGCGCGATCTGGTGGGATCCCTCGAAAAAATCAACAGCCTGCCCGAGCCTGCAAAACGGCGGTCGGGCAAAGACAACGGACATCGGTAGCTGCAGGGTGTTTCGCGCACCACAGATTTCGCGGTAGCGACCGGACCGCGCGCTGGGTTGTTCGGATTGCACATAACCCTGCAATCTTTGAAAAACGTATCATTGTCAATGACATGCATATTTCGTTCGCCGGCGCTTTAAAGCGCATTGCAAAGGTACATTCCACCTCCTGAAAACCGGGATCCGATGTGCTTGAGCCGCGCTCCACCGTTGTTAGGGAGGAACGTGCGAACGGGCTTGCAAGCAATTGAATAAACATCTATAAAAGAGTCTGTGGGGAGCCGTGACCCCGCCCCCTCCCCGAATTTCGGGGTTATGCGCGCCGCCACTCTCATGGCGTGCAAGTTCTCAGGCCCAATCCCTGCCTGCCGTCACTGTTTGTTTTCGCGCGATCTCGCGCGGGTAATGGTGCAAGCATGTGGATTGCTCGAGGAGGAGAACAACCGCTATCGGGGCGCGCCGCCACAGCCGCACGGGACGGCGGGCGCGCCGAATCCACGCGCGACCTTCTGCTCGCGCGCTTTCGGTTGCCGGCCCGGTGGCGTTACTGGATCGCGCTGTCGCTGGCGGCGGTCGCGCTCATCGTGACAGCGGCGCTCAGCTATCGTGCCGTCGACCGCGAGCTTTCCAATGTCGCGATGTCGCGCCGGGTTGCCGTGGCGCAGCTCGCGGCGGCCACGCTATCCGCGACTTTCGACCGCCTCGTCGATGTCACCGTTTCCCTGGCCACCCGCGTCCGCTTTCGCGAGCTGGTAGGCACGGGGAAATGGACGGAAGCAATAGAGATCCTGCGCGCCGTGCCCAAGGATTTTCCCTTCGTCGAACGACTGTTTCTCACCGATGCGGCGGGAACCCTCATGGCGGACGTGCCGGAGCTGCCGGACGTGCGCGGCAGGAGCTTTGCCTATCGCGACTGGTACAAGGGCGTGCGCAGTCGGGGCCAGCCCTATGTATCCCCGGTGTACGAGCGTGCGGCGCTGCCACAGCTCACCGTCTTCGCGGTGGCGGCGCCCGTCACGCGTCCGGACGGAAGTACTTCAGGCATCCTCGTGCTGCAGGTGCGAGCCGACAGCTTCCTGCAATGGACCGGCGGCATCGATGTCGGGCCGGGTGGCCTCGTGTATGTCACCGATTCGATCGGGCAAATCGCTTTTCATTCGAAATTCCCGGCGCAGGTTGGGAATCGTGACTTCTCGACGGCGCCGGTCGTGCAGAAGCTGCGGCGCGGAGAACAAGGCGTGGAAATCGCTCCCGATCCGTTTGAGCAGGAGGATTCCGTTTCCGCCTATGCGCCCGTGCCCCGGTACGGCTGGGGTGTGGTCGCCCAGCAGCCGACGCGTACCGCCTTTGCCGAAAAAAATGAACAGCTCGGCCGTCTGCTGGCCGCATATGTCCTGATCTTTCTTCTATGCGGCGCAGTGGCGTACCTCGTGTCCCGGATCGTCGCGCAGCGCAGACGGGCGGAGCAAGACCTCCACATCAAGGCCGAGCTGGAGCGTCGCGTTGCCGAGCGCACGGCCCGGCTGGAAATGGTGAACAAGGAGCTGGAGAGCTTCAGCTACTCGGTGTCGCATGACCTGCGCTCGCCGCTGCGGGCGGTCGGCGGCTTTGCGAAGATGCTGGAGGAGGATTATGCCGACCGTCTCGACGAAGAGGGCAGGCGGCTCATCAAGGTGATTCGCGACAACGGCCGGAAGATGGGCCAGCTGATTGACGACCTGCTCGCCTTTTCGCGGCTCGGCAGGAAGCCGTTAGCCGTTTCAGAGGTCGACATGACGGAGCAGGCGAGGGCGACGTTCGCCGAACTTACGAACGGCGATGACCGCACGCGGCTCGAGATGGCGCCGCTGCCGGCGGCGTTCGGTGACGCGGCGCTGCTCAAGCAGGTGTGGGTCAATTTGCTCTCCAACGCCGTCAAATTCAGCGGGACGCGGCCGCAGCCCGTGGTGGAGGTGACCGGGAGCGTTGACGCCACCGAGAACATCTATTGCGTGAAGGACAACGGCGTGGGCTTCGACATGCGCTACTACGACAAGCTCTTCGGCGTATTCCAGCGGCTGCACAGTGCGGCGGAGTTCCCCGGTACGGGTGTCGGGCTTGCCATCGTGCAGCGGGTGGTCTCGCGCCACGGCGGCCGGGCGTGGGCGGAAGGCAAGGAAGGCGAGGGGGCGGCGTTCTACTTCGCTTTGCCGAAAGGCGGCGTGCCGGAAGACGTCCGCGCGCATTCAAACGGGACCTCTGCCTGATATCGCGAGCCGGGTGGATCATGACTGACTTCCAAAGCGTCGAAATTCTTCTGGTCGAAGACGATCCGACCGACGCCGAACTCACCATGCGCGCGTTGCACAGGAAGCATCTGGCCAACAATGTGACCTGGGTCAAGGACGGAGCGCAGGCGCTGGACTTCATCTTTCGGCGCGGCGCCTACGCCGGGCGCAAGGACGACCATCCGCGATTGATTCTGCTCGATCTCAAGCTGCCGAGGGTGGACGGGATCGAGGTCTTGCGCCAGCTCAAGACGGACGAGCGCACGAAAACGATACCGGTCGTGATGCTCACCTCTTCCGCGGAGGAGTCGGACGTCGTGAAAAGTTACAGGCTCGGAGTCAACAGTTATATCGTCAAGCCGGTGGACTTCGAGCAGTTCGGCGAAACGGTCGCCAATGCGGGACTCTACTGGATGCTCATGAATCGGATACCCGAATGAATGACATCATTTTTCCTCCGCAGGGTCCCCGAGAGGCTCATATGGAAACAGACGGTAAGCGCGAGCCGATGCGCGTGCTGATCCTCGAAGATGTCCCGACGGATGCGGAGATTACTTTGCGTGAACTGCGCAAGGTCGGGATTGCCTTCGTAAGCGAGCGGGTCGATACCCGGGATAAGTTCGAGGAAGCGCTGCGCGAGTTCAAGCCGGACCTCATCCTCTCGGATTTCAGCCTGCCTGCTTCGTTTGACGGTCTGGCGGCGCTCGACATCGCGCGCGCGGCGCTCCCCGATGTTCCCTATGTGTTTGTCTCGGGCACCATCGGCGAGGACCGCGCAGTGGAAGCGCTCAAGCGGGGCGCGACCGACTATGTGCTCAAGGACCGCCTCAACCGTCTTATTCCGGTGATCCAGCGCGCGCTGGAAGAGGTCGCGGAGCGCGCGGCGCGCCGCCGGGCGGAGCAGGAATTGGAGGAAACGCGGGGCCGGCTCGAGAGCATCGTCTCGTCGTTTCCCGACATCATATGGTCGGTGTCGCCGGAACCGTATCGCCTGTTGTATATCAGCCCCGGCTTCAAGACAAGCTGGGGCGCGCTCGCGGATGCGGTTTCCCGGAATGTAGACGCCTGGTTTGAAATGGTGCACCCGGATGACCGCGCCGACGTCGAGCGAGCCTGGCGCGCGGCGATGCGCGGCGAGCCCCTTGATTGCGTCTACCGGATCGTGCGCAAGGACGGCGTGGCGCGCTGGATCAACAATCGCGCGCAAGCCATACGGGACGACACGGGAAAAATCGTCCGTGTTGACGGCATCGCGCGCGACATCACGAAGCTCAAAGTCCAGGAGGAACACATCGCGCGGCTCAACCGGATTCGCGCGGTGCTCTCCGGCATCAATTCGACGATCGTACGGGTGACCGACCGTAACACGCTGTTCCGTGAAGCCTGTCGCGTCGCGGTGGAAGACGGCGGATTCCGGTTCGCCTGGATCGGAGCGCTGGACCAACGCTCGCTCGAGGTAAAGCCCATGGTTTGGTGGGGGCAGAGCGACTTCCCCGTAGAGCGCCTCCATGTGTCGCTTGCGGCGGGCTCGACTACCGCTCAGGGAACAACGGGCACTGCGCTGCGCACCGGTAAGCCGGTCGTCGTCAACGACATTGCAATGGACTCCGGCGTCATGAGAAAAGCGCTTCATCTGGAGCACGGGTTTCGCGCGCTGGTTGCGCTGCCGCTTCTGGTGGAAGAAGAAGCGTTCGGCGTGCTCAAGCTGTATTCTGCCGAGGCCGGCATATTCGACGACGAAGAGGTGAGATTGCTCGAAGAGCTCGCCGGCGATATCTCGTTTGCGCTCGATCACATCGGCAAGGCCGAGCGTCTCAATTATCTCGCGTATTACGACGGTCTGACCGGCTTGCCCAACCGCACCCTGTTCCACGAGCGGGTCGTTCAGCTCATTCATTCGATTGCGCCGGAGGACCAGGGTGTCGCCATGGTCGTGCTCGATCTGGAGCGCTTCAGACGCATCAACGAGACGCTGGGAATGGCCGCGGGCGACGGCATTCTGAAACAATTCGCCGAACGCTTGAGTGATGCAGTGGGCGAGCCCGCGACTGTGGCGCGTATCAGCGCCGACCGCTTTGCCGCCGCCATCGCCCCGATGCGCAGTGAGACCGAGATCGCGCGGGTTCTGGAACATCGCATTTTCGCGTCACTGGGCGAGCCGTTCCGGGCCGGCGATCAGGTACTGCATGTCCCGGTGAAGGCGGGCGTCGCGGTTTATCCCGGCGACGGCAGGGACGCCGCCGCGCTCTACGTCAATGCGGAAGCCGCGCTCGTGAAGGCCAAGCAGTCGGGCGAGCGGTTCCTGTTCTACGCGCCGCAGATGAATGCCCGGGTCGCGGAGAGACTGACGCTGGAAAACCGGCTGCGGACGGCCATACGGGAAGAGCAGTTCATCCTGCATTATCAGCCCAAGGTCGATCTCGCCACCGGCGAGGTGAGCGGACTGGAGGCCTTGCTGCGCTGGGTGAGTCCCGACCTCGGGCTGGTGTCGCCGGCTCAATTCGTTCCCATACTCGAAGAAACCGGCATGATCCTGGAGGTCGGTCGCTGGGCGCTGCGCAAGGCCATCTCGGATCATGCGGCGTGGCGCGAGCGCGGATTGCAGCCGCCGCGCATCGCGGTCAATGTCTCCGCCATCCAGTTGCGTCAGGAGCACTTCGTCGCGGAGGTGCGGAACGCCGTTGAAGGCGGCGGCCCATCCGGAAGGCATATCGACCTTGAAATCACCGAAAGCATGATCATGGAAGATATCGCCGGCAGCATCCAGAAGCTCTCCGAGATCAAGGCGCTGGGGGTGGGCCTGTCGCTTGACGATTTCGGCACCGGCTATTCCTCTTTGAGCTATATCGCGAAGCTGCCGGTCAACGTTTTGAAGATCGATCGCTCGTTCATCACGGCGATGTCCGACAGCGCCGAACACATGGCGATCGTCTCCGCGGTGATTTCGCTCGCTCGCGCGCTCAACCTCAAAGTCGTTGCAGAAGGCGTGGAAACGCGGGAACAATCGAACCTGCTGCGCCTGCTGCGCTGCGATGAAGCGCAGGGCTACCTGTTCAATCCGCCGCTGCCGCCTGAAAAAATCGAACGGTTGTTCGCTTCATCCAATTCGTAGGTCCCCGGTGTGACAATTGTCAGCCGGCGGAGTCTGGCTGATGCGCTGGACTACCGGCTTGCGGTCTGCGGCGGAGAATACTGGCAGAGCACGGCCTCGAAACGGTAGATGCCGGGAATGGTAGTCTGGGCGAGATAGTCCATGGCGTCCTGCTCGGAAGCAAATCTTTTGGCCTGGCCCGACGGCACCGCACACAAGCGCCCATTCTCGCCGATTGCAATGCCTTCCTTGGCGCCGCTCGCGTTTCCGGCACGGGTGCCGGCACTGCCGACGACACGCAACTCATACCACTGTGCCCAGGCCATCGTCCACCTCCGCCAACTTTAAAATACAGAGTAGCACATCCGCGCTCTCCATTTTCATTGACTTTGGTCAAGACAGCCATCGGCTAGTCCGAGCGCATCAGGGCGGCGGCGAAAAAGCCGTCGGTGCCGTGAACGTGCGGCCAGAGCTGCAAATACGGACCGGTATCGAGTTCGATGCGCTGATGCCGCAGGATCTCGCCGCAATGCAGAATCGAAAATCGCTGATGGGCAGCGCGGAACCCGGCCACAATCTCCTGATTTTCCTCGGCAAGCAGACTGCAGGTCGCATAGACCAGCCGGCCGCCGGGCTTTAGCAGGGCAGCGGCGGCGGAGAGGATCGCTGCCTGCTTGCGCTTGAGTTCTTCGACCGTTGCCGGGGACTGCCGCCATTTGAGATCGGGATTGCGCCGCAGCGTGCCCAGCCCGCTGCACGGCGCGTCGACCAGCACGCGGTCGATCTTGGCGGCGAGGCGCTTCACCTTGATATCGTTTTCGTTGCGGATGACATAGGGATATAGATTGCTCAAGCCCGAACGCTTGAGCCGGGGCTTGAGGCGGGCAAGGCGCTTTTCTGAAATGTCGAAGGCATAGACGCGTCCGTGCGACTGCATCAATGCGCCGAGCATCAAGGCCTTGCCACCGGCGCCGGCACAGAAGTCGACGACGAGCTCGCGGCGCTTCGGCGCGACCAGGTAGGCGAGAAGCTGGCTGCCCTCATCCTGGACTTCGATCGCTCCCGTCGTGAACAGCGGGTGGCGGTTGATCGCGGGCTTGTCCTTCAAGCGGATGCCAACCGGAGAATACGGCGTCGGTTCAGCGGTGATCCCGCCTGCTGCGAGTTCCGCCAGCACCGCGCCGCGCTCGGCGCGCACGGTATTCACGCGCAGATCGAGCGGCGCCGGCTGCTGCAGCGCGCGCCCCAGCGCGAGAATTTCGGCCTCCGGCATGTTCGCTCGCAGCCGCTCGACGAGCCAGTCGGGAAGCTCGGCTTTTACTGCGAGCGGCAGCTCATCGAGCGCGACCGCCTTGATGCTGCCGACGGTCTCCACTTCATCCGGCCTGAGCGCGGGCGCAAGTTCACGCGCGCTCACGCCCGTGACGCGCGTGAGATAGGCGAGCAGCATCCGCCGCGGCGTCGCGTCGCGGACCAAGTGATCGATCAGCCGCTTGCGCCGCAGTACGCCGAACACGGATTCGGCGACGAACGCGCGATCGTGCGATCCAAGCGCGCGCTGCTCCCGAAAGAACTGATGCAGCACGACGTCGGCCGGCCGGTCGAATTTCAGGGCCAGGCGCAGCGCTTCGGTGGCGGCATCGAGCTGATGACGATGGATGGGCAAGAATATTCACTCGTCGCTGATGCGGATTTCGTTCACGATCTGTTCGCCCATCGGATTGCCTTCGCGGTCAAAAAAGCGGATCTTGACAGGCAGGTAGCGGTACTCGATGGCAAGCCAGATTTCGACGCTCTCGGCCCCCGGTCGAGGCACCTGTTTCACGGGCAGCGTCTTGAGCATGCCGAGTGGGGTTTCGATCTGCTCCTCGTCCAGCACGTCGAGATCGAAGGTTTCGAAACGCGAGCCGTTGGTGATCGGCAACCGGATGCGTCCAACCGCGGGCGGGGAGAGCGCGAGATGGTACATGAAGCTCACAATGTCCTGGGTGTCGGCGGATAGCGGCGCGCCGCGCTGAGCGGGGACCCTGCCGAGGGTGATCGTGCCCGCTTCCCAGTCGAACCGCGCCTGGGCCGCTTCGGTCTGGCCGCGGCGGGTGCGGCTCATGAAGAATTTTTCCGGCTGCAGCCCCCGCGCGGTGAGCTTGCCCTCGCTCAGGTAGATATGGCGCTGCGACCGGAACAGCTCCACGATGCCGGTGGTCTCGGAAACGCTGCCGAGTTTGTAGCCGCCTGCGCCGACTTCCCAGGACTGCACGGTTTTCCCGACGGTGAATCCGTCGACGCCGAAATACATCGTATAGGCGATGCGTCCCTTCTTGGGCAGGCTCTTCAGCGGCGCCGGCGCGGGCGTCTGCGGCACAGGTGGCACTTCTGCAATCGGAGGTGACACCGCCTCCGGTGCGGGAATTTCCGCGGTTTCATCGGCGGCTTCCGGCGGCTCGGGCTCGGGCGGGAAGGCGAGGGGTGCCGCGGCGGTCGCAACCGGCGGCACGGTTGGGCGCGGCGACACCGTGCGCCGCGCAGCAGCCCGGGGACGCGGTGCGGGTTTCACTGCAGGGGGCGCAGGAATCGGCGCCGGCGGGCTCGCCAGGCGGGCTTCGAGCGGCGGCTGCGCGGCGGTCATCTCAGACACGCGCAGCCATGTCCCCGAGATCATCGCGGCGTGCAGCAGCAACGAGACGAAGAGAGCGGCGAGGAGGCGCAGGGAAAGAACGCGCGGCGTCACGGCTGGACTTCGAGTTTCGTCAGGATCTGCTCGTAGCGGGCGCCGTCGCTCTCGACGATCAGCATTTTCACCGGAAGATAGCGATGCTCCGGCGCGAGCCAGATCTCGGTTTCGGTGTCACCCGGTTCGCGTTGCTTGATGAGATGCAGCGTCGTCATTCGGCCCAACGGCGTGTCGATTTCCACGTCACGGGTGATCGTGTAACGATAACGGTCGAGCTTGCGCCCATTGGTCATGGCGAAGTCGAGCTGCCAGCGCTTGTCGTAGGAGAAAAACATGAATTGATACATGATCGAGAGCCGATCCTGGGTGCCCGTGGGCAGGTCGATCCGCTCGTTCCTGCCGTCGTGCATGAGCGTGAGGCTTGCGCCGGCCCAATCGAATTCGGCGTTCACTCGGCGGGCATCGTTGCCGCCGCGCGAGCCTTCGAAGCGCTCGGGCTGGAGCCCCTCCTCGGTAATGCGGCCGCGGCTCGTGAGCGTAGCCGACCGGCGCTGGACCAGCGCGAATGCGCCAACCGGAACGCTCTCGCTCACGATGTGGTAACGGCCATCCCTGTTCTCGAACTGCTCGTTGACCACCGCTATGTGCATGCCGTTGAGCAGCACGTTGTGACTCACGACGACGCTGCCGGCTGTTGCCTCCCGCAGCGCGGCGTGCATACCGGCAGGCACCATGGCAGCGAGCAGGATCAGGAAATATCTTCTCAGCATGGTGGCGGGCTCCGCCGGGGCCTCAGGTGTCGAGCGGCGGCGAGACGAGCGCGCCATCGGGAGTCCGCGCCTCGGTGAGCCGCACGCGGTCGTCGGGTCCCAGCTTGAGGCGGCCCTCGCAGAACCAGCGCACCGCTTGCGGGTAGATGCGGTGCTCCTGCCGGAGCACGCGGGCGGCAAGGCTCGCCTCGGTGTCGTCGGGCAACACCGGCACCGCCGCCTGGATCACGATCGGACCGTGGTCGAGTGCTGCGGTGACGAAGTGAACGGTGCAGCCGTGGATGCGCGCACCCGCCTCGAGTGCGCGGCGGTGGGTTTCGAGACCGGGAAACGCGGGCAGGAGCGAGGGATGGATGTTGAGCATGCGCCCGCGGTAGCGATTGACAAACGTCTCGGTGAGAATGCGCATGAAGCCGGCGAGCACCACGAGGTCCGGCTGGTAACGGTCGATCTCGTCGGCCAGCGCCGCATCGAACGCGGCACGGTCGCCGAATGCGCGGTGCTCCACGACGGCGGAGGCCACGCCGCGACTGCGAGCGGTCGCGAGCCCTTTGGCGGCCGGATCATTGCTGATGACGGCTGCCACGCGTGCCGGCATTTCGGCGTTGAGCAGCGCTTCCATGTTGCTGCCGCGGCCGGAAATCAGTATGACGATGCGCTTCATCGTCTGACATCCTTGCGCAAGCAATCGATTACCTGCTTGCGCCACGAACCTCCCCTCCCCTGCATCAGCGGGGGAGGGGCGGGGGTGGGGGCAGAGCGTCTCGCCATCTCACAGATCTCATTACGTGATTATCGTCTGCGGTCCGCTGCCGCGGCGGCGCCGCACCGCACCGATGCGCCATACCGTTTCTCCCGCCTCGGTGAGCAGCGCCTCCGCAGTTGCCGCTTCCGCCGGACTGACGATGATGACCATGCCGATGCCGCAGTTGAAGACGCGGTGCATCTCGCGGTCCGTCACGTTCCCCTGCTGCTTGAGCCAGGTGAAAAGCGGCGGTATCGTCCACGTGCCGCGTTCGACGTGCGCGGCAAGTCCTTTGGGCAATACCCGCGGGATGTTTTCGATCAGCCCGCCGCCGGTGATATGCGCGAGCCCCTTGACGTTCACGCTTTTGATCAGCTTCAGCACGGGTTTGACGTAAATGCGCGTCGGCGCCAGTATCAGATCGCTCAACGGCTGGCCCGCGAGTTGCGCCGACAGGTCGACGCGCTTCACGTCGATGATCTTGCGGATCAGCGAGTAACCGTTGGAATGCGCGCCGTTGCTCGCCAGCCCGAGCAGAACGTCTCCCTCCGCGATCAGAGCGCCGTCGATGATCTCGCTTTTTTCGACGATGCCGACGGCGAACCCGGCGAGATCGTATTCGTCGGCGGGATACATGCCGGGCATCTCCGCGGTCTCGCCGCCGATCAGCGCGCAGCCGGCCTGCTCGCAGCCGGCGGCGACGCCCTTGATCACTTCGGTCGCGGTCGCCACGTCGAGCCTGCCGCACGCGTAATAATCGAGAAAGAACAGGGGCTCCGCACCGGAGGTCAGAATGTCGTTGACGCTCATGGCCACCAGGTCGGTGCCGATCGCGTCATGGCGGTTCAGCTGGAACGCAAGCTTCAATTTGGTGCCGACGCCGTCGGTGCCCGACACGAGTACCGGCTCGCGGTAATTGCGCGAGATCTCGAACATCGCGCCAAAGCCGCCGATGCCGGCGAGCACGCCCTCGCGCAGCGTGCGCTTGGCGAACGGCTTGATGTTTTCGACCAGCTGATCCCCGGCGTCGATGTCCACGCCGGCGTCGCGGTAGGTGAGCGGTTCGGATGGGTTCGGCTTCGACAAGTCGTATATCCTGGAACAATATTTGATCGGCCGCGGAAAACGCACGACGCAGCGATCATCGACAAATATTCGTCGGCACCCACACGAATTGGGCTAAGATATGCGCCCAGAAAGGGCGGCCTGGGAGCCGTCCCTTCATGGCCCTCCGTGTCCTCTGTGCTCTCTGTCGATGGAAAGAATTTTACCGTAAATGGAACCCCCGCGTTCTGACGGTCTGCATTACCTGTGGTGGCTTGCCCTTGCCGCCGCAATCGGCGTGCTGCTTTATCTGCTCAGCCCGATTCTGACGCCGTTCCTGCTCGCTGCGATCCTTGCATATATCTGCAATCCGCTGGTGCAGCGCATGGAAAGCCGGTACCTGCCGCGCGCGATATCGGTCGCGCTGGTCCTGCTTATGCTGCTTGCCCTCTTCGTCGTGCTGCTGCTCATCATGCTGCCGTTGCTCGTGAAGCAGGTGCAGGCCATCGCCGCGCAGGTGCCGGCGTATCTCGAGTGGCTGCGTACCACGCTCACGCCGTTGGTGCAGAGTTACTTTGGCGTCGAAGTGGACGTCGCGCTGATCAAGGACTGGCTGACCGAGCACCTGTACGAGATCCAGGCCTTCGCGGTCAAGCTGCTGCCGACGCTCAAGACCGGCGGCCTCGCGCTGATCGGGTTTGTGGTGAATCTGGTGCTGGTGCCGGTCGTGCTGTTCTACTTCCTGCGCGACTGGAACGGGCTGACCGCTCGGGTGGACGAGATGATTCCGCGGCGCTGGCACGATCAGATCATCGTGCTGCTGCGCGAGATCGACGAAGTGCTCGGCCAGTTTCTGCGCGGCCAGCTGCTGGTGATGCTGTTGATGGGGGCGTTCTACACCATCGGCCTGTGGCTGACCGACCTCGATTACGCGCTGTCCGTGGGCATCATCGCCGGGCTGGTGACTTTCGTGCCGTATCTCGGCGTAATCATCGGCGTCGCGCTCGCCAGCCTGACCGGCCTGCTGCAATTCGGCGATCCCGCCGCGCTCATCTGGGTGTGGGCGGTATTCATCGCCGGGAACCTGCTGGAAGGCTACGTGCTGGTGCCGTTTCTGGTGGGGGAGCGCATCGGGCTGCACCCAGTGGCGGTGATCTTTGCGCTGCTTGCATTTGGCCAGCTGTTCGGGTTCTTCGGCGTGCTGCTGGCGTTGCCGGTGAGTGCGGCGCTGCTGGTATGGCTGCGTCACGTGCGCCGCAGTTACCTCGCCAGCGATGTCTACAAGGCGTAACGCCGCAGCGGTGATGAAACAGCTTGCGTTCGATTTTGCGCCGCCGCCTCCGTCCACGCTGGACAATTTTGTCCCCGGCCGCAACGCGGAACTGCTGCAAAACCTGCAGCGCCTTGCGGCGGCCGGCGCGGGCGAGCGTTTTCTCTACGTTTGGGGTGCAGCGGGCAGCGGCCGCACCCATCTGCTGCGAGGCGCGGTGGCGGCGGCGCGCGCCGGCGGGGCGAATGCGGCCTACGTTGCGTGCGTCGATAACATGCGCTTGCCGGAGGACATCGTGCGGCTGGACTGTGCCGCCGTGGACGACGTGCAGCACCTGGACGCTGAAGCGCAGATCGCGCTGTTCAATCTCTACAACGAATTACGCGAGCGGCGGGGAGCGCTGCTTGCCAGCGGCGATGCGCCGCCGGCGCAGCTCGAATTGCGGCAGGATCTGGTGACGCGGCTCGGCTGGGGACTGGTCTACCAGGTGCACGCCCTGTCGGATGACGAGAAGGCGCAGGCGCTCAAGCACCGAGCCGCCGCGCGCGGGTTCGCGCTGGCAGACGAAGTCTGCGCTTATCTGCTGACCCGCACCCGGCGGGACATGTCCTCACTGCTCGCGCTGCTGGATGGGCTCGATCGCTATTCGCTGCAAGTCAAGCGCCCGGTGACGATCGCGCTGGTGCGTGAATTGCTGCAGGCGGAAAAGGCAGGAACGAGGATCGAGGATTGAGGATCGAGGATTGAGGATTGAGGATCCAGGATCGAGGATCGAGGATTGAGCGAACGACTGGTGTTGTTTGACCTGGATAACACGCTGCTCGCCGGCGACAGCGACTTCGAATGGGCGCAGTTCCTGATCGAGCAGGGCGTGCTCGACCGCGAAGTCTACGCGGCGCGCAACCAGGCGTTCTACGACCAGTACCAGGCCGGCACGCTGGATATACACGAGTTTCTCGACTTCCAGCTGAAGCCGCTGTCGCGGCATCCGCGCACCGTGCTCGATGCCTGGCACCGCGAGTTCATGGCCCGAAGAATCATGCCGATTATCCGCGACAGCGCGCGCGCCCTGGTCGCGCGCCATCGCGATGACGTGCGAGTCGTGATCACCGCCACCAACAGTTTCGTCACGGGGCCCATCGCGCACGAGTTCGGTATCGAGAACCTGATCGCCACCGAACCCGAGCAGCGCGGCGGCGAATTCACCGGCAATGTCGTCGGAACCCCGTGTTTCCGCGACGGCAAGGTCGCCCGGCTCGAGGGCTGGCTCGCCGGGCAGGGCCGGGCACTAGGCTCCTTCCATGAATCGCTCTTCTACAGCGACTCGCTTAACGATCTGCCGCTGCTCGCGCGCGTGACGCACCCGGTCGCGGTCGATCCGGACGACACGTTGCGCGCCCATGCCGAACAGCACGGCTGGCCCATCATCAGCCTCAATTGATGTCGCGTTCCGCGCTCTTTTCCGTTCTGTCGATTACCGCTGCCGCGAGCATTTTCACGGGGCTGCTGTTCGGCACGTTCCCGATTTCTGCGCTGCAGGTATTCGACGCCGTCGCCTACCCGACGCCCGGTGTGGTGCATGACGTGATCTGGCAATTGCGGGCGCCGCGCACGCTGGCGGCGTTCGCCTGCGGGGGGCTCCTCGCATTGGCCGGCGCGCTGCTGCAGGTGCTGCTGCGCAACGCACTCGCCGATCCCTACATCCTCGGTGTTTCCAGCGGCGCGTCCCTCGGCGCGCTGCTGGCGCTGACATTGGGCGCGGGCGCGCTCACCATGAATGCCGCGGCGCTTGGGGGCGCGCTCGCAGCGATCGTTATCGTGTTCGGGCTCGGCTTCCGCAGCGGTGACTGGAATGTCTATCGTCTGCTCCTGACCGGCGTCGTGCTGGCGACCGGGCTGTCGGCACTGGTGAGCCTCCTGCTGGTGATGGCGCCACAGGCCCAGGTGAAGGGGATGTTGTTCTGGCTGATGGGCGACCTCGCCTACGCCGGCAGCCCGGCTGCCGCCTGGGTCGTGCTGGGCGCGGTGTCGGCCTTCGGCGTAGCGCAGGCCACCCGACTCGACCTGCTCGCGCTCGGACAGACCAAGGCGAGCGCCTTGGGCGTTGCCGTGACACCACTGCAGGCCGGCGTCTTTTTCGCTGCCGCGCTGGCGACCGTGGCGGCCGTCATGCTCGGCGGCGCCATCGGGTTCATCGGCCTGATGGTGCCGCACGCGATTCGTCTGCTGGGCGTGGCCGAACATCGCGCGATGCTGCCGCTCGCAGTACTGCTGGGCGGCAGCTTTCTCACCTTCGCCGATACGGCCGCGCGCACGCTGTGGGCGCCGCAGCAACTGCCGGTGGGCGTGCTGACCGCGCTCATCGGCGTGCCGGCGATGCTGTTCCTGCTCGGCAGGAAGCGCTGATGTCAGCCACCCTTGGCTGCGAGAACCTTACGCTGGAGGTGCCGGGGCGAATACTGTGCCGCGCCATCACGTTCGCGCTCGAGCCGGGACAACTCTGGGCGGTGCTGGGCCGCAACGGCAGCGGCAAGACCACGCTGGTACACGCGCTGGCCGGCCTGCAGCCTCATGCGAGCGGAGCGGTCACGCTCGACGGCGCCGGGCTGGCTTCCCGCACGAGCCGCGCGCGCGCGCGGGAGATCGGCGTGCTGCTGCAGCAGGAGGAGACGGATTTCTGGGGCAGCGTGCTCGAATATGTGCTGCTCGGCCGCTTTCCCCATGCCCGGTCGTGGTTCGGCTGGCGACGCGAAGACGAGGAAAGCGCAATGGCGGCGCTCGACACGGTCGCACTCGCTGCGTTCGCGCAGCGGCGCTTTGCGACGCTTTCCGGCGGCGAGCGGCAGCGCGCGCGCATCGCACAACTCCTCGCACAGGCGCCGCGCTTCTTCCTGCTCGACGAGCCGCTGCAGCATCTCGACTTGAAGCACCAGGCGCGCACGCTCGCGCTGTTCCGCGAATTGGCGCGCGAGGACTTGCGCGCGGTGGCGATGGTGCTGCACGATGCGCTCTGGCCGGGCCGTTTCTGCACCCACGCGCTGCTCATCTATGACGATGGCAACGCACTTGCCGGGCCTGTGCGGGAGGTGCTCACCCGCGGCAATCTGGAGCGCCTCTACGGCTGTGAGCTGGCGGAACTCGAGCACGATGAAGGCAGGTATTTCGTGCCCCATGTATAATTTGCCCCATCCAGTAGTGTCCCAACGTTTGAACGATTTGCCATCTTTAACTCATTGAGCATGCGTCAGAAACACACGTTCTCGCCTGGTCTCGATTTGAATTGCGGTGTGCGGTTCTGCGATCCTGCG
>JACQOK010000339.1 GCA_016202565.1 Betaproteobacteria bacterium | reverse complement strand
GTCCAGTTGGGCGTGGTCACGAAATCGCCCGGGTCCATATACGACTTTTCGCCGTCCACCGCCGTGTAGGCGCCGCTGCCCTCGATGACCAGTCGCAACGCCGAGGCGGTATGGCGGTGTGAGCGCGCGACTTCGCCCGGCTTGATGATCTGCAGGTTGGCGAGGAGCGTGTTCGAGGCCTGCCAGTCGGTCAGAATGCCGGGATTCGCCATCACCAGCACGCGCCGCTCCGCCAGCTCGATGGGCACGATCTCCGCCGCCTTGAACAGCAGCGGCCGGAAATCCTGGTACTTCCAGAGATAGGGCACCGTCGGCGATTTCTTCGCGGTTCCCTCCGTCTGCCACAGCCCCCTGCCGTGTATCCGCTTCACCTCTTCGTAAAACTGGTCCATCGAATCATCCGTCCGGATGTCGGCGCGCGCGTTCATGGTCATGGTTTCCTCCTTCGCTAATCGTCATCTGCGAATATAGCACTGCACGATCTCGTAGCCCATGTTCGCGTCAGCGAGCCGGTCTAACGATGCACCATTGAACCGCCATCGTCATTGAGCGAGGCAACCGTGCGCCGCGCCCAGGTCCGCGCCCTGGCGTACCAGTTCGGCCTGCACTTCCGAGGCGGAAATTTCGCGCGGAAGTTTGCCTGATTCGGCGGCAAGAGAAGCACAGGCGCCGGCGGCCTGGCCGGTCGCCATGGAAACAGGCATGACGCGGTAGGAAGAATGCGCTTCGTGCGTGCCGGAGATGCAACGGCCGGCGACGACGAGACCCTCGATGTCCTGCGGCAGCAGGCAGCGCAGCGGAATGTCATACGATTCTCCCGCCGGCACGCGCCTCAGCAGCGTCCCCGTGCCTTCGGGATTGTGGATGTCAACGGGATAGGTGCTGCGCGCAATTACGTCCGGAAATTTCCTTGCATTGAGAATGTCGTCGACACTGAGCTGGTAATCGCCCACGATCCTGCGTGTTTCGCGCACGCCCGCGTTCACGCCGCTTTGGGCCGCATACGATTTTTCAAATCCCGGAACATGGCGCTGCAGGAAGGCCGCGATCTGGCGCATCTGCCGGCGGCTTTGCCATTCGGCATACGACAGGTCCCACACGTCCGTGCCCAGGACCCGGGTCACGCGCGTGCTGTTGACACTGACTTCGCGCTCATGCGGCGTGGCAAAAAAAAGCATGTCTTCCCGCGGAAGTTCCAGTTCGCCCGCGGCCGAGGCCTTGCGGATCAGGTCCCAGAGCCCGTGCACGCCCTTCCACTGGTCCGGATGGCCCTTCACGTACGCTTCAAATGCGCGGCGTTCGAATTCCACCATCCTGAACATCAGCGTCATGGGCTGCACCAGCCTGTCTTCCTGGCGCCCGATTTCAAACGGGGCCCCGGCGCGCGCGGCCACGTCCCCGTCCCCCGTGCAGTCCAGCACCACGCGCGCGCGGATCACGACCGGCCCGGACTTGGTTTCAAAAACCACGCCATTGACCGTCCGGTTTTCGACGATGGCTTCGCTGGCAAAGGAATGAAAAAGAAAATGGACGCCGGCCTCGTCCAGCAGTTCCATGGCCACCCATTTGAAAATTTCCGGGTCAAACGGGACGGTATACCCTGTCCTGAGCGAAGGCGGGGTGGCGCCGCCTGCCTTGACCAGCCGTTCCAGCAGGGTCTTCACCACGCCCGCTATGACTGCTTCGCCGCGCCCATGGTCCGTGGGAAGGAGCGTCACCGCACCCTCTTTTTCTGCTTTGGGGGTCTGCGTGTGAAAAGACATGAGCGGCATGACCAGGGCCGCGGTCGCGTTCCCGCCCAGGAAACCGTAGCGCTCGGCGACCACCACGTCCGAACCCGCGGCCGCGGCCCCCAGCGCCGCGCCAATGCCGGCAGGCCCTCCGCCCACCACCAGCACGTCGGTTTCCGCCGCTACTTCCGCTTTGCGCGGCGGAAGCTCGATAACGGCGGGTTGCGGCGGCCGGCGTAAGACCGGCATGTCAGCCCCCCTTCTTGCCTTTCACCGCCAGACTGGTGAGGAAATCACAAAGGACCTGGTTGGTCTTTCTTGCCTTTTCCTGGAGCGCGGGTGTGTTTTCCTCCAGCTTCTTGACAAGGGTCTTGCGGTTGTCCCACGAACGGTCCAGGAAGGCGCACAGCTTCCCCACGTTCAACTGGGCAAGCGAGGGCATCGGCATGTCCAGGTCGGCAAGCAGTCCCGAGACCTTGGACGCATAGGGAAGCGGCACAAAAGGCACTTTCTGGACGGCGGCAAAGATCAGCATGTGCAGCCTCATGGCCACGACAAATTCCATGTGGCCGACCAGGCCCATGATCTGCGTGGAAGCGTATTCGCCTTTGAGGACGCTGGCGCGCTGCACGTTGGCCATTTTCGAAATCACAGCGTGGGAATGCTGGGGATCGCGGTTGACACCCGCCTCCATGGGAACGAAAAGGATCTGCGCGTCAAAGCGCTCGACCATGAAATCCGCGGCGTTCGCCAGGATGGCGTGGTAATGATCGATGTTCAGGTCCGGGGCAGCCGGGCCGGGTTCGCGCACGGAAAAACCCACCAGCCGCGTGTCCGGGTTGATGCCCTCTTTCTTGAGCATTTCCTTGGTAAAGGTCTGGGGCTTGAGAAGAAGCGCCGGGTCCGCGGTCACTTCAATTTCATGATCGACACCCAGGTCGTTGAGTATTTTCTTGGCCTCGCCTTCGCGCACGGTAATGATGTCAACGTTGTTGAGCGTTTGGCACACAAGCTGTTTGGTCTCGGGACTGTTCAAAGGACCGACGCCGGCCGCGTAAATCATGACGGGGATGCCAAGCTCCCTGGTCCAATTCACGTCACGCAGGAATTCTCCCGCCATGCCGTCAAAAAGGATGCCGCCGCCGCCCAGAATGAAAAGATCGAGCGTTTCCAACTCCTTTACCACTTCGTCCTTGTGCATGTCGCGGATGGGAATTGCGCGCACATCGTGGCGCTTTTCCGTGTCCTTGGGATTGCGGGAAAGAACGACGATGTCCACGTCCAGGGAGGACTGCAGTTCCTTTAGAATGGATTCCAGAATTGCTTCGTCGCCCAGATTGAATCCGCCATACGATCCCGATATTGCCACGCGGTATTTCACGCTGCTCCTCTCCGAGACTTGACCGTGCGCTCACGTTTAGAACACCGGCGGGCCGATAACGTTCCGCTGCAAACGTGGCCGGCCCATCAAGCGATACAACTCACTCAGACGAGCGCGAGGCGAGCCGCCTACGCTGACGCCACAGGGAAATCCGGGTCCTTGGGCGGCTCTTTGGATGGGATGAATACGCGCCGGCCAGACCTGGGCGGTATGGTCTGAACGTGCACCCAGTGTTCGCCGCTGTCGTCATAGGTCCAACGCGGATCCTCCAGCCACAGACCGATCGCGGCGAGGACATCGAGATGGTTCACGCACCAGGCGGCGAGCGTGCGGTCCGGGTCGGGAAGATCAACGGCCCGCCCCGTAATGTGGTGACTGGTCGCGGAGGCGTTTTCGGTCGCGGCGTTTATCCGCTGCGGACGCCAGCCGCTGTTGACCGAGCAGACGTGTTCGAACCCGGCGCGCTTCAACAGTTCGTTCGCCCTGGCCACCGTCTCCTCGGCGTTGCGGCGTATCTCGTCGGTGAGTTCGTCCTGAAAGGCCTGGTCCCGGCCGCTATAGAAAGCGTCAAGATCGATCATCGTCGCGTCGCGGCCTACCGGCGTGAGGCTTCCTGCACGCCGATGAAACTGTAATCGCAGAAACCCGGGTCGGCGCTCGCGCGCAGGGCTTCGAACACTTTGTCGGGATCGACGAGGACGCGCGAATCGAAATGGCGCGCGTTGAACGCGCCGTAAGTGAGGCAGACCCCGCGCCGCTGGTCGTGCTCCAGGCAGGTGTCAACGGTCGTCACCGCATACATGCCGGCAACGCTGTCGATGAAGTGCAGCCGCTTTGCCGTTTGCATCACCGTCACGCCACGCGCGCCGGCCATTCTCGTATTGATGGTGCGCGTACGCTCGGCGTCCACCCGCTGGTAATGCGTCAGAGAATCGGACCTGCCTTCGATCAGCAGCAGATTTCCGCTCGCAGGGTCGGCCTCGTAGTCCTTATAGAACGCGCAATGAACGAATCTCGATTTCACCAGGTTATCGAACGTGCGCGGATCGTCCGCCTGCGCGGCGACACAATGGCCCGTCAGCGCCATGGCGAAAACGAAAAACGCAGTCTGTTTGACCATGTGATTTGAGCTGCGATCGGCATGCGATATTCCCGCTGCAACACGAGTCTGCACCTTTCCGGAAGGACTGTCGATCGCCTTGACACTCAACCACGCGAAAGCTAACCTCGACCGTCATTCAAGGGCTCTCCATGGGACTGACCGCAGTCGAAAAAGTCCTCGCCGCGAAAAGCGGCGAGGCGAGCGTGCGCCCCGGCGAGGTCGTCTATCCCGATCCTGACTTCGTCATGATTCACGACGGCGTGGTGATGGGCGCGAAGCAGGAACTCGACGCGCTCGGCATCGACCGCCTGGCGGCGCCGGAAAAAGTCGTGATGGTCACCGATCACGACGTGATTTACGGCAGCGCGCGCGCGGCCGAGCGCGGCGCGTTCAACCGCAAGGCTGCCGCGCAATGGGGCGTCACAAATTTCTTCGACGTGGGACGCGGCGGCCACGGCCATATCTTTCCGATGGAAACGGGCATGCTGCTGCCCGGCATGTTCTACTTCGACAACGACCGTCACGCCACCAACGCCGGGGCGATCGGCGCCTTCGGCTTCCGCATGGGCGCGGAAATCAGCCGCGTGCTCGCCACCGGCACCAACTGGGTGATGGTGCCGCGGTCGGTGCGGCTGACCATCAGAGGCAAACTGGGCCCGGGCGTGTATGCGCGCGACCTGGGCTTTCACATCGCGACGCTCCTGCGCAAGGGCGCGCTTCGCATGGATCTCGATTACCGGGTGCTCGAGTACGCGGGCGAGCTGGACCAGTTCGATCTTGCCGCACGCGCCGCGCTGTGCAGCTCGCCCACCGAAATGGGCGCCTACGGCGTGTTCTTCCCGCCGTCGGAGGCGATTCTCGCGCACGCGAGGGCGCGGGCACAGCGCCCGTTCACGTCGGTCTATCCCGATCCCGGCGCGCAGTACGAAGCGGAGGCCGAGCTTGACGCGAGCGGCCTGGAGCCGCAGATCGCGCTGCCAGGCGGCGTGCAGAACGCAGTCGACCTGTCCCAAGTCGCCGGGGCGCACATCGACCATGCTTTCATCGGTTCGTGCGGCTCCGGCATGTACGAGGACATGCTGGAGGCCGCGCGCATGCTCAAGGGCCGCACAGTCGCACGCGGCGTGCGGCTCTTCATCGCGCCCGGCTCCGAGCAGTCGATGAAGCGTCTCGCCGCCGAGGGCGTGATCCAGATCTTTCTGGAAGCCGGAGCCGTCATGCTGCCTGCCGGATGCGGTCCATGCAACGATGCCGTGGTCGGGCCGGTGCACTCCGGCGAAGTCTCGATCTCCACCGCGGCCAACAATAACTACGGCCGTTTCGGTGCAAAGGACGCTGAACTCTATCTCGGCAGCCCGGCCACCGTGGCGGCGTCGGCCATCGCCGGCCGCATTACCGACCCGCGCAGCATGAAGATCTGATTCAGCCGCCGATGCACGCAGATAAGAATGTTTTCCGCTTTTTGATCGGCGTTCATCGGCGTTCATCGGCGGCTAATTTTGGATTACCGATATGAGCGAAAACTTTCACTGGCGCCTCAAAGGGCGCTGCTACAAGCTCGGGCACGACGTGCCGCACGCCGGCGGCGTGATTCCGAACTGGATCATCGCGGGACGGCACTTCGACGCGAAAGAGATCATTCCCCACCTCTTCGCGGAAACCGACCCGGGCTTTCACGAGCGCTGCAAGCCGGGGGATATCATCGTCACCGGCCGCAATTTCGGGATGGGACCGAAGATGAACGGCTACATCGCAATGCAGGCACTCGGATTGGGACTCGTGTGCGAATCGATGCCCTTTCTCGCCTATCGCGCGGCAATCGGCTGCGGCGTGCGCGTGATGACCGACTGCGTCGCGGTCACCGAAATGTGCGACACCGGCGATGAACTCGAGGTCGATTTCCGGAACGGATTTTTCATCAACCATACGCGTAACCTCACGCGCGAGTATCCGCCGGTCCCGGACACGCTGCAGGACATCGTCGAGCTCGGCGGCAACGCCGGATGGTTGAAGCAGTGGTGGAAAAATAAGCAAGACGCAAAGACCCAGGATTTCTGCCCATAGCGTGAGTCGCCCTCTCATCCTGATGGGGGTGTCGAGGCTTGCCGCCCACGGCGCAATGTAATACCATATCATTACAAGTATTACTT
>JACQOK010000338.1 GCA_016202565.1 Betaproteobacteria bacterium | reverse complement strand
TCGCTGCGCTACCCGACACGCCGACGTTCCAGGAAGTCGGGCTCGGGGACATCAAGGCGAGCAACTACTGGGCAGTCGCAGTGCCTAAGGCCACGCCGCCCGAGATCGTCGAGAAGCTGTACCAGGCGTTTCGCGCATCGCTCTCGACGCCGGGTGCCACGGAGCGCTTTGCAAAGCTCGGCGTTGTAGCGGTCGGGACCTCGCCGGCCGAGACTGCGCGGCGCTGGCGCGACGAAGCCGGGTATTGGGCGAAGGCGGTCAAGGATATGGCGGTCCGGATCGATTGAAGATCAATTGGCGGCGCGCCGGCGCCGGGTCAAGCGTGGTGCTGGTGCACGCCGTGGCATGCGAGCTGGCGCTATGGGACGCGCAGGTCGAGGCGTTGGCCGCGCACCATGACCTCGTGCGCTACGACGTGCGCGGGCACGGCAAAAGCGAGCTTCCAGCGCCGTCCTTCACGTTCGATGATCTTGCAGACGACCTTGAAGGCCTGCTCGGCCAGCTCGGCATCGCTCAAGCGCACGTGGTCGGCCTGTCGATGGGCGGGGTGATCGCGCGGCTGCTCGCACTTCGCCATCCGCAGCGCGTCGCAAGTCTCGTACTGTGCTCCACCATGGCCTCGCTGTCGGCTGGTGCGGCCTCCGCCTGGCTGGCGCGGGCGCGGATCGTGCGCGAGCACGGCATTGCGGCAATCGTCGACTCGAGCCTGGCCCACTGGTTTGCCCCCGCCGCGCTGGCCGGGCGCACATCCGCCGTCGAGCGGGTGCGCAGCATGCTGGAGGCCGCCTCAGCCGACGCCTATCTCGCAGTGTGCGCCGGCGTGCCGCAGCTCGACTTCTTCCCGCGCCAGGGGGGAATCCGCGCGCCGGCGCTGGTGCTGGCAGGCGCCGACGATCCTAACTTTGCGGCGCTTGATCCCGAAGCGCTCGCCCGTGCAATCCCAGGCGCGGCGCTACATATTTTTCCCGGCGCCGGGCATTTCCCGAATCTCGAGGTTACGGAAGACTTTAACCGCGTGCTGCGGGACTTCTTCCGCGATTCGCGCGCTTGACAGAAAAAGCGCCCGTAGCTTAGCGTGTATACAATTATTGCGTACTTAAGGAAGAAAATAGCGCTACATCGGCTGTAAGTATACAAAGACGCATGAACCACCACTATTTTTTGGCAGGAGGGAGCACGCATGTCCGGAGATTTTTCGGTATGGAAAGCGGCGCCGGCGAATACCCGCCGGCGAATTCTCAAGGGCGGATTGGGGCTGGTTTCTGCAGCCGCGCTGTCGGGAACGGGGCTGCGGGCGGCAGCGGCCGACGGCGAAATCAGCATCGGCTTTGTCGGGCCGGTCACCGGCCCTTTCGCGGAGCTCGGCACCGCGATGCGCGATGGAGCGCTTGTCGCGGTTGAGAACGTCAACTCCCGCGGCGGACTGCGTATTGGGAATCGAGCCTATAGCGTCAAGCTCGTGATCGGCGACGAGGAGAACGTGCCGGAGCGGGCAGTGGCCGCGACGCGCCGGCTGATCGAAGTTGACAGGGTAATGGGCATTCTCGGCTACGCGATCAGCACCAATCTGCTCGCAGCGATGCAGCTGTTGCAGGACTCGAAGATTCCGATGGTCGACACCAGCGGCCGCGCCGACTCCATTCCGAAGCAGATCGCCGAGAAGCGGATGGACTATCTTTTTCAGCTAAGCCCGACGAACCGCGACTTCGTCGATCTGCATGGCGAGCTGATCCGCCATTACGCCAAACCGAAGCGAGTCGCCATCCTCGCGTTCAACACGGACTTTGCCCGCGAATATGCCAACCAGGCTGAAAGCGTCTGGCCGAGGCTCATGCCCGGCGTGGAGGTGAAAAGCTTCTATGTCGAGGCCAACAAGATGGATCTGCAGCCGGAGCTGCTGCAGATCCGCCGTTTTGATCCACAAGTCCTCTGGGTACTGCTTACGGGGACCCAGTCCTATCAGTTCGTCGACCAGTTCGCGGCGAGCGGGATGATCAAGCGCATGGTGCCGCTCGGCGACTCCATCTACGGCTCGGAGCTTTTCCGCAACAAGAACGGCGCCAAGGTGGATTTCCACATGGCGAACGCCATCACCGACCGAAAGCCGTTCACGGATCTCACGCTGCCCTTCTACGACGCGTTCAAGGCAAAGACCGGGAACAATCCGCCGTATTACGCGGTCCAGACCCACGACGGCATGCTGATGATCCTGGAAGCGCTGCGGCGCATGCCGCGCCTTTCCGGCGACGTCGCGACCGACCGCACCGCCCTGCGCGACGCGCTCGTCTCGATCAACGACGCGAAGCCAGTCAAGGGCGCGCGCGGAATGCTCGCGTTCGCGCCGCTCGAGAAGGGACGCACCGTCGCGGTGAAACCCGTGATCGTCCAGTACCAGCCCAGCAACCGCACGACCGTCGTCTGGCCGCTCGACCAGGCCGGCAAGTTCATGGACCCGCGTAACTGAGGCGACTGCAGATGCGCGACATCACCGACATCCAAGCCGTGCGCCCGGGAACCAACCTGCTCGCTGAATTCGACCAGGTTTTCCTCAAGGACTCGCAGATCCGCAAGACCCGCATCGGCGGCGCGGAGGGTGCGAAATTCGACGAGGCCGGCGTCGAGATCAAGCTGCTGATGGTCGCGGACCGCATGCACATGCTGAAGGTGTACTTCAAGAAAGGCTCGGTCGTGCCCAGGCACGTGCACGCGGATCATTCGACCATCGTCTGCCTGCAGGCGGGCAAGCTGCGCGTACATATCGGCGATCGGACGTTCATGGCCAAGCCGGGGGACGTTTGGCAGCATCCGCGGGGCGTGCCGCACTACCACGAGGTGCTCGAGGACAGCCAGGTCATCGAGATCAAGTCGCCCGCCTCCAAAACCTGGTAACGCGCCGAGGACGCCCATGCCCAAGCCACCGAGCCGCATCCTGCCGCCGATGAAGGACCTGTTTCGGCGCGACGAGGATATTCCCGAAGTCCTGATCACCGAAGTCGAAGGCGACGTGTTCAAGAATCCGCCGAGCCTCAAGGTGCTGATGGTCACGCAGGACATGGAGTGCCTGAAGGTGTACCGGAAGAAAGGCTTCGTCGATCCGAAGCACACGCACGACGACCATTCCACCGTCGCCTGCCTGCTTTACGGAAAGCTCCGGCTGCACATCGGAGATGAGACGTTCCTCGCCGAGCCGGGCGACGTGTGGGTGCATCCGCAGGGCGTGCCGCATTACAGCGAGGCGCTCGAGGACTGCTGCCAGATCGAAGTCAAGGCTCCAGCTTGTAAAACGTGGTGAGCGCCGGCAGCGCGGCTGCCACGGCGCCCGGGACTTCGGCGCGCCCGCTGCTGGAAGTGGCGCACGCCAGCCGCGCCTTCGGCGGCATCCACGCGGTCGAGGATGTGTCCTTCACGGTCGCGCCCGGAGCGGTGACCGGGCTCATCGGGCCGAACGGGGCCGGGAAGACGACGGTCTTCAACCTGCTGTCCGGGATCGACCGGCCCGACTCGGGCCGGGTGGTCTTCGAGGGCCGGCGCATCGACGGGCTGTCGGCGAGCCGCGTGACGCGGCTGGGAGTCGGCCGCACCTTCCAGAGCGTGCGCGTATTCGGCGACATGACCGTGCGCGAAAACCTGCGCGTAGCGGACATGAACGGCGCCAGGGGCGGCACGCCCGGCGCCGCAACGCGCATTGCCGAGGCACTCGACTTTGTCGACATGGCCGCGCATGTCGACGCGACGGCGGGCCTGCTGTCCTACGGCCAGCGCAAGCTCGTCGAGCTCGCGATGGTGCTGGTACAGGCGCCGAAGCTGATTCTCCTCGACGAGCCGGTGGCCGGCGTCAATCCGGTGCTCGTGGAGAAGATCGGCGACATTCTCGCCAGGCTCGCGCAGCGCGGCCAGACGCTGCTGGTCGTCGAGCACAACATTCCGTTCGTCACGCGTCTCTGCGATCGCGTGATCGTGATGGCGAACGGCAGCATCCTTACCGAGGGCAGCGCAGCGCAGGTCCAGAAGGATGCGCGCGTCCTGGAGGCATTCCTTGGCGGGCAGTGAGCACGCGGCGGTTCTTTCGGCGCAGGCGATTACCGCCGGCTATGGCGGATCAGCGGTACTGCAGGATCTGCACATCGCCGTGCGGCGGGGCGCCATCACGGGCGTGATCGGCCCGAACGGCGCAGGCAAGTCGACGCTGCTGAAGGTGCTCGTCGGTTATCTGCGGCCGGTAGCGGGCCGCATCGTCTTCGAAGGCGGGGACATCACCGGGCTTGCGCCGGAGGAGCGCATCCGTCGCGGCATGGCGTACATCGCGCAGCAGTGCAGCTATTTCCCCAGCCAGACCGTGGCCGACAACCTGCGCCTGGGCGCCTACCTCGTACGGGATGCGAGGCTGCGCGCCGAGCGCGAGGCGTCGGTCTTCGAGCGCTTTCCGGTTCTCGCGCAAAGGCGCCGGCAGCTCGCCGGGATGCTGAGCGGGGGCGAGGCGCGCATGCTGGAGCTCGGACGCATGCTCATGATGGCGCCGCGCCTCGCCATCCTCGATGAGCCTTCCATCGGGCTCTCGCCCAAGCTCGTCGAAACGGTCTACGAGCAGGTGCGCAGGCTGCGCGATGAAGGCATCACCTTCCTGATCGTCGAGCAGAACGTGCGCAAGCTGTTCGCCGTGGCGGACCAGGTCTTCGCGCTGGAGAACGGACGCAACGGCTTCGAGGGCTCGCCAGCCGAGCTCTCGGCCGAGGGCGTGCTTGCCCGGCTTTACCTGGGTCAAACAGGGACCTGACGCCGGTGCTGCTCGACCTG
>JACQOK010000337.1 GCA_016202565.1 Betaproteobacteria bacterium | reverse complement strand
GTATTACCGATGCCCTTACCCAGATGCCAGTCACGCGGAACCCCGGGAACGTAAGACGAAGCGGCGGCTTATTATCGCACGCGGCCGCCGCGCTCCGGCTTCACACGCTCACGGAAAAACGGTAGCCGGCGCTGCGTACGGTCTGGACCAGGTGATGGTGCCCGGTAGGCTTGAGCGCCTTGCGCAGGCGCCGGATGTGCACATCCACCGTGCGCTCCTCGACGAAGACGTGGTCGCCCCACACGTGATCAAGCAGTTGCGTCCGCGAATAGACGCGTTCGGCGTGGGTCATCAGGAAGTGCAGCAAGCGGAATTCGGTGGGGCCCAGCGCGAGCGGCGTGCCGTTGCCCAGCACGCGATGGCTCGCCGGATCAAGCGTCAGCCCCGAGACCTCGACGAGGTCATCGGTCGCCTGCGGCGCGCGGCGCCGCAACACCGCCTTCACGCGCGCATTGAGTTCGCGCGGGCTGAACGGCTTGGTCAGGTAATCATCGGCCCCCGTTTCCAGCCCGGCGAGCTTGTCGCGCTCGTCCGCGCGCGCCGTGAGCATGATGACGGGCACGGTCTGCGTGCGCTTGTCGGCGCGCAGCCGGCGCGCGAACTCGATCCCGCTCATCCCGGGCAGCATCCAGTCCAGCACCACCAGGTCCGGCAAGGCCGCATGGACCATTTCAAGCGCCTCTTCCGCGTTTTCGGCGCGCAGCGTCTGATGGCCGGCAAGTTCGAGATTGTAGGAGATCAGTTCCTGGATCGCCGGTTCATCTTCAACTACGAGTATCGTTGCCGACATGAAACGCCCCGAGGTCAGTGAGCCTGCGCCCATATTATGAAAGAAACGTTACAGTCTTGTGACGACCTGCCATGACGCCGCCAAAACCCCTTTCAGATCAGAGTTTTTCGTTTCGTCACGCGTCGGTTATGATGCATACCTCTTACCCTGCATGGCAAAGACGATGGCCGGACCCGCTAAGGCACAGCCCCAACCGACCGAGATCAAGCTGCACCAAGAAATCGCGCATGCTGGAAATATCTTTTGCGGATGGCAAGACGTTCCGGTTATCGTGCGAATTTCTTCGCGTGTATTCGCCCTCGGCCGAGGTACGCGGCCACGGCCCCGGGCAGGAAGTGCTCCAGGTCGGCAAGAAAGAGGTCGAAATCAACAGGATCGAGCCAGTCGGCAGCTATGCGATCCAGTTCACGTTCTCGGACGGCCACGACACCGGCATCTATTCGTGGGACCTGCTCTACGATTACGGCCTGCGCCAGGAAGAGATGTGGCAGCATTATTTGAAACGCATGGCCGAGGCGGGGGCGAGCCGCGAACCGCAGAAGCCGTGAATCGTGAATGGTAAATGGTGAATCGAACCACCCGTCATCGAACACGATTTACGATTCACGATTCACGATTCACGATTCACGATCTACGATTCACGCCTTAGCAATGACCAAGACCACCGACTTCGGATATCAGAAAGTCGCCGAGGACGAGAAGGCGCGCCGGGTTGCCGGCGTATTCGATTCGGTCGCCGCGCGCTACGACCTCATGAACGATCTGATGTCGATGGGCCTGCACCGGCTGTGGAAGCGCTTTGCCGTCGAGCAAAGCCAGGTGCGGCCCGGCGACCGGGTGCTCGATGTGGCCGGCGGCACCGCCGACCTCGCGCGGTTGTTTGTCCGCCGCGTTGGAAAAAGCGGCGAAGTCGTGCTGATGGACATCAACGCGGCCATGCTGAAGATCGGTCGCGACCGCTTGCTGGATGCCGGCGTGATCGCACCGGTAGTGCAGTGCGACGCGGAAAAGCTGCCGCTGCCGGACGATGGTTTCGACTGCGTGAGCATCGCCTTCGGTTTGCGCAACATCACGCACAAAGAAGCAGCGCTGGCGGAGATGCGGCGGGTGCTCAAACCCGGCGGCAGGCTGCTGGTCCTGGAGTTTTCACGCGTGTGGAAACCGCTGGCACCCTTTTACGACGCCTACTCGTTCCAGGTGCTGCCGCGCCTGGGCCAGCTCATCGCGAACGACGCCGACAGTTATCGCTATCTTGCCGAGTCGATCCGCGTGCATCCCGACCAGGAAAGCCTCAAACAGATGATGGAACGCGCCGGTCTGGAGCGGGTCGAATATTTCAACCTGAGCGCCGGGGTCGTCGCCCTGCACCGCGGATACAAGATTTGACCGGCACGCCGCGATTGCGGGTGTGGAGTGGAATGTAGCGGGGGGCACAGGTGTTTTAGACGTATTCACGGCCATTGCTGGACGGAGGGAATTATGATCCAGCTTCTCGCACTTGCGTTGCTACTCGGGGGGTGCGCCGCCCCTTTGTCCCAAACGCCGCCGGCGGGAATGGCCGCCACGGTGCCCGCGCCCGAGATCAGGGTGGGGGACGCCTGGACGTATCGGGTGCAGGATGGCTTCACCCGGCTCCCGCGCGGAGAACAGCGCCATGAAGTCACCGCAGTCGGCGCCGACCGTATTCAGGTTGCGGGCGCCGTTGAGCGCGGCGACGGAGTGCAGGTCTACGACCGCGAGTGGAACTGGCTCAGACGGCCGGCCACCAACCTGCAGACGTTTGAATACAGTCCCGCTTACCAGGCCTTTGCGTTTCCGCTGGCCCCCGGCAAACGCTGGCGCGCCCGGCTGATGGCGACCGACCCCGCGGACGGCCGGCGCTTTCCGGTATGGATCGACGGCACCGTGCTCGGCTGGGAGCGTGTGAGGGTACCGGCAGGCGAGTTCGACACCCTCAAGGTCGAGCGGAACGTCTATTTCGAATACTATGTGTCCGCCATCCGGGGTCGGAGCGAAATCCGCGAGTTCGAGTGGTACGCGCCGGCCGTGAAGCAGTCCGTCCGGCGCGAGGCTTCGTCCCGGTATCTCAGCATATCGGGCGCTTGGCGCGATCCCGGCTTCATGTACGTCAAGGGCGGCGGCAGGGACAAGGACGGCGGTCCGCGGTATGTACTTGACGACTGGCTGGTTTATGAACTCGTGAGCCATTCGATACGCTAAACGGGGCGGCGCTTTCCTGAACGGTCGCGGGTATAATACTTGGCAGCTCATTATCCCGATGGGGAAACCCGTGAAAAAGCTTCTCACCGTTCTAATTGCGCTGATCAGCCTGACCGTGTTCGCGTTCGATGCCGACGCCAGACGGCTTGGCGGCGGCAGGACCATCGGCAAGCAGCGGGAGGCGATCAGCCAGCAACAGGCCGCGCCCAAGGCGCCGGCGCAGCAGCAGCAACAGACCACATCCGGGATGACCACCCCGGCACAGCAGCCGACCGGGGCCAGCAAGTGGCTGGGGCCTCTGGCCGGCCTGGCGCTCGGCGCCGGCCTCGCCGCGCTCTTCTTGAACAACGGCATCGCGGGCCTACTCGCCGGGTTGCTGGTGATCGGGCTCCTTATCGCCGCAGCCGTTTACGTTGCCCGCTTCGTCCGCGGGAAAATAGCGCCCGCGGCGATCCAGTACGCCGGGGCCGGAGTGGGCGGCGGCAGCGAACCGACCCGAATCGAACCGGCATTGGGGGGCGCGGCACCGCATTCGGTCGCAGCGATGAACCGCTGGCCGGCCGACTTCGACGCCGCGGAATTCGTGCGCCATGCCAAACTGAACTTCGTGCGCCTCCAGGCCACGCACGACCAGAAGGACCTGGCAACCATCCGGGATTTCCTGACGCCTGAACTCTATCGCGAAATCGAAGCGGATATTCGCGCCGCCGGCGACAGCACGCAGCAAACCGAGGTCGTCACGCTCAATGCTGAAGTGCTCGATGTCGC
>JACQOK010000336.1 GCA_016202565.1 Betaproteobacteria bacterium | reverse complement strand
GTCTACCAGAACGTGGTGGGGGTGCTGCCCTCGGACGGGGAGCGCGACTTCTACGTGGGGCTCCTGCAAGGCAGCGGCGGCGCCATGACGCAGGCGGAGCTGCTGGTGCTCGCGGCCAATGCCACGGTGAACGAGCAGAACATCAACCTCGTAGGCCTGCAGAACACCGGGGTGGAGTTCGTCATTTGACGACTGTGGGAGCGGGCTTGCCCGCGATGACTTTTCCGGAGGGCCCGGCGTGATAAGCGCAAGTCCCCTCCACAATTGTCATATCACCGCTCGGATGCTATAAGGCCTACCAGGCGCTTATCCCGGCAGTCATAAACCGGAACGGCCGGCCGCGGATAACAAAACCTGAATAATGCGGCGCCGTTGCCGCTCAAAGAGCGTGCGATTCCAGAAGCACGCAACCAAATGGGGAGGAACTCATGGCAATCATCACCGGCACCACCGGTCACGACACGCTCACCGGCACCGCATCCGACGACACCATCACCGGCCTGGCCGGCAGCGACTCGATTCTCGGCCTCGACGGCAACGACCTGCTCGATGGCGGCGACGATCACGATACGCTGGAAGGTGGCGAGGGCAACGATACGCTGGAAGGTGGCGAGGGCAGCGATGTACTGAACGGCGGCAACGGCAACGACACGCTGCTCGGCGGCAACGGCTTCGATCTGCTGCTCCAGTCTCCGGGCAACGATGTCATCAACGGTGGCGCCGACTCGGACCGTCTGAGTTTCACTGCAACCGGCGTCGTCTACGGCGGGTCGGTCGGCGTCAACGTCAATCTCGCAACCGGCGTCTCGGACGCGGGCGGCGGCAGCATCGCGACCGTTTCGAATATCGAGCAGGTCTTCGGGACCGCAGGCAACGATGTCTTCATCGGCGGCGATCCTTCGCACGCCATTCCAGACGCCTTGGGATTCACGTTTGGCGAGCTGTTCCGCCCGCTTGGCGGAAACGACACCGTGATCGGTGGCAACCCGGTGGACTTCCGCACGACGGTGGACTACAGCACAAACACGAGTGCGCAAGCCGTCATTGCCGATCTCGGCGCCGGTACGGCGAGCGACGGTTTTGGCGGCACCGACACGCTCACTAACGTCTTCACGATTTTCGGTGGCGCCGGGGATGATTTGCTGATCGGCGGCGGGGCGGGTCGCGGTTCAACCGCAACGTTCTTCGAGGTTTTCCGAGGTAACGCCGGAAACGACACCCTTGACGGCGGCGACGCCTACCACGGCACCGGCATGGGCAGCGACCGCGCGGATTACCGGAATTCTCCGGGCTCGGTGATCGCCAACCTGGGCACTGCTGCGATCATTGTGGGGGCAGACACGGTGTTGGGCGGCACCGCGCGGGACGGCTTCGGCTTCACCGACACGTTGATCGACATCAATCAGGTATTTGGCGGCAGCGCCGACGACACACTGGTGGGGGGCGCGGGCAACGACGGGTTCGCCGGCGGACCGGGCAACGATTACATCGATGGCGGCGCCGGGACCGATGAGGCGCGGTACGGCTCAGAGCTCAACGGGGTCATCGTTAATCTCGGCTCGGGTGCTCTCGTGGTCGGCTCGGCAACCGTTGCGGGCGGCACGGCATTGGATGGCTCGGGCGCGACCGACACGCTGATCAGCATAGAGCGGGTGGAAGGATCAGATTTTGATGATTATCTCCGCGGCAGCAACAACGTCGTCACCGTAGAATTTCTTCAAGGAGGTGCCGGCAACGACACCATCGACGGCGGCGCGGGCATAGACTTTGCTTCCTGGCAGCGACATACGCCCTCGCTGGGCGGCGTTACTGTCTTCATCGAGAACGGCGGGGGCACGGTCAGCGACGGCTACGGCGGCACCGATCTCCTCATCAACATCGAAGGTATCGAAGGCTCTAACGCCAACGATACGTTGACCGGTGGCGCCGGCGATCAGTGGTTCAGAGGCAGGGGCGGCGCCGACACCATCGATGGCGGCGCCGGCAACGACTGGGTGAGCTACCGGCCTGACCCTGCGGGGGTCACCGTGAATCTTGCAAGCGGCACCGCGACCGACGGCTGGGACGGTCCGGGCGGTGTGCTCGGGTTGGGCGGCACCGACACGCTGATCTCGATCGAGAATGTTGATGGTTCCCTCTTTGCCGATATCCTCATCGGCAGCGATACGGCAAACGAACTGCGCGGGCGCGACGGCGATGACACGCTGACGGGCGGCCTCGGCGACGACACGCTGATCGGCGGCGCCGGCGCCGACACCGCGGTATTCAGCGGCAACCGCAGCGCTTACACGGTGACCGCCACGCCGATCGGCCACACCATCGCGGGACCGGACGGCACCGACACGCTGATCGGCATCGAGAAGCTGCAATTCGGCGACATGACGTTGGCGATCGAGCAGACCGTTGTCATCGACGAGGTGATCACCGGCACGGACGGCAACGACACGCTGGTGGGCGGCGACACCAACGACCTGATCCAGGGCGGCGCGGGAGACGACCTCTTGATCGGCAACGATGGCGACGACGTGCTCGACGGGGGCCCCGGCGCCGACCGCATGGAGGGCGGCAGCGGCAATGACACCTACTTCGTCGATGACGTGAACGACGCGGTGGTGGAGACTTCCAACACGCTTGGCGTTGCCGCACCGGAGCTTGCGGCTTCCACCCTCGCCAATGCATTGGAGGGCGTCACCGACACCGTGGTGGCGGCGATCAACTACAGTCTGGCGAACATCGCGTTCGTGGAGAACCTCACGCTGAACGCCGCCAGCACGGCAACCGTTGCGACGGGCAGTGACCTCGACAACGTACTCATCGGCAATGCGCTGAACAACACGCTCACCGGTCTTGCCGGCAACGACACGATTGACGGCAGTGGGGGGGTGGACACGGCGATCTACAGCGGCAAGCGTTCGGACTCCACCATCACCAAGACCAGCTCCGGCTACACCGTCTCGGGTCCGGAGGGCCTGGACACCGTGTCCAACCTCGAGCGCCTGCAGTTCTCCGACAAGAAGTTCGCGCTCGATCTCGGCCTTAACGAGGCCGCCGGCAACACCGTGCGCATCATCGGCGCGGCCTTTGATGCCCCCAATATCCAACAGCATCCGGACTGGGTGGGCATCGGGCTCGATTTCTTCGATGGCGGCATGAGCATGCTGGCGGTGTGCGAGCTGGTGGTGGGGATCCTGGGCTTGAGCAATACGGGCTTCGTGACCACGGTCTACCAGAACGTGGTGGGGGTGCTGCCCTCGGACGGGGAGCGCGACTTCTACGTGGGGCTCCTGCAAGGCAGCGGCGGCGCCATGACGCAGGCGGAGC
>JACQOK010000335.1 GCA_016202565.1 Betaproteobacteria bacterium | reverse complement strand
CCCAGATCAGAACCGGCACCCCGTCTCTCAGCATCACCCAGCGACCACTGCTTCCTTCGATATTCGGCTCCATCGTCTTTAAGATCCGCTCCAGCGCCGCGCTCGTCATGGGCTCCTCGGATTTTAATTCCCGTTCGTCCGACGCCGTACCGGCTCTTGCCGCCAAAAGAAACAGCGGAAGGAACCACGCCGCCGGGAAAACTCTCTTCTTCATTGCTCTCTCCTAAAAGACCAGATTACTTTCTTCGCACTCAAAGCATTCAAGAAGCCGAGCGTAACTCGCTGAGAACGCTCCGGCGGGTTATCCGCCAGCGATGCCGGCGCCTCGCCCCGTACATCGCCTGCATGACCGCGCTGGCGCTTTGAATGTATATCAGGTTTACCGTGAGTCCGTGATTATCGAAGAGCCCGGCCTCTTGTGTAAGCCAAAGTCCGGGAACTAAGCCGCTGATGGAGGGGTAGATAATGTTGATCCGTTCGTTGGCATATCCAAGAAAAGGAAGCTGACTGAGAGCTGCTAAAATCGCAAATAGGAATACGCTTGCTTTCCACCTCATACCCCCCCCAAACCACTAGGTAAGCGGCTTTTGTCTTGAGGGTATAAATGCCCATCTAGGCCAATTAAGGGCCGCCGTGCAAGCGGGTTTCTCGATCGGGATAAAAGAGAAGACGGGGAAGTCGGGTTACACCCCTTCCCGACTTCCGCGGAAAAGTGCCCGGCTTATTACTTCTTTGCCGCGCAGGGGTTCTTGGCAGCACACGGATTGGCCGCGCAAGGATTTTCCGCCTTCTTTGCGCCTTTTACAGATTTCCCCTTTGCGGCCTTTTTCTCTGACTTAACGGCGCAGGGGTTCTGGGCAGCACAAGGGTTCTTGGCCGCGCAAGGATTTGCCTGAGATTTCGACGCCTTGGGTTTACAGGGGTTGCAGGGGTTGTGTTTGGCCGCGAATGTCCCCGGAGCACCCAGGGCAAACGTGAGCAGGCCCGCGGTTGCCAGGGATTTGACGACCGACTTCAATTGCAATTTCATGATGTTGCCTCCTAAGTGGGTGAACGTGCTGTGACGATGGGCAAGGAATCGAGCTACTCTCCTTACCAGTACACAAAATACAAGACCGGGGATCGAGCCAAAACCTTACAAGCGTCCAACTGCCATTCCTTTCCCGGTCCCGCGATGAGTGCTAGTCGCTGCAAGCCTGTCGTTCCTTACACTGCGAAACGAGGCCCACCTGGCGACGCCCGGTAACGCGGTAAGGCATTTCCTGCTTTTCCGGTCCTATCTGGCGAGAGGGAATCTTTTAGTCGCCACCAGCGACGTTTGGAACAATGCAAGGAGTAACTTTATGACGAGAGATTTCAATCCGCTGCCTGCTTCTGCGCTCGTCGCGGGAGCTTGTTTTCGTCGCCCCGCGCAAGTGATGTTGAACCTCCTCGTGCCTTTGCCGGCGCGCGTAACGCTCGATAGCCCCGCTGCGGACGCCTTGACCGACTTCAGGCGGGTTGCCGCCGTCACGATCGATCCCGGGGTGGCCGTAGACGACGCAAATCGCAAGATGATCGAAAACGGCATCCGCCTGTTGCTGGTCGTGGACAGCGCGGACATGGTGTTGGGGATCATCACCGCTAGCGACATTCTTGGCGAAAAACCCATGCAGATCGTCCAAGAGCGAGGCATCAAGCACTGCGAGATCGTGGTACGCGACATCATGACGCCGCACGACATGTTGGAGGCCATCCAGATGCGCGATGTGCTCAACGCCCGCGTGGGACATGTCGTCGCCACCCTCAAGCGCTCGGGAAGGCAGCACGCGATGGTGGTCGAACCGAATGAGGGTGATTCCTGTCAGGCGGTCCGCGGTTTGTTCTCCGCCTCTCACATTGCGCGGCAGCTCGGGGTGCCGGTTCACGCCGGCGACGTCGCGCGCACGTTCGCCGAAATCGAGGTGTTGCTGAATCATGAGCGTTCCGCGGCATGCACTTCCCGTTTCTTGAAAAATGGACTTGCGGTGTAAGGATGCGACCCGATCTCCGGTCTTTATCACTTGTTGCTTTGACCAAGGAGCCTGCCTTGCCCGGCACACGGTCCCGGAAAGCCGGGTGGTTGACGCAGCGCTCCACGGGCTGGGTCGAGCAGGCTGCAGAGATTGCGCGGCCCACCCTCAGAGAGCTGGAGCGGCTGAGTCCGGTGCTCGACCTGGTCATCCGGCTGTGGCTTGCGGCGGTGTTTTTCAAGTTCGGATTGAGCAAGATCGCAAGCTGGGATGTCACCGTCGCCCTGTTTGCCTACCAGTATCGCGTTCCGCTGTTGCCCCCAGCGACGGCGGCAGCGATGGCGATGACGATCGAACTGATTTTCCCTGCGCTGCTGGTACTGGGACTCGGGGCGCGGCTCGCGAGCGCCGTGCTGTTCGTCTTCAACCTCGTGGCTGTGGTTGCCTACCCCGATTTGAGCCAGGAGGAACTCAAGGATCACATTTACTGGGGGTTGCTGCTGCTGGTGCCGCTATTTCACGGGCCGGGAAGAATTTCCGTCGACTACTTGATTCGCAGGAAATTGAGCACGGCGACCGTTATATCAAGGTGACTTTATGCTGCGTGGCAATCCATTGAACTGCGTCGAAGTTCACCGCCAACTGCTGGTGGACCCGCGCCGAGCGGGCAGCGAAGCGATGGAACACCGGAAGAGCTGTGCTGCTTGTGCCGAGTATTCCGCGCATCTCGCGCGCATGGAGTCGGAGCTGGCAACGGCGGCATGCGTTCCGGTCCCCGAGGCGCTGGCGGACCGCGTCCTGCTGCACCACGAACTGGGCAACGCACGCGCGCAAAACTGGCCTGCGCTGGCCGCGAGTCTGGTGCTGGCAGTCAGTTTGACGGTTTTGATTACCTTGATCCCGCTGTATAAAAATCCGGCGCTGGCCGCGATCGATCATGTGCTCCATGATGAACCGAACGAGCTTGTGGCGGGCCGGACAGGTGACAGCCGGGTACTCGCGCATATTCTGGCTCGATCCGGCCTTTCCATTCCTGCAGATCGCGTGGGAGTGCGTTATCTCGGGCAATGTCCATTCCGGGACGGGATCGCGTACCACGTCTTGCTCGATACCCCCTTCGGCAAGGCGACGCTGCTCGTCACCCCGGATAAATCGCTTAACGCTCGCGTCGTGACATCCGGGCAGGGTCTGAGCGCTGCGGTAACCCCCGCCCGGAGCGGCAGCTACGCTCTCGTCGCAGATTCCAGCGGGAATCTGGCGCGCATCGAGGGCCTGCTCAAGTCACCGGCGCTATAGCCATGGTCACGCCCGGTGCGCCCGAATTACGGAACTCAAACCGCGCTGCGTTGATCGAGCACGAGCGCGCGGAACGTCACGCCGCCTCTGGCAGCGTTGCGGGGCAAAACGCGATGAGATTTCGCATCCGAAACAAAATTCTCGCCGTGCACGCGGTCGTGCTGGTGGTGGGCGTATTGCTTTCCGCGTTGATCTACGTCCACGGCCGCGGCGTAATGAACGTAACCGAAACGCTGGTCGAAAGCGACCTGCCTGCGCTCAAAAGCCTTTCGGACCTCAAAACCGACGTGATCGAGCTTGAGCCTATTCTCTATGAATACTACCTGTCGGTGAACCGCGGAAGATTTCTGGAAAGGCTGGAATCAAACCAGCAGCGGATCGAGGCGAATCTGGGCGTCGCACGCGAGGCCTTTCCGCAGAGCAGGAAGGTCGCCGACATCGAAAACCGATATACCGAGATCAAGTCCCTTGCCCGAAACCTCGACCAGACCCTGAGCGCCGAACGTATCGATCGGAACGAAGCACGGGCGCTTATCTCCGCTATCAGCCGCTCCTGCGCTCAAATCATTCAGGAACTCGACGGGATGGTGAAGACGATCCAAAACCGCGTGTCAGAGCGAGCCCAAGCGTCTCACGACAAGGTCTACGGCATTATCGGCCTGGTGGCGCTTTTCAGCGGCATGCTGTTCCTGGTCGTGGTGATTGCGGGCCACTACGTCAAGGCGTATCTGATCGGGGTCGAGGCGCGCAAGCAGGCGGAAGACAAGCTGATTTATCAGGCGCATCACGACGCCCTTAGCGGCTTGCCAAACCGCCACATGTTCCAGGAAAACATCGTGGCGGTGACATCGCGCACCGGACAAGACGTCAGGGCTGCCGTTTTCTTCCTGAATCTGGACCGTTTGAAGCGCGTCAACGACAGCCTGGGCCATGTCGTGGGTGACAGGGTGTTGCAGGCGCTCGTGCAACGTCTGCGCGCGGCGCTTGGCGCCTGCGGGTTGTGCGAAGACAGTTCGCTTTACCGCCTTGAAGGTGACCTCTTCGCGATCCTGATACCCGCGATGGCGTCGGCGGAAACCCCCGTTACCGTGGCCGGGGAAATTGGCGTTCGCATGAATGAGCCGCTTCAAGTCGACGGCCGCGAGTTCTTCGTCACGCTGAGCATGGGCATCAGCGTTTTCCCCGCTGACGGCAAGGATGCCATCACGCTCATCAGGAACGCGGACAGCGCTCTGAATTGCGTCAAACAGCGCGGCGGCAACGGCTACCAGTGCTATACGCAGGAAATGAACGCCAGGGCGCTCGAGATGCTGGAGCTCGGGAACGCCCTGCGCCACGCCCAGGAGCGTGACGAACTGGCGCTTCATTACCAGCCCCAGCTTGATATCGAGACCGGGCGTATCGTGGGCATGGAAGCCCTGATACGCTGGCGCCATCCTGACCGCGGCGCGATTTCGCCTGCCGAATTCATTCCCCTGGCGGAGGAGAGCGGCTTGATCCTGCCGGTCGGCGAGTGGATATTGCGAACCGCCTGCGCCCAGACCAGGACGTGGCTGGATGCCGGACTGCCGCGGCTCAGGGTAGCGGTCAATATTTCGGCGCGCCAGTTCCGCAGCCCTGATCTGCCGCAAACGATCGAATCCATCCTGCACGAGACCGGGCTTGACCCGCGCGACCTCGAACTCGAAATTACCGAAAGCGTGGCGATGCAAGACGTCGAACTGGCTATCGCCACGCTGCGTAAGCTCAAGCAGATCGGGGTGGGCCTTGCCATCGACGACTTCGGCACCGGGTATTCCTCGCTTAGCTACCTGAAGCGGTTTCCGATCGACCGGTTGAAGGTGGACCAATCCTTCGTGTGCAACCTCACCACTGACGCCAACGATGCGGCGATCGCCGAGGCCGTCATCACCCTTGGGCGCAGCCTGAACCTCAAGGTGATTGCGGAGGGCGTGGAAACCGGAGGGCAACTCGAAGTATTGCGCCGTTACGGTTGCCACGAGATGCAAGGGTATCTCTTCAGCGGGCCGGTAGCGGCGGCGGAATTCGCCCGGCTCGTAATCGAAGGCGAGTGCCTGAACGTCACGCGCCACGCGACAGCGTAAACGAACCGCGGGAGAGTTTATGAAAGCACTCATGTTGTGGGCGGTCTTGTCGCTGGCGACGTTTGCGCCGCCGGCGCTCGCGCAGGAGCGGGACGCGGACGCGCTCGCCCACTGGGCCCGGGTGTTGAGGGATTTCGTGAATGATCGCGGCGAAGTGGATTTTCACGGGTTGGCGAACAAGCCGGCAGACTTGAAAGCCTTCGTAGACTACATTGCCAGAGTCAGCCCGGACTCCGCGCCCGCGCAATTTCCCACCCGGGAATCCCGGCTCGCCTACCACATCAATGCCTATAACGCGTTGGCGATGTACAACGTCATCGACTCCGGCATGCCAAGGTCGTTGTCCGGGCTGACAAAGGTGGGGTTTTTCGTCTTCAAGCAATTCTCGATCAGCGGCAAGAGCATGTCGCTCTACACTTACGAGAACGAGGTGATACGGCCGCTGAGAGACGAACGCGTTCATTTCGCGCTGAATTGCATGTCGGTGGGTTGCCCGCGCCTGCCGAAAGTCCCCTTCACGGCGAACGCGCTCAATGAAGAACTCGACCGGGAGGCCCGCCGGTTTTTTGCCGAGCCCCGCAATCTGCAGCTCGCGCCGGAGAGAAAAACCGTGCGCTTGTCCGAGATCCTCAAGTTCTATACCGAAGACTTTCTGCAACGCAGCCCCAGCCTGATCGCCTATGTGAACCAATACGTGTCCGAGAAGATTCCGGAAGACTACGAGATGGAATTCATTGACTACGATTGGACGGTCAAGCATCAAAGCAAAACGGCGAGGTGAATCGCTTCCCGGTCTGCCGGGCAGGGAGCCCAGAGTAAGTTACGGGGCGGTCTGGTGAAATATCCGGGTGAAACTAAACGCGGGTTTCACGCCTGCAGAATCCTTGAGGTGGAACGCCGAGCGTGGCGTTGAACTTGCTGGAGAGGTTCTGAAAAGCGATGAGGGCGGTCAGTTCGATGATGGCATCCTCGTCGAAATGCCTTTTCAGCTTGGCCATCAGCGTTTCGTCCGCCTTGCCGCTCGCGCGGGTCATCACCTCGGCGTAGGCGAGCGCTGCTCTTTCCCGCTCACTGAAGAGCGGCGAGTGCTCGAAGTCTTGCATGGCGTCGAGCTTCGCCTCCGGGACGTAGTGGTGGACGTTCCTATGGGCCACCGGGATCGGCATCCTGCCCCTCACCATCTTACTAGATGTTGACAGTCCCGCTCTGGGCCTGGCTATTGGTTGGTGCGGTTGGCGTCCTGAGCTGGCTCATCCTGCATCTCCGCTGGCGGGCGGTATCACGACGCGAAAATCCGGCAATCGGCGGCGCTGGTAGGCGGGACCGCTGACCCGGCTTCGACCAGCGAATCTTTGATTACCGTATTACGACCAGGTCCAGCGGTTCACCCACGCCCGCGACCTCACGGCCAGTCAGAATCTCGGAGGCGCGCGTATTATCGTAACCTTGCCGCACGGCATGCTCGAGCGCGGAAACCGTCGCCAAGGCGCGCACATTCTCGACTTTTGTGTGATTCTGAAGCTTGGCCGCGCGGTTCACCGGATCACCGATGACCGTATACTCGAGCCGGCTCTCGTCGCCGATCGCACCGTAGGTGACCATCCCGACCGCGATACCGATGCCGACGCCCGGTGCGGGCTGGCCGGCACGTGCCCGCGCTTCGGCCCAGGCGCTCAACGCATCGAGCAGTTGTTCCGCCGTGCGCAGGGCGTCCGCAGCGCAGGTGGACGACGCGCGTGTCGCGCCAAAAGTCACCATGATACCGTCGCCGAGGAAACTGCTGATGCTGCCACCGTTGCGCTGGATGATCGGTACCGCAATGTGCTGATACTTGCCAAGCAACCCGATCAGATCGCACGGCGCAAGTTTTGCGGCGAGCCGCGTGAAACCGCGCATGTCGATAAACATTGCCGCAGCCTCGGTTTGCCGGCCCTGTCCCGGCCGCAGTGCCTCATCGGAGGTCACGATGGCGGCAGCGACCTCGGGCGCGAAAAAGCGCGACAGCTGCGCCGCCGCAGCGCCTTCGGCGACTGCGCGAAAGAGCAGCGAGCGCGCCCGCGCAGCGGCGACCGTCAGCACAATTGCGACCAGCAAAATGGAGACGATCTTGTCGATCTCGCCACCCAGGAGAATGCGCGCCGAAGTCATATAGGCGACATAATCGCGCGTGATCAGCTCGTGACCGCCGGGTTCCATCAGCGCGTAACCGAGCATCAACATCCAACCCGCCGCCGCACACAGGCCCGCAAAGAGCACGTAACCCGGTGCGACGCTCAGCACCCGCAACGCGATGAAGATAAAGACATACAGCAGCGTCGGAGCTTTAAGATAGAACGCGGCGGGCTGGCCGTATTCGATATGAAAGCTCCAGATCGTGATCATGAGCAACGCCATGTCCGCAACGACCGAAACCACGAGCATCGCGTGCGTCAGTCGATTCCTGTACGCAAGATACAGGCGCCACGTGGTAAAAATCGCATAGATCGCGAGGGCCCAAGGCACCGGATGGAAACCGGCATCGAGCGGGGCGGTCTTGCGCGAAAACGCATACAGCAGCGTGAAGGTCACGACCAGCATGACCTGCACCCATCCGGTCAGGATTTCGTTGAGCCGGCGATGTTCATCAAGTTGCCGCGCAACGTGGCGCGGCAACTGCTCCGTGGCGGCTCCCGCCAGCCAGTCGCGCGCGCGCCGCCAACCGCGCAGCAAGGGGTTACCGCCCTCGACAACTACAACATGAGTATCTGCCGCCATCGCTCATTTACCTTTTGCAACTCTCAAGAATCGCCCGGCAATCGGAGGCAGGTCGAACAACACCACGGGCACCCGGGCGTTGATGCAATGGGTGGCGATTTGCGCCCCCATTACACCGGCGCCGAGAACGGCGACTTTTCTGACGATGAACAGAGGGAACAGCACCTTCGAGGTGAACTTGCCGCCTTCCTCCAGCACCTGATTGATGGTGTCCGCATCGATCTCGGCGTGCTTCGGCAGTTGCTCCAATTCGTTCTCGACCTGCAGCAGTTCGTGCAGCACGAACTGCATGTCACGCAATGGAGCAACATACTGACTCATGGTTCCCTCCGTCGAATTGACTTCAATGGCCGCCCCCTTTTAGTCATGAGATTCCGCGTAACCACCGAGACAAATATGAATTAAGTCGGTGTGGACTGCCAGAACTTACGCCGCTTAATCTCGTAACTACTCGTAAGTATTTGCGGCTTGCCAGCGACTACTACAACATGGTTGGGGCAGCATACAACCTGCTCAGAATGACGCGATTGCAGGCCGCGACCGGATAGGTGTCTGCGCAATGCGCCTAATGACGACGAATTAGCCATGAACGAACGCTACCGCGCGCTGTTCGAGCGCTCGCTCGACTCCGTGTTCCTCACCGATTTCGAAGGCAACTTCCTCGACGCCAACCACGCGGCGCTGGACCTGCTCGGCTATCGCCGGGAGGAAATTCCATTCATCAACTTTAAGACATTGCTGGATCCCGCGGACCTCCAGCGGGCCCTCGCGTCGCTCGCGGAAGTCATCCGCAGCGGAACGCAGCACGAAACCCACGAGGTAACGCTGAACAGGAAAGACGGCCGCAAAGTCATCGTCGAGGTCAAGTGTTCCGTGGTGTTCGAGGAGGGTAGGGCCAGCGCGGTGCTGGGAATCGCACGGGACGTCACGGCACGCAAGCGCACCGACGAGTTGCTGCGCGAGAGCGAGGAGCGATTCCGGCACATCACCGAAAACATCCGAGAGGTATTCTGGCTGACCGACCCGTCCAAGAACCAAATGCTCTACATTAGCCCAACATATGAGCTGATCTGGAACCGGACGCGGGCCGAGCTGTACGCCTCGCCAAGATCGTGGCTCGACGCGATCCATCCCGAAGACCGCGAGCATGTGCTCCGCGCCGCGCTCCAGAAACAAGTTGCGGGCAACTATGACGAGGAATACCGCATCATCCGGCCCGACGGCACGCTGCGCTGGATTCGAGATCAGGCCTTTCCCGTGCGCAACGTCGCCGGCGAGGTCTACCGTATTGCCGGCGTTGCCGAAGACATCACGGAGCGGAAACACGCCGAGGACCTGTTGCGCGAGAGCGAGCAGCGCTTCCGCGCGATGGTCGAACAATCGATAAGCGGCTTCTACGTGATCCAAGACGGCGTTCTCGTCTACGTCAATTCGCGCATGGCCGAGATTTTCGACTACGCCTCGCCCGACGAGATCGTCGGAAAGCACCACCTGGAATTGACGGTCGAGAAGGACCGCGCGATCGCAGCTCAAAATGTCCGGCGCCGGATCGCGGGCGAAGTGAAGAGCATCAGCTATTCGTTTACCGGCGTGAGGAAAGACGGCAGCGAGGTCGAGATTGGCGTGCACGGCTCGCTAGCGACCTATCAGGGCCGTCCCGCGATCATCGGGCTGCTGCAGGACATCTCCGAGCGCAAGCGCGCCCAGAACGAGATCCGGCGCTACGTCGCGCGGCTCGAGCGGGCGATGCAGAGTACGATCAACGTAGTCGCGACAATCGGCGAGCTGCGCGACCCGTATACGCACGGCCACGAACGGCGCGTGGGGGAAGTCGCCGCTGCGATTGCGGCCGAGATGGGGCTGGATGCGAGCCGGGTGGAAGGCGTCCGGATCGCCGGCTACCTGCACGACGTCGGCAAGATCGCCGTGCCCGCGGAGATCCTGTCCAAGCCGGCGCACCTCACGAAGGCGGAATATGAACTGGTCAAGGACCATGCCCAGCAGAGCTACGAGATCCTGAAGACGATGGAATTCGCCTGGCGCATCGCCGAGTCCGCTTGGCAGCACCACGAGCGCATTGACGGCAGCGGCTACCCGCGCGGCCTCAAAGACGAGGAGATCATTCTTGAGGCCCGGGTTCTGGCCGTGGCCGATACCGTCGAGGCCATGGCCTCCCACCGGCCGTACCGGCCCGGGCTTGGCATCGACAAAGCGCTTGCCGAGGTTGAAAAGGGCCGCAGCAGGCTCTACGACCCGCAGGTGGTGGATGCCTGCCTGCGGCTGTTCCGCGAGAACAACTATGCGATCCCGGCGTGAGGCAATTCCGAGCCCCGGGTCCGAGCCCCGAGTTGGACCACGCTAAGTTTACGAATGCCGACCCGAACTGCCCGACGGAGAAATCAGCACGCTCTCCGCCCTGCCGGCAATTCTTGGAGCGTAACCACCGGACGAATAGGAGATCAGCGATGGATTATCCAATGCGGAGCGATTTGCGGACGGGCAACAAGTTTCCCGATTTCCAGTTGCCCGATCATACGGGCGAGCCGCGGAAGTTAAGCCAGCTATTGAGGGGCTTCCCGGGCGTGCTCATATTCAGCCGCGGGTATTTCTGTCCCAAAGACCGTCGTCAGTTGACCAACTACATCACCCATCTGCAGCCTGAATTCCGGGTAAATTATTGCAAGATGCTTACCGTCTCCGTGGATGACAAAATGAACACGAACGAGGTCCGGGACGCGCTGGGCGCCGACTGGCCCTTCTTGATGGACCCCGACCGCAAGCTGCTCCACGAACTGGAAATGGTCGATACGACGGACCCGGCCCACGGGGAGATCTACATCCCCTATACGTTTATCCTCGACCGGGATCGCACGATCTACAAGATCTATAACGGGTGGTGGTTTGTGGGGCGGCCTACGGCAGAGGAAATCCGCATGGACCTGCGGGCGCTGATGAGCCGGCGCCCCGATTGGGTCTATCCGAGCAAGATAAGCGATATGAACGGAGCCGGACAGTAAAGGAGAATGACCGATGGTACGACTAGCCGACCTGCCCGAATGGGAACGCGAACACCTGCTCGAAAAAGGCAGGGAAGCTCCACGCTTCGTGTCCCGGCCTTGGATCAGAGGGGCTGCACTGAATAGGCGCCGCATTGCGATTGTGGCGACCTCCGGGGTACACCGTCGCGGCGATCGACCGTTCAGTCTGGTTCCGGGCACCGATTATCGTGTGATCCCCGGCGACACGCCGGCCGATGAGCTGATGATGAGTCACATCT
>JACQOK010000334.1 GCA_016202565.1 Betaproteobacteria bacterium | reverse complement strand
GCCGCTTTGAGCCGCGCAATCACGGTCGCATCGAAGTCCGGAATATGGTCGGCCATGATTTTCGAGCCGACGGTCGTGCGGATGCCCCGCGTGCAGAGCTGGTCTTTCACGCCGAACGGAACGCCGTGCAGCGGACCGCGATCGTCACCCGCCGCGATTTCACGCTCCGCCTGCCGCGCTGCCGCAAGCGCCGGTTCCGCACAGACCGTGATGTAGGCCCGCAGCACCGGATCGTAGCGTTCAATGCGGTCCAGGCAGGCCTGGACCAGATCGCACGGGGAAATGGCGCGCTGCCGGATGAGCTTGGCCTGCCTGGCGGCGCTCAGGAATACAAGATCGCTGTAACTGGACACGGAATTGCGCTCGCGCCGCATGGTGAAGCGCCAGTGGGATGCTCGAACTGTAAATTTTGTTGCCAAGCGATTCTAGCACAGCATCACCCCGCGACGAACGCGCTCTTTGCGGCACCTTGCGGTCAGATTAAGATAGCGCTAAACGCGCGCTTGCCGCACCATTACAAGGCAGCAAGCGTATTGTTCATCATGTTTTAGTGCGGCGCGCGGGCCTGTAGCCCGGATGGAATGAAATGAAATCCGGGACCGGGAGAAGCGGGAACGAAGGCCCCCCCGAAAAAGCGGGAACGAAGGCTCCCCAAAAGAACCGTTCCCGGAATCCGCTTCGCTTCTTCCGGGCTACAGCTTCTATGCGCAGACAGGCATGGAGTTTGCTAAAAACACCGGCGGTGTTCATATAAAACCGCCAACAATGCGAGGGATTCAAATGGCAAACGTTCTCCGCTGGCGCCGTCTCGGCTGCCGGATCTTTTTGACTCTGGCCTACGCTTGGGTCGTGTCATCCGCCGTCACTGCCTACGCTCAAGCGACGTGGAAACCGGAACGCACCGTGGAAGTCGTGGTGTTCGCCGCACCGGGCGGCGGCAACGACAAGTCGGCGCGCGTGATGCACAAGATCTGGCAGGAAACGAAGCTCGTCGACGTGGTGGTCACCAACAAGGTCGGCGGCGGCGGCTCGCTCGCCTACACGTATGTCAGCCAGAAGACCGGCGACGCGCATCATATTGCGATCGCCCAGGCCGGCCTCATCACCAATCACATTACCGGCAGAAGCCCGCTGCACTATTCCGATCTCACGCCCTTGTCGTTCGTGGGCAGCGAACCGGTCGCGCTCGCGGTGCGTGCCGATTCGCCCTACAAGACGCTCAAGGACTTCGTCGAGCAGCTCAAGAAAGACCCCGCCTCGCTCTCGATATCGGTCGGCAGCACGCGCGGGGCCATCAATCATTTCACCATCGCGCGGCTGGCCAAGGCCGCCGGCATTGATCCCAGGCAGCTCAAGATCCTGGTGTTCGGCGGCGGCGCGGAGTCGGTAACGAATCTCCTCGGCGGGCACATCGACGCCATGGTGCAGGCGGTCAACAACGCGATCCCGCACCACAAAGCCGGCAAGATGCGCATCCTCGGTCTTTCCACGCCCAAGCGCTCGCCGGGCCTTCCGGATGCACCGACCTTTCGCGAGCAGGGCTACGATGTCGTGATGGAAGGCTATACCATCTTCGTCGGTCCCAAGGGCATGACGCCGGCGCAGGTCGCATTCTGGGAGAACGTGTTTCAGAAAACAGTGCAGCACGCGGAATGGAAAAAATACCTCGAGTTCAATTCCTGGGAGTGGGGTTACCGGAACGCCCAGGAAACACTCGCTTATCTCAAGAAGGACCACGAACAGTCGAAAGCGCTGCTCACCGAAATCGGCCTTGCAAAATGAGCGACAAACCGACCTCACAGCTTATCCGCGACCATGGGCGGCAGATCGCCCGACTCGACATTGCCGAGCAGCGTGCCGGCGAACTCGCAACCGAAGTCGACCGCCTGAACAGCGCCGTGCTGGAAGGCGCAAGCCGGCTCGATTTCAACGACGAGCCTGCGCGCTTTAGCGCCCTGCTGCTTGCGTACCGCCAGGCGAAAATCAAATGACCGATACCGGGCTGCTCAATCTGAGCCTGACGGAAGTCGCCTCCGCGATCCGCAGAAAAAAACTCTCTTCCGTCGAGGTCACGCGCGCCTGCCTCGAGCACGCCGCCCGCGTGCAGCCCAAGCTCAACTGTTTCATCTCGCTCGAGGCCGATGAAGCACTGAAGGCGGCGAGAAAGGCCGATCAGGCGCTGAAACGCGGGAGCAAGGTCGGACCGTTGCACGGCGTGCCGCTCGCGCACAAGGACATGTTCTACCGCGCCGGGAAGATTTCCACCGGCGGCTCCAAAATCCTGCGCGAGTACCGGCCGAAGGTAACGGCGACCGTGGTCGAACGGCTCGCCGCCGCCGGCGCGATCTGGATGGGCGGTCTCAACATGGCGGAGTTCGCCGCCAACCCGACCGGGCACAACGACCACTGGGGTCACTGCCGCAACCCGTGGAATCCCGCGCACATGACGGGCGGCTCCTCGAGCGGTTCCGGTTCGGCGGTGGCGGCGCGCGCCTGCTATGGTGCGCTGGGATCCGACACCGGCGGCTCGGTGCGGCTGCCCGCCGCCGCGTGCGGCGTGGTGGGCCTGAAACCCACTTCCGGCCTCATCAGCCGCTACGGCATCCTGCCCCGTTCCTGGTCGCAGGATACGGTGGGACCGCTCACCCGCACCGTGCGCGACTGCGCGCGCGTGACGCGCGTCATCGCCGGGGCCGATCCGAAGGACCCGACCTGCGTCGCAGAACCGGCCGCCGACTACGAAAGAGCGCTCGCGGGCCGCATCAAGGGCCTCCGGATCGGCGTGCCAGTCAACCATTATTACGACGGCGCAACCGACGACGTCAGGAAACGCATGGACGAAAGCCTGGCGGTATTCCGCTCGCTGGGCGCACGTGTCGCTGAAATCAAGGTGCCCGATCCGCAGGAAATCTTTCTGCTCTCCTCGACCGTGTCGCAGTCCGAAGCCGCGACGATGCATGGTGCGTGGATCCGCACCCGGCCGCAGGATTATTCGTTCTATGTGCGGAGCCGGATGGAAGCCGGATTCCACATCCCGGCCACCGCGTATCTTCAGGCGATCAATCTGCGCGCCCACCTGCTCGACGAATTCATGCGCGAGGTCTATGGCAAAGTGGACTTCCTGCACACGCCGGTAATGGTGATGCCGCCGCCGACCATCGCCGAGACCGAGCCCAAGGCCGCGGGCGACGTCGCCGGCATCGTTTCGCGCATCACGCGCAATACGCGTCCGACGAATTACCTCGGATTGCCGGCCCTCTCGGTGCCAGCCGGATTCTCGAAGAGCGGCTTGCCGATCGCGTTTCAGCTCATGGGCCGGCCGTTTTCGGAAGCGCTGATCTTCCGCGCGGCGCACCTCTATCAGCAGGAAACCGACTGGCACAGCCGCATGCCGAGCCTGTAAAGCAACTTAACCGCCAAGACGCCAAGGGCGCCAGGAGAATCGAAAAAACGAAAGACGGTCAGAAAAGGGGGTTGAGAATTCTTGAACGCTTTTGTTCGAGCCGCTTGGAAGCGCCAGCGAACTCGATAGCGCGTGTACGCGGTGGTTTTTCATGTTATTGTCGGTCTTGTTTTTTCTTGGCGGCCTTGGCGTCTTGGCGGTGAATGAACTTGTTGTTTTAGGCGGATGATCGATAAACCTTTGGTCACCGTAGAAGACCTCACGGTGAAATTCGTGAGCCGCGAGACCACCGTGCACGCGGTAAGCGGCGTTTCGTTCACGCTCGACAAGGGCGAAGTGCTCGGCATTCTCGGCGAGTCCGGCTCGGGCAAGAGCGTGACACTGCGCGCGTTGATGCGGCTGCTGCCGCCCGGAAAGACGCGCATCGCCGGACGCATCGAGATCGCCCGGCAAGATGTAATGGCGCTCGACACGGCGGGGCTTTCGCGGCTGCGCGGGGCGACGGTGGCGATGATCTTCCAGGAGCCGATGACCGCGCTCGATCCGGTATTCACCATTGGCCAGCAAATCGTGGAAGCGATCGTGCAGCACGAAGGGGGCAGTCGCGCTGATGCGAAGCGGCGCGCGCTCGAACTGCTCGAACGGGTGCAGATCCCGTCGGCGCGGCGGCGTCTCGATGCCTACCCGCACCAGCTTTCCGGGGGGCTTCGCCAGCGCGCAATGATCGCGATCGCGCTTTCCTGCCGGCCCGCGCTGCTGCTGGCCGACGAACCGACCACGGCGCTCGATGCGACGGTGCAGATCCAGATCCTGCTCCTGTTGCGCAACCTGCAGCAGGAACTCGGCATGGCGATGATCTTCGTCACGCATGATCTCGGGGCCGCGGTCGAAGTCTCGCACCAGATCGCGGTGATGTACGCGGGGCGCTTCGTCGAGCGCGGCGCGGTTGCAGAGGTCGTGCGCCACCCGCGGCATCCCTACACCGAGGGCCTGATGGGCTCGACCGTACACGAAGTGGAGAAAGGCACGCGGCTCACGCCGATTCGGGGTTCGCCGCCTAATCTCGCCGCCCTGCCGCCGGGATGCAGTTTCGCGCCGCGCTGCCCCTATGTCATCCCCCGGTGTGAAAGAGCCATCCCCGAACTGCGGCCCATCGCGAGCGGCGGATACCACCCGCACGCGACGCGCTGTATTCGATCTGAACTCGTCGGACATCCGGAGACGATAACCGCATGACCACCGCTTTGCCGCTCAACCAGATATCCGCCGGCGACGCCGCTGCCGCCATCGCGGCCGGCAAACTGACTTCCGAGGCACTGGTCGCAGCGTGCCTCGATCGCATCAGCGAGCGCGAAGACGAAGTCCGCGCCTGGGCCTATATCGATGCCGAACTCGCGCTGAAGCAGGCACGGCAGCGCGACCGGGAGACGCCGCGAAGCCGGCTGCACGGCATTCCGGTCGGCGTGAAAGACGTGATCGACACCTGCGACATTCCGACCGAATACGGCTCGCCGATCTACCGCGGTCATCGGCCCGCGTGCGATGCGGCGTGCGTCGCGCAGGTGCGTGAACTGGGGGGCGTCATTCTCGGCAAGACCGTGTCGACCGAATTTGCGACACGCCACCCCAACAAGACCCGCAATCCCCACAACCCCGGGCACACACCCGGCGGCTCCTCGAGCGGCTCCGCGGCTTCGGTCGCCGACTGCATGGTGCCGATCGCCTTCGGCACGCAGACCTCCTCTTCGATCATTCGCCCTGCAGCGTTTTGCGGCGTGATCGGCTACAAGCCGACGTATAATCTCATCAACCGCGCGGGGCTCAAGTTCCTGTCCGAATCGCTCGACACGCTCGGTACGCTCACTCGCACCATACCTGACGCCGCGCTGATCGTGGAGGAACTGTCCGGCATGGCCCCCACCTCGTTCGAAGACGTCGCAGCGCTCAAGCCGCGCATCGGGTTCTGCCGCACGTCTAACTGGAACCAGGCCGACGCGCCGAGCCAGGTCGCACTGGAAAGCGCGGCCCGAACGCTGGCGGCAGCCGGCGCGACGGTGCGCGACGTGGAGCTGCCGGGTGAGTTTGCGCGTCTCGCCCAGACCCAGATCGAGGTAAGCTCATACGAGTTCTTCCGCGCGCTCACCCACGAGCGCACGCGTTTTCCGCAGCTCATTTCTGCGAGTCTCACTGCGCGCATCGCGGCAGGCGGCAAAGTTTCGCGCGCGCAGTACGAGGAAGGTCTCGTCCTTGCCGAGCGCTGCCGCAAGCGCATCGCCGACACGTTCCGGGATTTCGACGTGCTGCTGGCGCCAAGCGCGCCCGGGGAAGCGCCGCGCGGACTGGAGGCCACCGGTGATCCGATATTCGGATTGATGTGGACGCTGCTGCTGCTGCCGTGCCTGACGCTGCCGCACGGCAAGGGACCGAACGGGCTTCCCCTCGGCGCGCAGGTGATCGGACCGCACGGCCGGGATACGGCGCTCTTCGTCAACGCCGAATGGGTCCGCCGCGCGCTAAGGGAATAACATACCTCTTTCATTGTTGAGCGATTTTGCTATTAGAGCACATCTCAAAAACGCCGTTCGCCCCGAGCCCCTCGCTCCATCCCGTTCGTTCCGAGCGTAGCCGCGAAGCGCCGGAGTCGAGGAATGAACGGGGTTACGCTCGGGGTAAGCGTCGAGGGGCTCGGGACGAACGCGCGAAGTCGAGGCCTGTCCTGAGCTTCGTCGAAGGGGGTGAACCTGTCTACGAGATTTTGGGACATTTTTAAACTGAGGAGAAGACTATGAAGACGAAACGATTGGGGCTTACGCTTATATGTCTTGGCACGGCAGGCGCGCTTGCGAGCGGCACGGTTTGGGCGCAATCCAAGCCGCTGCGCGTGGGGATGACCTTGAGCGACATCCCGACCACCAGCGGGCAGCCCAACGGCGGCTTCGAAGGTTACCGCATGACCGGTTACACGCTCTACGACGCGCTCATCAACTGGAAGCTCGACGACGCGAAAGGACCTTCGACCCTGGTGCCGGCGCTCGCGACCGAGTGGAAAGTCGACGACAAGGACAGTACCAAGTGGATCTTCAAACTGCGCAAGGGCGTGAAGTTCCACGATGGTTCCGACTTCAACGCGGACGCCGTGATATGGAATCTCGACAAGCTGTTCAAGAAGGAGGCGCCCCAGCACGACCCGCGCCAGAGGGCGCAGGTCGCCGGGCGCATCCTGTCGCTCAAGTCCTGGCGCAAGGTTGATGACTACACCATCGAATTCACCACCCACGCGCCGGATTCGACCTTTCCGTACCAGACGACGTACGTGTTCTACTCGAGCCCGGCGCAGTATGAAAAGCTCGGGCGCGACTGGAACAAGTTTTCGGCGCAGCCCTCTGGCACCGGGCCGTTCCGCCTGGAAAAACTGGTGCCGCGCGAGCGCGCCGAACTGGTGCGAAACTCCAATTACTGGGACGCCAAGCGTGTCGCGAAGTCCGCGCGCATGATCCTGCTGCCGATTCCCGAGGCGACCACGCGTGCCTCAGCGCTTCTTTCCGGGCAGGTCGATTTCATCGAGGCGCCGCCTCCCGACTTCATTCCGCGGCTGAAGTCGCAGGGCTTCCAGATCAGTTCCAACGTCTACCCGCACATCTGGCCGTACTTCATGAGCTTCAAGGAAGACTCGCCGTGGCGCGACTTGCGGGTGCGCAAGGCGGTCAATCTCGCCATCGATCGCGAAGGTCTCATCAAGCTGCTGGGCGGATTCGCCGCGCCGGCGGCCGGTGCGGTGGACAAGTCGAGCCCCTGGTTTGGGAAACCGACTTTCAACATCAAGCATGACCCGGCGGCAGCGAAGAAGCTTCTGGCGGAAGCGGGCTATTCCGACTCGAAGCCGCTCACGCTCAAGGTGATGGTCTCGCCTTCGGGGTCGGGTCAGATGCTGCCCAAGCCGATGAACGAATACATCCAGCAGAACCTGAAAGCGGTCGGCATCAATCTCGAGCTGGTCACGCAGGATTGGGAGGTGCTGCGCAACTGCCGCCGTGCCGGCGCGGGGTCTCCGGTGTGCCAGGGCGTGCACGGCATCAACAACTCCTCGGCGACGGTCGATCCGTTCAGCGCGTTCGGCCGCATCTACAGCAGCGCGGCGATTCCACCCAAGGGCTTCAACTACATGCACTACAGCGACCCGAAGGTGGATGCGATGGTGGAGAAGGCGAACAACACCTTCGACGAGAAAAAGCGCGACCAGCTGCTCGGCGAATTGCACGCGTATCTCGTCGATCAGGCGGTCGACGTATGGGTGGTGCACGACGTCGGCCCGCGTGCGATGTCGTCCAAGGTGCGCGGCTGGGTGCAGGTGAAGCACTGGTTCCAGGACTTGGCGCCGGTCTACGTGGCCGACTGACTCTACTGTGTCATGAAACATGGAGTGAACGTAGCCCGGATGGAATGAAATGGAATCCGGGACTGGAAGAAGCGGGAACGAAGGCCCCCAAAAAAATCGTGTTCCCGGAATCCGCCTCGCTCCTTCCAGGCTACGATATTTTCGTGACGCAGTAAGATTAGACTAATGCTGAACTACATCATCCGCCGCATCCTCTACACCATCCCGATTGCGATCGGCGTATCGCTGGTCGTCTTCGGGCTGGTGCATCTTGCGCCCGGTGATCCGCTGTCGGCCGTCATGGGCGAAGTCGACCAGAAGATGCTGGCGGAGATGCGCGCGTCCTTCGGCTACGACAAGCCGCTGCCGGTCCAATACCTGCTCTGGCTCGGCAACTCGCTCACCGGCGACATGGGCTACTCGCTGCGCACCGGCGCGCCGGTTTTCCGGACCCTCATCGACTCCGCGGTCAACACGATGATGATCGGGGTAGCGGCTTCGCTGCTGGGCTTTGTCGTCGGCGTTACCATGGGGATGCTCGCCGGCTACCACCACGGCACCTGGCTCGACAAGGCGGTCTCTTCGGCCACGATCACCGGTGTGAGCATTCCCCATTACTGGCTCGCGATTCTGCTGGTGATCGTGTTCTCGGTGCAGTTCGGCTGGCTGCCCTCGATGGGTGCCGGCAGCGCCGCATCGATGTGGAGCTGGGAGGCGTGGCAGCACATGATTCTGCCGGTGATCGCCCTCGCCGCGATTCCCTGCGCCATCGTCGCCCGCACCGCGCGCGCCTGCGTCATGGAAATCCTCAGCATGGAATTCGTCGAAGCGCTGCGCGCGCGCGGGCTGTCGGAGCGCCGCATCCTGCTTCACGTTTCGCGCAATGCAATGCCGACCGTGCTCGCGGTGATGGGACTGCAGTTCGCGCATTTGCTTGGGGGATCGATCCTGGTCGAAACGGTGTTTACCTGGCCGGGCACGGGCTATCTGCTCAACCTCGCGATCTTCGACCGCGATATTCCGGTTCTGCAAGGCACCATTCTGCTGCTCGCCTTGTTCTTCGTGTCGATCAACCTGGTGGTCGACATTCTCCAGACGTGGGCCGATCCGCGCATCAGCCGCGGCTGACATGAAGACGGTGGAAACCGAGAAGATCACGCTTGCCTTCGGCGCCGCCGGCGGCCAGCCGACAGCGGTCGAAATCCCGGTCGGTGCCGTGATACAGCGAACGTACTGGCACAACGTGTGGCGGCGCGTCTCGCGGGATCCCTTCACCGTCGCCTGTGCGCTGGTCCTGACCGTGGTCGCCGCCGCGGCGCTGTTCGCGCCGTGGCTGGGGCTGCCTGAGCCGACGCTCACGAACTCGGCCAACCGGCTGCTGCCGGTGGGCTCCCCCGGCCATCTGCTCGGCACCGATGAGCTGGGTCGCGACATGTTCTCGCGCCTCATCTACGGCGGACGGCTCTCCCTCATGATGGGAATCCTGCCGGTGCTGGTGGCGCTCCTGGTCGGCGGCACCCTCGGACTCATCGCCGGCTTTGTCGGTGGACGCGTCAACATGCTCATCATGCGGATAACCGATGTGTTCTATGCTTTTCCATCGATCCTGCTCGCGGTCGCCATCGCCGGCTCGCTCGGCGCCGGCATCGGCAACGCGCTGCTTGCCATCACCATCGTGTTCATCCCGCCGCTCACGCGCGTGACCGAATCCGTGACGACCCAGGTGCGCGCCATGGATTTCGTCGAGGCGGCGCGGGCGAGCGGCGCGGGGACCTTCACCATCATCCGCATACACGTGCTCGGCAACGTGCTCGGACCGATATTCGTCTATGCAACGGTGCTGATCAGCGTCAGCATCGTGATCTCCGCCGGTCTTTCCTTCATCGGGCTCGGCGCGAGCCCGCCTGACGCGGAGTGGGGTCTCATGCTCAACACGTTGCGCGAGGCGATCTTTCTCGCGCCGCTCAACTCGGTGCTGCCCGGGTTCATGATCTTCATCGCTTCGATGTGCTTCAACCTGATCAGCGACGGGCTGCGCAGCGCGATGGACGTGCGGCTATAACAAGGATTGAGGATTGAGGATCGAGGATTGAGGATCGAGGATTGAGGATTGAGGACTGAGGATTGAGGATGAGAGAAGGCGGAAGGACGAAGGCGCGCGAATGAGGGATGAATGGTTGAGCACACCATGTTGATGACCGCCGCGCGATCCACGGCGCCAGAGCTGCGCCCGCTGCTGAGCGTGCGCAATCTGCGCAAGTATTTCCCGGTCCGGTCCGACCGGCTCATGGGCCCGCGGCTGCTGGTGCAGGCGGTCGATGACGTGAGTTTTACCATCACCGCGGGCGAAACGCTCGGCATCGTCGGCGAATCCGGCTGCGGAAAATCCACGACGGCGCGGCTGCTGATGCACTTGATCGCGCCCGACGCCGGCGAAGTATGGTTAGGCGGTAAACGGCTCGGTGGTTCCGGCGGTTTCACCTTGCGCGAGCTGCGCCGCAACATGCAGATGGTGTTTCAGGACTCCTACGCCTCGCTCAATCCCCGGCTGTCGGTGCGCGACAGCATCGCGTTCGGACCGCGCGCGCACGGCGTGCCTGCGGAGAAGGCGAGGGCAAAGGCGCGCGAACTGCTGGGGCTGGTGGGGCTCGATCCGGGCCAGTTCAGCCGCCGCTATCCCCATGAACTCTCGGGCGGCCAGCGCCAGCGCGTCAATCTCGCGCGGGCGCTTGCGCTCGATCCGAAACTGGAGATCCTCGACGAGGCCGTATCGGCGCTCGACAAGTCGATCGAAGCGCAGGTGCTCAATCTCCTGATGGACCTCAAGCGCGAACTGGGGCTCACTTACCTTTTCATCTCGCACGACCTGAACGTGGTGCAGTACGTGAGCGACCACGTGCTGGTGATGTACCTCGGCAAGGTGGTCGAGCTGGGGACGGTCGACGACATCTACCACCGGCCGCGCCATCCCTACACCCGGGCGCTGCTCGCTTCGCGTCCGTCGATGGATCCGGAGGCCAGGATCGATCGATCTCCGCTCACCGGGGATCCGCCCAACCCGATCAATCCGCCCTCGGGCTGCCGCTTCCGCACGCGCTGCGCCTTCGCCGAGGCGGTATGCGAGAAGGTCGAGCCGGCGCTCACCGTTTGTAGCGCCGCGAGCGGACACGCAGTCGCCTGTCATATGCACATCGACAGGTCCGGCCACAGCAGGCACGGCTGATCTATACTGCGGCAGCGAACGCAGGAAAAAACGAAATGGGTTTTTTTCACGGCAGCGCCAATGCCGGCGCGCTGATTCTCATGTTCTGTGCCTGGCTGCTGGTCAACGCTCCCGACCAGGGCGAGCAACTCTGGCCGTACATCGTATTCGGCGCGATCTTTGTCGTTCTGCTCGCCCATGTCATCCACGTCCTGGTGCAAGAGGCATTCGTCTTTTTTCTGGCGCTGATGCAGGGCATTCCGCTGGCATTCGCCGCCTACTGGCTGGGCAGCACGCCCTATCGCTGGCTGGAATACTTTTGCTGAGGGTTCGCAGCGGTTTACGCGATCCTGCTGCCACGGATGATCTACGCTGCCGCGCGCACGGAAATGAGGCCGGCCGTGCATGACGACTTTCGACCCACCGCCAGGCGCGCCGCTTTCGACATTGAGAATGTCGCCATCGCAATGCTGATCGTCGTGGGCGTTGCAGGATTGATCATGGGCACCGGCTTCGTCACGCGGCAGTGGGGGATGCTTGCCGGCATCGCCGCCTTTTTCCTGTGGCCGATCACGCTGGTCGCGGTCCCCTGGTACGCAGGTTTCGCCCACGGTGACTGGCTGATGCTCGCTGTGGTTTACGGCGGCGGCATTGCCGGCGTGGTGTTGTATCTCCGCTCGCCCTCGATGCAACCCGGACGGTAAGCCACCGCTGCCGTGTTGAGGAAATATCGCGCCGCTGCTACGCTGCCTGTACTGTCTTCACCCGAATGAGCCGTCGTGAAACTGGTTCACACCGCGAAGCACGCCGCCGAAGCACACCTTATCAAGGGTTTCCTGGAATCGCAGGGAATCGAAGCGGGGGTGCGCGGGGAATATCTCACCAGCGGCTGGGGCGAACTGCCGGTCGACCTGTGCTCGGTTTGGATTGCCGACGATGCGCAGTTCGAGCGCGCCAACGAACTGCTCATCGCTTTCCTCAAAGGCACTTTCGCGCGCCAGTTCAGTGGCGAGCGCTGGACCTGTCCACACTGCGGCGAGAAGCTCGAGGGACAGTTCACCGCGTGCTGGCAGTGCGGCACCGCCCGACCTGGTTAACCAACGTAAGGAGGAGCACACCATGAAACGCACGGCCTATCAGCCCCCGGATGTCTTCGTGCCCGCCGGAAAGACCTACTCCCACGGCATCATCGTCGAGGCAGGGAGAACCCTCTATGTGGCGGGACAGACTGCACGCGACAGGCAGGGGAATATCGTTTGCAAGGACGATGCGGCCGGCCAGACCCGGCAGGTGCTGGAGAACATGAAAAAAGTCATCGAGGGCGCGGGGGGACGGATGGAGGACGTAGCCAAGACCACCGTCTATATCACGGATATCAAGCATCGGGAGGCAGTCGGCCGCGTTCGCCAAGAGTTCTTCAAGGGCGAACCTCCCGCGAACACCCTCTTGGTAATCTCGGGCTTGGCGGATCCCGCATTCCTGGTGGAAATTGAAGCGATCGTGCCGCTTCCATAAAGAAGGGAGTGAGATTGATGTGTTGTCCCAATCTGTCTTTCGGGTCAGAGCGCGCCAAGTCTCGATAGCTTCTTCTGCGTTTTTCTGCCGAAGGACCGTGTTATCCGGCAGGTAACTGCACAGAAAATTTCTTGTCGGTCCTACCTGCCCGTGTGTTGAGATGCCTCCCGTGAGCGCCTACGTTGTTCTCGTAAAGCGCGAACGTAGACAACTTGTCCCCACACAACTATGGCAAACCCGATGATGAACACCGCGATCCCGGAAGGATCTGCGATCTCGAACCAGAAAAGAGCCCATCCAACAAACGCAACGACCGCACCCACGGCCATAAGCCTGAGACCACGCCACAGGGCGAGGGGGAATCGGACTGAGGACGTCATTTATTGAACCCCCATCCAACGGTTGTCGCGATCTCTAATGCGCAGGGTCAACCGGGAGAAATGCTAAACGGATATGCCGGTATAAACAACTCTCCACATTTCAGCACGGTGTTTCAGTCGATATCGCGTATCCATTTCCGGAGGTATCGGATGCCATCATGCGCTCGAGAAGTGCCGTTCCGGAAAGCTCAGTGCAGACGGCGACGGTGTCGGCGGTATTGCGCCGCTGCTCTTTCCCTGATCGGCGGCTCTGCCCCTTCAGGCGGTGAGCGCCTTCATTACCCTGTGGAGATTCGCCTTCGCTTCGAAGCCAATGCCCGGAATGTCGGGCATGGTGACGTAACCGTTTTTGACCGGCGTCCCGTCGGCGAAGCCGCCGAACGGCTGGAACACGTCGGGGTACGATTCGTTACCGCCCAGCCCGAGGCCCGCCGCGATGTTGAGCGACATCTGGTGTCCCCCATGCGGAATGCAGCGCCGCGGCGACCAGCCGTTTTCCTTGAGCATCGCGAGGGTGCGCAGGTACTCGACCAGCCCGTAGGAGAGCGCGCAATCGAACTGGAGCCAGTCGCGATCGGGCCGCATGCCGCCGTAACGGATGAGATTGCGCGCGTCCTGCATCGAGAACAGGTTTTCGCCGGTCGCCATCGATTTCGAATAATGATTGGCAAGCTCGGCCTGAAGCTGGAAGTCGAGCGGATCGCCCGCTTCCTCGTACCAGAACAAGCCGTAGGGCTCAAGCGACCGCGCGTACTCGACTGCGGTCTTGAGATCGAAACGGCCGTTGGCATCGACCGCGAGCTTGTCGGGTGAGCCCACGACCTTGATTGCCGCATCGATGCGTGCCAGGTCATCGGCCAGCGCTTCGCCGCCGATCTTCATCTTCACCACCGAATAGCCGAGATCGAGATATTTCTTCATCTCGTCCTGCAACGCCTTGAGATTCTTTCCCGGGTAGTAATATCCGCCCGCCGCGTAGACGAACACCTTGTCGTCGATCTTGCCGCCGTTGTAGCGCTCGGCGAGCACGCGATAGAGCGGTTTCCCCTCGATCTTGGCAACCGCGTCCCACAGCGCCATGTCGATCGTGCCCACCGCGACGGAGCGCTCGCCATGACCGCCGGGCTTCTCGTTCGCCATCATGCACGCCCAGATCCGGTGGGGGTCGAGATTCGTCCCCTCATCGTTGAGAAGTGTGTGCGGGTCGGCATTCATGATGCGCGGGATGAAGCGCTCCGCCAGCAGCCCCACCTGGGCATAGCGACCGTTGGAATTGAAGCCGTAGCCGATGACGCGCTTGCCGTTGCGTTTGACGTCGGTGACGACAGCGACAACGCTTGCCGTCATCTTGGAAAAATCGATATACGCGTTCCGAATCTCGGAGGCGATCGGCACGCTGGTGGAATAAATGGCGGTGATTTTCATGTTCCGGCTTGAGCGAACCCGAAGAGACCGATAACTTCCGACGCGTCGGCAATGGCATCGATTCTCCACAATGCATCCAGGATTTGCGATGCGCGCTCCGCATCGAGATGGTGCTCCGTGAGCCGCCGGAACTTCTGTTCGAGTTCCGCATCCGACAGCGGATTCCTGGCGTGGCCCTTGAAGTACTCGGTTTGCACGCTCTTGCGTGCGCCCGTCCGGGTCAGCACCTCGATGCGGCACCACCAAGATGCGGGATGGGCCGCCGTGAATGCCGCATTCTCGCGTAGGGTCATGCGCGCCATGAGATCACGGATGCGCGGATCGCTCAGGCGCTCCGGAGAGAAGCTCTCCTCGGACAGGGTGCCGTCGACGAGGGCCGCCGCGATGATGTAGGGCAGGCTGTGGTCGGCCGTCTCGCGCGTCGCCGGCCGCCACCACGGGGAGGTTCGATCCGTGAACCGGTTTGCCACCCAGTACGAATCGACGGTGACCGCTTCGATTTCGTCATGCTTCACCGCGCCGGCAAGCTCGACCGCCGCCGTGATCGGGCTCTGCGAATGGATGACCGCAGGATAGTATTTGAGGTGCGTCTCCTGCACGCGAAAGGGCCCGCCGCGGCCGCCGAACGGCGCCCATTCGAACGCGCCGACTGCCCGCTGCAACCCGCCGCGGCCTTCGATCGCTTCATCCGGCCCGGTCAAGCCCTGTTCCGCGAGTAGCGCGGCAAAGATACCGTTGCGGGAGGCGTTCCCCGAGGCGCAGCCCTTCCACATGGACAGCTCGCCCAGGCGCGCCTGTTCCAGCGCCAGGTTGGGCGTCACCGCCAGCGAAATGGCCTGCGCCATCTGCGCTTCCGTCAGCCCGAAAAGCTTGGCCGCTGCCGCCGCGCTTGCCACAGCAGTATGCAGCACGTAGTCGAAACCCTGTTCGCGCGGCAGCACGTCGGAGAAATTACAGAATACCTCGTAAGCAAGCGCGGTTGCCGTGATGACCGCGCTGCCGTTCGACCGCAGCGCGTCGGCCACGGCGAGGACCGCTGCGATATTGTCGCTGGGATGTCCGCTCGAGCGCGTAAAGTAGGCGTCGTTGTAATCGGCGTAGCGCAGCATTACGCCGTTCGCAAACGCGGCGTGCTCCAGCGTTGAAGATTCGAGCGTGCCGAGAATGCGCGCCGGCGGCTTGCCCACGTGTCGCCGCGCCACGGCGCGCGCGATGCGCGAGGGTTCGGCGTCGAAAGCGCCAACCGCGCATGCCAGAGTATCGATAAGCCGCCGCTTGCATTCATGCACCGCCGCCTCGCTCAGATCTTCATAACGGAGGGCGGCTGCATAGGCGGCGAGTTCGGTAGTGCGTCGGTCCATGGGATCGTGAAGGGGTTTATACCGCCCGCGGATTCTAGCATGCAGTTACCGCGCTTGAACTCGGAGATGAGCGGACGCGTGCGCTACAATAGCGGCCCGCTTCAGGCCGATGCCAGGATAATCACGGAATCCCGAACATGCGCAAATCATCCCAGGAAGTATCTTCCCTCACTCGCGAACTGAGCGAATACATCGCGCGCGCCGCCGGCAAATCCCTGCCGCGCGCAGTGGCGGAACGGGCGAAAATTCACTTGGTGGACACGTTTGCCGCCATGATTTCCGGCTCGCGGTTGCTGCCCGGAAAAACGGCAATGGCTTACGTCCGGACGCTCGGTGGCAAACCCGAAGCTGGTGTAGTCGGCACCCGCATCGTGACTTCCGCCGCCAACGCCGCACTCGCCAACGGGATGTTCGGGCACGCCGATGAAACGGACGATACGCATCCGCCGTCGTTGACGCATCCGGGAACGAGCGTCGTGCCGGCGGCGCTTGGAATCGGCGAGCGCAACCGGCTTCCGGGCAAAACGGTGCTGCGTGCCATCGTGCTCGGCTACGACATCTGCGCGCGCCTGCTGCTCGCTCTCAAGCCGATGCCCTTCCTGCGCTCGGGACACCATGCGGGTGCGTTCGGGCAGTTGTTCGGGGCTGCCGCAGCGGCCGGCGCCTTGCTCAAGCTCGACGCACGCCGCGTACGCTACATGCTCTCTTACGCCGGCCAGCAGGCAGCGGGGCTCTACACGATGTTTCGCGATCCCGAGCACATCGAGAAGGCGTATGCGATGGGCGGCATGCCCGCGCATAACGGCACGCAGGCGGCGTTGATGGCGGCGCACGGCTTCACCGGCGTCGAAGACGTCTTCTCGGGGGAGCGCGACTTCTTTTTCACCTTCACCAAAGACGCGGATCGCGCGGAACTCACGCGCGGTCTTGGCCGCGATTTCGAGCTGTTGCGCGGGGGGATCAAGCGCTGGCCGGTGGGCGGCCCGATCCAGGGTCCGCTGCACGTCCTGCGCGACCTCATGCAGCAGCATCGTTTTGCCGCGGATGAGGTGGTCGAGCTCATCGCGCGCATACCCGACAAGGAACTCGAAATCGTCAACAACCGTGACATGCCCGACATCTCGGTGCAGCACCTGCTCGCTGTCATGCTGCTCGACGGCACCGTCACCTTCGCCTCCGCGCACGATTTCGGGCGCATGAAGGACCCGCGCGTGCTCAAGCTGCGCGAACGGATCAAGGCAGTGGGCGATCCGGACCTGACCGATGCGCTGCGCCGCTGGCGCTGCGTGATGGAGATCAAATTAAAGGACGGCCGTACCCTGACTCATCAAACCATGGCGGCCAAGGGCAGCTTTGAAAACCCCCTCACCCGTCAGGAAGAAGAAGAGAAAGCGCTCGACCTCATCGTGCCGATCCTCGGCAAGCACCGCAGCGGGGCATTGCTCGCCGCCCTCTGGGATTTCGAGAATGTCAATGACGTGCGCTCGCTGCGCCGGCTCTACTCCCGATAGCGCTGTGCCGCGAATCCGCATCCACAATGATTACTACCACGGCGCAAACGGCCCGCAAAGACCGAAGCCGAAAAGCGCTGACTGCCTGCGGACGCCGAACCCGAACTCCTGCGGGCGCCGCGCGTCGTCAGTGACACGCCGCTCACACCCGCCCCGCAACCAGTTCCCGCACAAACTCGTCCACGGGCAAAGCTTCGATTCCGTCCTCGGTGTTGAATGAACGTTCGCCGAGAAAAACAACGGTTCTTCTCCGCACGCCCTTCAACTCAGCGATGGCCCTGAGTCCGCTGAAGTCGCGCGCGGTCAACGTGCGCCTGGCTTTGACTTCAATGGCCGCGAACTCGCGACCCCGCTCGATCAGAAAGTCCACCTCTGTGCCACCCGCCGCCGGCGCCCAGTAGTAAAGACCGTCATATCGCCGCCCAAGACCGGTGCCCGGCTCGCCGTACGCCTGCAACAGCATCGCCACCCACCCTTCCAGCAGGATGCCGCGCTCTTGCTCGCCGGGAGGGTGGAACTCCCGCTTGATCGCGCGCATCACGCCAGGGTCCGTCCAGTAGAGCTTGGGGTGCTTGCGCTCCTTGACTCGCAACCGGCCCTCGTACGCCGGCAATAACCACGCAAGGTAGGTGTCGGCAAGGATGTCGAGATAGCCGACGACGGTGGTCCTGGCCACGCCGGCATCGCGTGCGAGCCCCGCTACGTTGAGTACCTGAGCGTGGAACAGCGCGGCCACGGGCAGAAAGCGTGCGAATCCAGGCAGGTTTCGCACCAGCGCCTCGGCCTGGATCTCCTGCTTGAGATACAGTTGGACGTAGGCTTCGAGGGTTTCCTGCTTGGCGGGCGATCGCCAAATGATGGGCAGGCTGCCAAAGCGCAAAACTTCCGCGAGGTCGAAATCGTCACCCAACTCCTGTGGAAGCAGCGGCAGCATCACCTGCCGCAGCGCCCGGCCCGCGAGCAAATTGGTACCCGCCTGCTTGAGCTTGCGGGCGCTCGACCCAAGCAGCACGAACCGCAGGCGGCGCTCCTCGATGAAGCGGTGCACCTCGTTCAGCAAGGCTGGCAGCCTCTGCACCTCGTCGACGACAACCCGCGAGCCCGGCGGGATGCGCAACAGTTCCCGTCCAAACATCCCCGGGTCACGCAAGTAATTCTGATACACCCCCTCGTTCAGCAGGTCGAAGCGCGGCGCTTCCGGAAACAGCGCCTGCGCCCACGTGCTTTTGCCGACGCCGCGCATGCCGAAAACGAAGAAACTTTGCTTGGGCGGGGCGAGCAGTCTCTGGTAGGAAACCTCGGATGGCATGCCGTCGTTTTTACCGGAAAAATGACGACAAGGCAACAGTTCACGATAGCGGATTCAGCGGACCGCCGACGCCGGCGCCACTTCGCCAGCCTCGATGCGTCCGGCGTGCGAGTGGTGGTGCCCGCAGCGGACGTGCGGCAGCAAACGCAGCCCGGATAAAACGGAGTGCAATCCGGGATCAATGATGCAGCCCCTACGATTCCTGCAGACGGTGACCTCGAAACCCTTGAATCCCGACTCGATCATGGTTGGAACGTCGAGTAATACGCGAGCCCCGGCGCTCAGACGATGCGCACTCCATCCCAATAACGCGCCAGCACGGCGTCATTGGTGAGAAGCGTGAGTGGCTCGGCGATGCTCTGGGCGATCAACAACCGGTCGAACGGGTCCCGATGAATAGACGGTAGTTTGGTGACGCCCACGGCATGGGCGGCGCTTACCGGCAACTCTGTCAGCCCCATGCGCGGCAGGGCCGACTGTAAGGCCGCAAGGTCGATACGAAAGTCCGCGCGGCCGAGCGAACTCTTGATGGCGATTTCCCAGATGCTCGCCGCGCTGAAGAAAACTTCATTTGCGGCGTCTTCAAGAAGCGCGCGCGCCTCGCCCGGCAATCGTTTGCTGCTTGCCGCAGCCCACAGCAGCAAATGGGTATCGAGCAACAGCCGCACTATTTTCTGCCCTCGAACGCCCGCAGGACCGATTCAGGCAGTGGCCGGTTGAAGTCATCCGGAATCTTGAACTTGCCGTCGAGCAGGCCGAGCCGGCGGCGGCCGCGAACCTTGGTCAACGGAACCAGCTTCGCGGCGGGCTTCCCGGCGCGGGAGATGATGACTTCCTCCCCGGCCTCCGCGCGCTCGACGAGCTTCGACAATTCGGTCTTCGCCTGGTGAATGTTTACTTGTTTCACCACTGCCTCCGCGCCGGTGCCCGGCATTGATTAGCTAATTCTAGCTAACCACGCGTTGAAGTCAAGCCACGCGAGATCGCCGCGTGTAGCCCGGAAGGAGCACGGCGGATTCCGGGAAACATCCAATGCGATAACATCGACATGTCCCATCTCGGATTTCATTCTATCCGGGCTGCGCAGACAAAGGAGCCGTGAGGGCGAGAGGTCGTGAGATCGGGAGAGGAGCGAATCGGAAATCAGGAAAGCTCTGCTTCCCTCTCCCGCTCTCCCCCCTCTCGCCTCCCTCCTCTCTTCTTCCGTGCCCTAATTCATTTCGCCTTGAGGCCGGCCTCTACGACCAACTTGGATATCGTCTCGATTTGAGCGCGCAGGAATTTGTCGTGTTCGTCCGGCGTGCGGGGTGCAGGAGTCGCGCCCATGGCCTGCAGCCGTTCCTTGATGTCGGGCAGATCGAGGATGCGGGCAATTTCTTTGCTGATCTGATCGCGGATGGGGCGCGGCGTCCCCGCCGGCGCTAGTATCCCCAATCCTCCTTCAGGTCTCTTCACCTCGGGCAGCGTCTCCGCCATCGTCGGCACGTCCGGCAAAAGAGGGGAGCGCTGCGGGCTATTCACCGCCAACGCCAGCAACTTCCCATCCTTGATCATTGGCAGCACGACGATCAGGTTCAACACGGCATAGTGGACCCGCCCGGCGAGGACTTCGATCGCCGCTTGCGGCGCGCCCTTGAACCCCACATGCACGGCCTTGATACCAGCCGCAAGCCTGACGGCCTCACCCCACAAGTGAACATAGCTCGCCGCGCCGGCGGACCCGAAGAGGATCTTGCCGGGTTGGGCCTTACCGAACGCGATGAGGTCCTTGACGGACTTTACGCCAAGCGCAGGCGGCACAACCAGTGCCAGCGTGCCGGAAGAGATGCCGGTAACACCCGCGAAGTCATTCAGTGGGTCGTAAGGAAGGTTCGGCTGCAGCGCCGCGTTCACGGCAAAGGCGCCCGAATTCAGCAAGAGCGTATAGCCGTCTGGCGTAGCCTTGGCGACAACATTTGTGCCGGTCATGCTGCCCGCTCCCGGGCGGTTTTCGATCACCACCGGCTGCCCCCAGCGCTCGCTCATCTTCGGGCCGATCAGACGCGCCACGGTGTCGGGCGGCCCCCCGGCCGCGCTCGGCACGACAATGCGAACCGGCTTGGTTGGGAAATTCTGCTGCGCTTGTGCAAGACTTTGCGGCGCCACGACAGCCACGCCCACCGCGATCGCGGCTACGAACGTTGTTCCATGAATGGGGAGCATATTTCCTCCTTTACGTCTCCGCGATCGAGTGAGTCGCGAATGCGTGCCTATGACAACGTGAAATCATGTTGACACTACGCACCCCCATCCGCAATCATCCAGCTTTCCCTGCCTGCTGAATTTCGGTTCACGCGATGGAACTGCGGGACATCGAATATTTCGCTGTGGTCGCCGAGCACCGCAACCTGGGCCGCGCCGCGGAGGCGCTGGGGTTGAGCCCGACCGCGCTCAGCAAGAGCCTACGCCGGTTGGAGAAATCGTTGCAGGCGAAACTCGTGACCCGCACCCCCAAGGGCGTCGAGCTCACTACGGAAGGCGATGCCCTCCTCGCCCGCGTGCGCGGACTTCGCCTGTCTCTCCACGATGTGGCGCGCGAAGTGTCGGACCTTGCGCAAGGGCGGCTGGGGCGCCTGCGAAT
>JACQOK010000324.1 GCA_016202565.1 Betaproteobacteria bacterium | reverse complement strand
TTGCAAGGGAGTCCGACGACGAAATGCGCCCCTGAGCGGGCGCTTGCGCCCGCGGGGCGTGTGCCTGCCAAATGGGCGCGCAACGGCAAGCCGTTGCTCAGCGCCCCGTCCCTTCGGGTTGTGGCCAGAACGAGCGTCTGCGTCGTTGCCCGGCTTGTTAATATTCGCGATATTGACTGCGCCGTGCGCCTAGCATCCATCTCGTTCTGGCCACAACGCATCACGCGTCTATTATTGAGATAGGTTCTGATGAAGGCGCATTTCTTCGAGCTCGCCGGCCGGCTCACGCGCGAGCTGCACGCGGGCGAAACGCTGCTGTGCGAGCTTGCCGCCGAGCGCTCGGACTTCGTGCGCTTCAACCGCAGCCGGATTCGACAGGCGGGAAGCGTGGAGCAGCGATTCCTTTCGCTTCGCCTCGTGTATGAACGGCGCCAGGCGGCGGCGACGATCACGATCGCCGGCAACGGTGAGGATCTCGCCCTCGCGCGCGCAACGATCGCGCGGCTGCGCGACGCGCTTGCGCAGCTTCCGGAAGATCCGTGGCTTCTCATTTCCGAAACGCCGAATTCGACTTCGACCGCGCGCCGCGGGGCGCTCGCCCCGGCCGAAGCGGTGGCGCAACAGGTCGTCGCCGGCGCAAACGGGTGCGATCTCGTCGGCATCTATGCCGCCGGGACGATCTATCGCGGGTTTGCCAACTCGATCGGACAGCACAACTGGCACGAGATCGACAGCTTCGATCTCGACTGGAGCCTCCACCTCGATGCCGACAAGGCAGTGAAGACGGGGTACGCGGGATTCAATTGGGAGGACGCGGCGTTCGAGGCAAAACTGGCGGCGGCGAAAGAACGGCTCGCGCTGCTGGCGATCCCGCCGCGCACCATTGAACCGGGAGAGTACCGCGCCTATCTCGCCCCGCGCGCACTCGAAGAACTCACCGGCATGCTCTATTTGGGCGGATTCTCGGCACGAGCACGCGCAACCCGGCAAAGCCCGCTGCTGCGGATGGAGCACGGTGAAACGCTGGCGCCGATGGTGACGCTGATGGAGAACACGCAGGACGGTGTCGCGCCGCGGTTTCAGGATGATGGGTTCGTGAAGCCGGCGAGTGTGACGCTGATCGCAGACGGCAGGCTGGGCGAGGCGTTGGTCTCCCCGCGCTCCGCGCGGGAATACGGCCTCCCCACCAACGCGGCCAACGCCGGCGAGAGTCCCGAATCGCTCGACATGGCGCCGGGCGGACTCGCATCCGAGGAGGCGCTCGCAGCGCTCGACACCGGGCTCTATCTCGGCAACCTGTGGTATCTCAACTTCTCCGACCGCCCGGCCGGCCGCATCACCGGCATGACCCGGTTCGCGACATTCTGGGTCGAAGGCGGACGGATCGTTGCGCCGGTCAACGTGATGCGCTTCGATGACACTGTTTACCGGATGCTCGGCGGGAACCTCGTCGACCTCACGCGCGAGCGTGAGCTGCTGCTCGATACCTCGACGTACGAAGCGCGCTCGACGCGCAGCGCGCGCCTGCCGGGCGCGTTGCTGCGCGCGCTGAAATTCACGTTGTAGACGGGAAAAGCGGGAACGAAGGCCCCGCAAAAAACAAGCTAGCCGCCGGACCTGCGGGGAGCCTCCTGGCGGAGCCGTCGCAGGCTTTCCATGAGCGGCCGCTTCTCCTGCTCCAGATCGCGATGGCGCCGATAGAGATCCCGCAGCTCGCGGGCGTAGTCCTCCTCCCGTTCCGCCTGCCCCTTTTTCGCCGCCACCACGTCGTCGTAGTTCCCCGGGGGACCGCCGCCGACGGGAGGAAGCACCGGTTCGGCATTCGCCCGGCGCAGCTGCTGGATCATCTGGAACTGCTGAAAGACCGCCTGCTGCTCCTGATTGATGAGGGTCAGCGCCTCGTGCAGCGCCTTGACGTCATTCTCGGCCGCCTGCGTCGTGCCCAGGCCAAGGACGATGACGGTCAAGGCCGTCATGGCTCTCGCGATCGGAAATCGAGTGATTGAATTCATGGTCGCCTTCTCCGCCTTCGTTCTTCCATGCCACATGGCCGTTAGTAATCCGGCCTGGGCGCAAGTTTCCTATTGTTGGTTTGTCGCCGCTTGCACGAACCGGATCTCTGTCAGGATTTAGCTGCGATAGAATGGATACCGGGGCCGTTCGAATAGACAGGAGCGTGCCATGGCGAATCCCGGGTGGGTGGTTGTGCTGCTGTTGTGGACAGTTCTGGCGGGCGGTGCGATGCGCCCGGCGAGCGCAGCGGAATCTCCTCCTTCAGGCGCATCCGGCGGCCCGCCACAGCGCGGGCCGAACAGCGTGCAAGCTGTTGATCATGCGATCCTGCCCGGTGGCAGAATCGTGATCAGGGTTATATTCCGGCACGAGTTGAGTGATCCGCCTGCCGTGATGGTGCACTACCATCCGGCAGCGCGCATCGTGTTCGACTTCGCCAATGCCGTCAGCGCGGTGGGTAAAGAACCCATAGCGGTACGCCAGAGCGGCGTGCACAATCTCCACGTGGTACAGACCGGAACCCGTACCCGGCTGGTGATCGATCTCACGCGGACGTTCGTCCATGAAAGCACCGTGAAGGGCAGGGAACTGCTGATCACGCTGCAACGCCCCGAAACGACGGATCCAGGTGAAAGCAGAAGGTGGTGGTCTTCGGACGCCGCCGCCGATGCGCCGAAACACGAGGTGCGCGACGTCGTTTTCCAGCGGGGACCAGGCGGGGAAGGCAGGATCATCGTCGAGCAATCCGATGCTGCGATTCCGGTTGATATCCGGCAACAGGGGAAGGCCCTGATCGTGGATTTTCTTGACGCGGCACTTCCGCCCCGATTGGAGCGCCGGCTCGACATCCGGGATTTTGGAACAGCGATCCGGGCCATCGAGATCTACCGCGTGGGTAACCATGTGCGAATGAAGATCGAACTCGAGGGAACAGCTGACTATTCGGCGTACCAGGTCAGCCGTCAGTTGACCGTTTCGGCACGATAAAGCGCGAGCCTTCGCGCTGGCGCATGCGGACAGGCTCACCTGCGGCGGCCTTCATCGCGCATCCCCAGAAGCAGATACGCAGCCGTGGTGTACACGCTCACCGCCACGGCGATGCAACATGCCACGGCGAACGCGGCGGCCAAGATGACAAATGCCGATTTCTGGGCGCCGAGGGCCTCGACCGGCGCGATGCTGAGAAAGAACAGCACGGCAATCGTGATCCAGCGCCGGATATAGGGCAGGAGCACCCCGCGCATGGCGCGGTTATAGCGGCGCGCCTGTTTTCGTGCTTCAGCGGAACCGCGGGATGCATCCTTGAACAGCGCAGACGGATCGAGATAGAGCTGCAGCAGGCGTCCAAACGGCAGATCGGCGCGAACGTCACGCCTCAGGAGTGTTTCGACGGGATCGTCCTTTTCGCGCCACATGATCATTAGTCGTTCGGCCCTGACGCAAGTTTCCCTTTGTGAATTCTTCGCACCGCGTCGAGCGTGTCGGCTTCCTCCGGCCGCTTGTCGGGGCGGTAGGCCTTTACCCGCGCGAACCGCAGCGCGAGGCCGCCGGGATACTGGCTGCTTTCCTGCACCTCGTTGAATGCGACCTCGACCACGATCTCCGGCCTCAAATGCACGGTCCAGTGGTCGCGGCGGACTTCGCGCTTCAAAAACTCGCGCGTTTGCCACTCGAGCATCTCATCGGTCAGGCCTTTGAACGTTTTGCCCAACATGACGAATCCGCCGCCGGCCGGATCGCGCGCCCCCAGATGGAGATTGGACAGCCGGCCACGCCGGCGGCCGTGTCCCCATTCGGCGGCGAGCACGACGAGATCGAGCGTGTTGGCGCGCTTCACCTTGAGCCAGCTCGCGCCGCGGCGGCCGGCTTCGTACGGCGCATCGAGCGTCTTGGCCATCACGCCCTCGTGTCCGTGCTGCAGCGCTTCCTCGAAAAACTGCGCCGCCTCGGCGCGCTCGGCCGTGACCAGTCGCGGAATGATGATCGGCGCAGGCAGCGAATCTTCGAGAGCGAGGAAACGCTCGCGCGCGGGATGATCCGCGAGCACCTCGTCATCCCGCAGCAGGCAGTCGAAGAAAAAGACCGACAGCGGCAGCTCGCCCCGCATGGCATCGACTTCGAGCTGGCGCCCGAAGCGGCGCATGGTGGTCTGAAACGCGTGCGGCGAGCCGTCGGACTTCAGCGCGATCGCTTCCCCGTCGAGTATCAAGGCGGCGCGCGGGGAGCCGCGGACGATCTCGACGATCTCCGGCACTCTGGCCGTGACGTCATTGAGGTTGCGCGTGTAGACGCGCACTTCGTCGCCGGATTTGTGAACCTGCACGCGGGCGCCGTCGAGTTTCCACTCGAACGCAGCGGTGCCGAGCCGTTCGAGCGCCTCATCCGTGTCCTGCGCCGGCTGCGAGAGCATGGGAAGAACCGGCTGCATCAGCCGGATCGAAAAGCGCGCGAGCCCGGCGGCGCCTTCCGTGAGCGCCACACGTGCCACTTCGCTCAAGCCCCCGGCCGACATCGCCGCGCGCCGCACGCCGGCAACGGGAACTGCGGCGGCAGCCGCAATGGCTTCGAGCATCAACCCTTTGAGCGCGCCCTGCCGCAACTCGCCGGCGATGAGCCGCACGAGAAAATCCTGCTCCTCCGCGGTCGCGCGGTCGAACAGCGCCGCCAGCCGCTCGACGCGCAGCGCGCCGGCGCCCTTTCCGCTCATGGCCGCCAGCGCCGAGAACGCCGCATCGACGTCCTGCAAGGTCAATGACGGCTGTACTGGCGGCACGCGCTCGCGAACGGACGCCAGCGCAGCATCGGCGATGCCAAGCCTGCCCTGGCGGACTTCGCCGCTCAGGAAGGCGATCGCGATCGGGATTTCCTCCGGCGCGAGACGGCGCAGGCAGCTCGCAAGTTCCTGTATTTTCCCAAGCCGGCTCGCGGTTTGCGCCACCTGCCGGGATGCCGCTGCAACTTCGGCGAGCTGGGTCATGTCGGAGAAACCTCGCGGCTCATGGCCGGGAGACAAAGTCGTTGCCGGCGACGTAGAACCGCAGCAGACGCCGCGCCCAATGCCCGGAGTAGTCGACGCCGATGCGCGGACGCTTGACGATCGTCAGGCGGCGCCGGCTGCCGTCATCGGCGATATGGAAGTCCTCGCTCAGCAGGTCGTGTCCGTTGAGCCGCTTGTCGATATGCATCGCCTGGCACAGGAGACCCGGTCCCTGGGTTCGACCCTCCACGTTCTTCACGGGTTCGACCGCCCGCAACAATACCGCCGCTGCGCGGCCCTCGCGTTCCGTGACGACGTTCATGCAGTGATACATGCCGTAGATCAGATAGACGTAGGCATGGCCCGGCGGGCCGAACATGACCCGGGTGCGCGGGGTGAGCCCCTTCGCGGAATGCGCCGCCAGGTCGTGGGGTCCGAGATAGGCCTCGACCTCGACGATGCGACCGACCCGCTCCACGTCCTCCGAACGATGGACGAGACACTTGCCGAGCAGGGCGCGGGCGACCGCAACGGCATCGCGGTCGTAGAAGACACGGGGCAGCTTGCGCATGATTCCGACATGGTAAAACACGGCGGGCGCCGCGCCGACCCCGGGGGACACAAGGCAGTTCCCCGGCGACCCTTCATATTTCGACGCCGCTACGGTACCATGTCGCCAAAACGCCCATAACCAGCGTCCCAGGGGAGCCGGATGAAATGCTTGCAGACCAGCTGAGAAGGGCCAGCATCTCGCCGTACGCGCCCGTTGTCGCACTCATCATCGCGGTGCCGATTTTTGCCTTCATCGTCACGGCGGAACACGTCACCGCATACGAACTCGGTTTCGGTTCCTTCTACCTGCTGGTTATTCTCGCCGTCGGCTGGTTCTGCGGACTGCCCTGGGCCACCCTGTTTGCATTTCTGTCCATGTTCGCGCAGGTGGAAATCGGGCGTTCGAACGAAAGCCCGATGGTGGCCGATCCGCTCTACTTCTACCTCAGTAACGGCAACCGGCTGGTCGCGTACCTGATGGTCGCGTGGCTCATCTCCATCATCAGGACGCTCTACCGCCGGGAAAACGAAATGGCCCGTTTCGACTACCTGACCGGCATCCCCAACAAGCTGGGATTTGACGAGCAGCTGAAAGTCGAAATCGTGCGACACCGGCGAGATCGCAATCCTTTCGCCGTCGCCTACCTCGACTGCGACAATTTCAAAGCCGTCAATGACGCGCTCGGGCATGACGGAGGCGACAGGCTGCTGAAGACCATCGCCCAGACGGCGCGGGCCAACTTGCGCGCGACCGACACGATCGCGCGGCTGGGCGGAGACGAGTTCGCGGTGATCCTTCCGGGTACGGGCGAATTCGCCGCGCTTCAAGCCATGAACAAGCTGCGCAAGGTACTCGTCTCCATCATCGAAAAGAACCGGCGGCCGGTCACCTTCAGCATCGGCGTCGGCGTCTTCCTGGATGCACCCGAAAACGTCGATTTCGTCATCTCCTTCGCGGACAACATCATGTACGAGGTCAAGGAGGGCGGTAAGAACAAGGTGCTGCACCGGCTTTACATGTCGGAAAAGACCGAAGCCGACCGGCCCGCTCGGGCAGGCGCGCGCTAGTTCCCTGAGATCCTGCGCACGGACGCGTACCAGAAAGCAAGAGCCGCGGCGAAGCCCGCCGCCAGGATCGACCACAGCACCGCATCGTAATTGCTCCCCGCCTTCCAGATGAGCGCCGCTACGAACGGCGCAATCGCCCTCGCCACATTGCTCGGCAAGGTCAGCGCGCCGTTGATCGCGCCGTAGCCCTCGCGCCACATCAAGTCCGGCACGGCGGTCCCGCGGACGATGGTCATGATCCCGTTCGCCGCGCCATAGCACGCGGCAAATACAAAAAGCGCAGCCAAAGACGAGGGGAAGGCAATCAAGAAGACGACGGAAAGAGGAAACATCAGGGTGGCGAGCCGCCCGGCAAACGACGCGCTGAGCCTTCCCCTCGCGGCGAACAGCACGAGACGGCCGGCAACCTGCGCCGGACCGACGACCGCCACGGCGGCGACGATGGTGGCGATCGGCACGGCGCGTTCGGCCAGCAGCGGAATGATGTGGAAGGTCAGCGCGGAAAACGCGGCGTAATACGCGGTGAAACACACCGCCAGTCCCCAGAAAGCAGGGTGCCGCAGCGCGCGGCGCAGGATATTTTCTTCGGCGCGAGCGCTGCCGCCGCCGGAACCTGCTGCACGCGTTGTGTGACCGGGCTCGGCTCGAAGAAGAAAGGCATGCAAGGGAACGCAGATCGCCGCATTGCACACGGCCAGGGCGAGCAGCGCGTTGCGCCAACCGAACTCGGAAATAAAAAGCTGGGTGAGCGGAATGAATACGGTGCTCGCGAATCCGCCGATGAGCGTCAGCGCGGTGATGCGGGCGCGGTAGGTTTCAGGAAAGGTGCGTGTGAGCACCGCAAACACCGGCTCGTAGAGCGTTGCGGCCAGCGCGAGGCCCAACCCGATCCAGATCACGTACAGCAGCGCGAGGCTCTCGATGGCGGACCACGCCGCCAGCAGCACGGTGGCGAGCGCCGAGCCCAGCGTCATCAGCGCACGCCCGCCGTGCCGGTCGATCCACGCGCCCACCGGGTAGGCCGCGAACCCTGAGATCAGAAGCCCCGACGACAGCGCACCGTTGATCTCGGTCCGGGTCCAGCCCAGCTCGGCTTCCATGGGAACCACGAAGAGCGAAAAGCTGTAGTAAATGGATCCCCAGGAAACGACCTGGGCCGTCGCGAGCCCCCAGAGGAAGGCCCAGCCGTTATGCGCTCGTGCCATGTCCGGCCGGCGAGTCATTCCTCATCTTCGCGTCCATTCAGTTTGTGCCTTCTTCCAGTGTTACGAGCGCGCCCGCAAGAGCCGCCGCCTTGGACCAGATGGGATTTTATCGGAAACGCTGCCGCCGACCGGCGGATCATCCAGGAGAGTTTTGCGGTAATATCCTCTTGAAAAACCACCAGAAGAATAATGAGCCCCGAGGACAAAGCCCGCCAGGAAATCGATCGCCAGCTCGCGGCGTGCGGCTGGCTCGTTCAGGACCACAAGGCCATGAACATCATGGCCGGCCCTGGCGTCGCCGTGCGCGAGTTTCCACTTAAGGCGGGCTTCGCCGATTCGGGTCATATCGCTCCCGTCGTCTGACGGTCGCTGACCGGCCATAAGCAGCCAATCACTGAGCACTACCGACGTTTGCTCTCGCGGAATTTTCGGTATGTGAATATTTCACAACGTTCCAGTGGGGCGCTCCATACTTCTGTTACTCAAGAGGAGTATAGAATCGCTCTGTCTTCGATATGTAAGACCTGCCGGAGACTGCGGCCCTCACTGGCGGTGCCACGCCGGTCTGCCGTCGTTCGAAGGGGTGAGCATAGTGGACGCAAAGATTGATAATGGTATGGACGCCCCCTTCCCGAACCGGCATCAAGGTGCCAAAGTGGAAATGGGTTCAATCCACTTAAATGGAAAGGAGCGTCCGAGATGAAGATTACGACAATCGGGATCGATTTGGCAAAGAACGTGTTTCA
>JACQOK010000328.1 GCA_016202565.1 Betaproteobacteria bacterium | reverse complement strand
TTCATCATGAACGCGGACCAGTCCGCCATCCTGGAAACGGTTGCACGGTTCGTCGAGGAGGAGGTAAAACCGCGTGCGGCGAAACTCGACGCCAATCCGGATCCGGCGGCGGGCTTCTCGTGGGAGATCGTGGAAAAGGCCCACGATGTCGGCATCCGCACCATGACCCTGTCCGAGAAGTGGGGCGGTCTCGGCACCGATTCGCTCACGACCGCCATGGTGATCGAGGAACTCGCGAAGGGAGACATCGGCGTGTCGGTGATCTTCGCGCAAACCCTCAAGATCGCCCAGATCATGGAGAAGGCCCTCAACGCCGAGCAGCAAGCGCGCGTCCTGCCGAAGTTCTCCGCCGATCCGCGCGGCATGCTCGCGATCGGAATCACGGAACCCGACAACGCCTCCAACTACTTTCTGCCCTATCCGACGTCATTCCGGACCACGGCGAAGAAGACGGCCGGCGGCTGGATCGTGAACGGAATGAAGCACTTCATCTCCAACGGCAACCGGTCGAGTTTCTATTTGCTGTTCGCCCAGACGGAGCCGGGCAAGCCGCTTGCCGAGGGCTCGACCTGCTTTCTTCTCGAGCGGGGGCGCCCCGGTTTCACGATCGGACGGGTGCACGACAAGATGGGCGAGCGGCTCGCGAACAACGCGGAACTCATCTTCCAGGACTGCTTCGTTCCGGACGAAAACGTCGTCGGCGAGTCCGGCAAGGGGTTCAGCGTGCTCGCCGAATTCTTCCCGCAGAGCAACGCATACGCAGCCGCGACCATCCTCGGTGTCGCCGTCGCCCTCCACCGCAAGGCGATCGAGTGGGCGCAGGTGCGGGTGCAAGGCGGCAAGCCGCTCATCGAGCACGACGGCATCCGCGCGCAGCTCGCCGAGATGCGCATGCTGATCGATGCTTCCCGCTCGTACCTCCATCGCGCAGCGTGGCTCGCCGACCACCAGGAGCACGGCTGGGACAAGACGCTCGGCGCACTGCCCAAGGCGATGGCGGCGCAGAGCGCATGGAAGATCGCGACCTGGACCATGGAGATCCATGGCGGGCACGGCTACATGAAGGAGTTCGGCGTGGAGAAACTCGTGCGGGATGCGGCGGCCTTTCTCCACTCGGATGGCGTCAACCGCACGCTCTTCCTGAAGGCCGCAAATTTCATGTTCAACGGCTGATCTCGGGCCCGAGGAGGAACCGGATGAAAGCGCTCCTGCTCCGTGGACCCAACACGCCGTTCGAGATGGTGACAATGCCGGATCCCGTGGCCGGGCCGGGCGAGGCGGTAGCGCGAGTGTTCGCGTGCGGCGCCGGGCTCACGATCCAGCACCTCAAGGCAGGACGGATCGCCGCGGACTTTCCACGCATCATCGGGCACGAAATCACCGGGGAAATCGTGGAAGTGGGCGCGGGCGTGCGCGGGCTTGCCGTGGGCGAACCGGTTACGGCCTACTATTACCTCAACTGCGGTTACTGCCGCTGGTGTCTCGCGAACCTCGAGCCGTTGTGCGAGAGGAGCGGCGGCAACGTGGGGCGCAACTGCGACGGCGGCTACGCGGAATACATCAAGCTGCCGGCGCACGTCTTCATCAAGCTGCCGGCGGGACTGGACTACAAGGCGCATCCGGCCGAGATCGGCGTGGTGACCGATGCGCTGGCCACCCCCTACAAGGTGTTACGCCGGGCCCGCGTCAAGGCGGGCGAGACCGTCGCCGTGTTCGGCGCCGGCGGCGGTCTGGGTATACACCAGGTGATGATGGCGAAATGGGCGCGCGCACGGGTCATCGCCGTGGACGTTGCGCGCAACAAATTCGAAGCGTGCCGGAAGGCGGGCGCCGACGAGGTAGTCGATGCGTCCGCGGGCGATCCGGTGCAGGCGCTAATCGACCTGACGCACGGTGCGGGCGTGGACGTCGTCATCGACTACGTCTCGACTACGGTCACGCTGGAAGCCGGCGCCCGCGCGCTGGGGCGCCGCGGCCGGCTCGTCACGCTGGGTGGCGCGGGTCAAATCTTCCGCGCCGCCGCGCTCGAAATGCTGCTCAAGGAGCAGGACCTGCTGGGCAGCCGCTACGTCAGCCGGATCGAAGTGCTGGAGACGCTCGACCTCGTCGCGCGGAAGGAGGTGTGGCCGGTGGTCACCGACATTCGCCCGCTCGAGCAAGCCGAAGCGCTGCACGCCCGGGTGGAACGCGGTGAAGTGATCGGCCGCGCGGCGGTGTTGATCAGTTAGTGTCCTGAGATCGTAGGTTGGGGTGAACGACGTGAACCCCAACAATTAACGTTCGCTCCGTGTTGGGCATCACTGCGTTCAGCCCAACCTACAAAGCCCTCGTTCCCGCTTTTTTTGGGGGCCTTCGTTCCCGCTTCTCCCTGCCCCGGATTTCATTTCATTCCATCCGGGCTACGTTCTCTCGTTCCCGCTTTTATTTGGGGGCTTTCGTTATCGCTTCTTTTTGGGCCTTCGTTCCCGCTTTTACCTTTTCGCGAACAACGCGTCGAGTTTCTGCTCGTAGGCGTGGTAGTCGAGATAATCGTAAAGATCATCGCGCGTCTGCATCAATTCCACTACGCCTTTCTGAGTGCCGTCCTCGCGGATTGCCTGGTAGACGCGCAACGCGGCGGCGTTCATCGCGCGGAAAGCGGAAAGCGGATAAAGCGCGAGCGCCACGTTGGCCGAACGCAGCTCCTCGACCGTGAAGAGCGGCGTCTTGCCGAATTCCGTGATGTTGGCGAGGATGGGCACTTTGACCGCGTCGGCGAACTTCCGATACATCGCAAGCTCCGTGATCGCCTCCGGGAAAATCATGTCGGCGCCAGCTTCGACGCAGGCGCACGCGCGATCGATCGTCGCCTGCAGCCCCTCCCCCGCCAGCGCATCGGTGCGCGCCATCACCACAAAATCGGGATCGGTCTTGGCGTCGGCCGCGGCCTTGATGCGATCCACCATTTCCTGCCGTGTCACCAGTTCCTTCCCGGGCCGGTGCCCGCAGCGTTTGGCGCCCACCTGGTCCTCGATATGCATCGCCGCCGCGCCGAACTTGATCAGCGACCTCACGGTGCGCGCGATGTTGAACGCGCTCGCGCCAAAGCCGGTATCCACATCCACCAGGAGCGGCAGCCCGCAGGCGTCCGTGATCCGGCGCACATCGGTGAGCACATCGTCGAGCCCGCTGATGCCGAGGTCGGGCACGCCCAGCGATCCCGCCGCCACGCCCCCGCCCGAGAGGTAGATCGCGCGGTAACCAACGCGCTCGGCAAGCCGCGCGTGATAGGCGTTGATGGTGCCGATCACTTGCAGCGGTTTTTCCACGGCGAGCGCCGCGCGCAGCCGCGCCCCGGCCGAGGCCGGGCGAGTGTGCACTCCGGAAGCGGAATCGATCATGGTGGCGTACTCCTGAGAGAGGTGAAGCCCCGGAACGCAGGGCTTGGCAGCGGGGAAGCAGTGCCGTAATATGGACTCTTCAGCCCAACAACAAAGAAAAATCGAGCGTCACGATAGCACTGGGGGAGATATTCCGCCAGAGCCGTGTCAGTGGCATAATCCTTTGTTGATCTCACGATTCGGACTCGACCCATGCCCAGAAAACCCAACTCGGTCCCCGGCAAGCTGTCCGGCACGCAAAGCATCGAGCGCGCGCTCACGCTCCTGCGCGAGATCGCCGCCCACAATCGCAACGGCTCGCGCCTGCTCGACCTGGCCACCCGCACCGCGCTGCAGCGGCCCACCGTGCACCGGATGCTCAAGTGCCTGGCCGCGGAAAACATGGTGCAGCAGGATTTCGACACCCATCGTTATTTTCTCGGGCCGATGGTGTTCGAACTGGGCTTGACCGCCGCCCCCCGCTTCAACCTGCGCGAAATCTGTCACCCCGCACTGACGCGCATCGCGGAGGTCACCGGTGACACCGTGTTCCTGACTCAACGCAGCGGGCTCGATGGGCTCTGCCTCGACCGGCACGAAGGCGCGTTCCCGATCAAGACCTTCACGCTGGAAATCGGCATGCGCCGGCCGCTCGGCGTCGGCATCGGGAGTCTCGCGATTCTCTCCGCGTTGCCGGACGAAGACATCCGCCAGATCATCGCGAGCAACGCGCCGCGCCTGCCGGAGTACGGACTGTCGGCCCCCAGTCTCACTTCGCAGGTGAAGAAAGCGCAGAAGCTCGGTTACGCCGTGCGCGAGACCCCGTCGCTCGCCGGGGTGCGCTCGATCGGCCAGGCGCTGCATAACCGCAGCGGCGTGCCGTTCGCGGCGCTGTCGGTCTCCGCGATTTCCAGCCGCATGACCGAAAAGCGCGTCGCCGAACTCGCCGTGCTGCTCAGGAACGAAGCGCGGTTGATCGAGAAGCAGTTGAGCGCCGGCAGCGATACACGCTGAACAGCAGCCGGCGGACAGCGCGAAAATTGCGCCACCGTGCGCACGCTGTTATCGTTTCTCCGGAAAAAGCCACCACGCGTACCGGTAGCGCCCGATCACGACCGCTCATGCTGACGAAGGAATCCGCTTTGCCCAGAAAAGAGTTTGCACGCGAGGCGCGCGGGCCTCTCGACGGCGTGCGGGTGCTCGACCTCTCGCGCGTGGTGGCAGGCAACATGGTGAGCCTGCTCCTTGCCGATTTCGGCGCGGAAGTCATCAAGATCGAGACCCCGGAAGGCGACCCCCTGCGCGACTGGCTGGTGAACGGCGTCGCCGCCAACTGGAAGGTCTATGCGCGCAACAAGAAGAGCGTCTGCCTCAACCTGCGCAAGCCGGAAGCAAAGGAATTGCTGCTCCGCCTGGTTGAGACCGCCGGCGTGCTGATCGAGAACTTCCGCCCGGGCACGCTGGAAAAGATGGGGCTCGGTCCGGACGTGCTGCACGCGCGCAACCCGAAACTCGTCATCGTGCGCGTCACCGGGTGGGGCCAGAGCGGTCCCTACAAGCACAAGCCGGGATTCGGCACGCTCGCCGAAGGCATGTCCGGCTTCGCCGCACTGAACGGCTTTGCCGACCGGGAGCCGGTGCTGCCGCCGATGCAACTCGCCGACTGCACTGCCGGCACCTACGGCGCATTCGCGGCACTCATCGCGCTGCGCCACGTCGAAGTGAGCGGCGGGCGCGGGCAGGTCGTCGACCTGTCGCTGCTCGAACCGCTCTTTTCGTTCATGGGTCCGCAGGCGGCAAGCTACCAGGCGAGCGGAAAACTCCGCGAACGCACCGGCAGCCGCTCGACCACCGCGGCGCCGCGCAACGCCTACCGCACCCGCGACGGAAAATGGGTGTGCATGTCAGCTTCGACTCAGGCCATGACCGAGCGCCTGTTCCGCGTCATCGGCAGGCCGGATCTGATCGACAACCCGCGCTACAAGACGAACGCCGATCGCGTCAGGAACGCCGCGGAACTCGATGCCATCATCGGCGAATTCATCGCTCGCATGACGCTTTCCGAGAACCTCGAGTTTTTCGACAGGAATGAAGTCACCGTCGGCCCGATCTACGACATTGCGCAGATCATCGAGGACCCGCACGTGCAGGCACGCGAGATGGTGGTCGAATACCCCGACGAGGAGATGGGCACGATCCCCATGCACGGCGTGGTGCCGCAGTTGTCGGACACACCTGGCGCGATCCGCGCGCCCGCGCCGCGGCTGGGCGAGCATAATGAGGAAGTCCTCACCCGGCTCGGGCTCACGCCGGACGAACTCGCGCGGCTCGCCGCGGAGGATGTAATCTATCAGGGCAAGCAGCGCAGAAAAACGGCACAGGCCGGCGAGCAGTAACCGTAGCCCGGATGGAATGAAATGAAATCCGGGGACAAGGAGAAGCGGGAACGAAGGCCCCCAAAAGAGAACTATGTTCCCGGAATCCGCTTCGCTTCTTCCGGGCTACCTTACATGAGAGGAAACAACGATGACACGTGAACTTCCGGTGTGGCGCTCGCTGCTCTACGTGCCGGTCAACGTCGACAAGTTCGTCGACAAGGCGCACACGCGCGGCGCCGATGCCATTCAGCTCGATCTCGAGGACAGCGTGCCGCCCGCGCAGAAGGAGCACGCGCGAACGTTGGTGGAGAAGGCTGCGGCCAAGGTGCGCCGCAGCGGTGCGGATGTCGTCGTGCGCATCAACCAGCCGCTCGCGATCGCGGTGCGCGACCTTGAGCACTCGATAATGCCCGACGTCGACGGCATCGCCTGCACCAAGATCGACAGCGCCTCTCACGTGAGGCTCCTCGACGAACTCGTGACTGAGCTCGAGGAAAAGCGCGGGATGATGGTCGGGCACACGAAGTTCATCACCATGATCGAGACCGCGGACGCCTACACCCGCATCAACGAGATTCCCCGCGCGAGCCCGCGCGTGGTGGCGATGAACATCGGCGGCGAGGATTTCGCGCTCGACTGCGGCATGCAGCCGGACGACGACGTGCTGCTCCACCCCAAGCAGCGCATGATCATCGCGGCGCGCGCCGCCGGCGTGATGCCGCTCGGCTTCATCGGAACGGTGGCCGATTTCAGCGATTGGGACCGGTTCCGCCAGATGGTGCGGCGTTCGCGCCGCTTCGGCTTCGACGGTGCTGCGTGCATTCACCCCGGCCAGGTGAAGATCGTCAACGAGGAATACACGCCGAGCGCCGAGGAGGTGGCATACGCGCGCAAGGTGATCCGGTTGGACGAGGAGGCCGCGGCGGCCGGCCGCGGGTCGTTCCAGATCGACGGCAAGATGATCGACATTCCGGTGGTGGTGCGCGCCCAGAACCTGCTGCGGCGTTATGAAGCGATCAGGCGGCGCGAATCGAAGACCCTCGCGGCCGCGGAAAAGAGCTGATCGTGGAGGGTTCCTGCCGATGACCGAAGCGCCGCGCCGCCTGAAGGTGGCCGTAACCGGCGCGGGCCTGACTCACAGTCCCGACGGCCGCGAGGGCTGGGCGGTCCGTGCCCACATCCCGGCGCTCAAGGCGCTGCCTGATTGGTACGAGGTGGTCGCGGTGTGCACGACGCGCCGCGAAACCGCGGAAGCGAGCGCCCGTCACTTCGCGATCGCGCATGCGTTCGCCAGCGTCGAAAACATGCTGAGCGCCCTGCCGGAGATCGACATCGTGTGCGTATCGGCACGCCCGGTCCATCATTACCGGATCGCGGCCGCGGCGCTGCGCGCGGGCAAACACGTGTATTGCGAGCAGCCGCTCGGCGTCTCCACGGTCCAGGCGGAGGAATTGTCGGCGCTCGCAACGCGGAATGGGCTGCGGACGGTGGTAGGCCATCAGAGCCACTACGAGCCGGCGACGCTCCACATGGCCGAACTCGTGCGCGAGGGATATATCGGCGGGCCGCTCGCTTTCAATCACACCTACTTCGTCTCCAACTACATCGCGCCGCGCCCGTCGCACCGGCAGTGGTTGTTCCAGTCGGAGATGGGCGGCCATCCCGGTTATCGCAGCGGTCACAGTCTCGATCGCGTCCATACGGTGCTGGGGCAGGACGTGACCGCGATCTGCGCCGACATGGCGGTGAAGGTGCCGGAGCGGCGCGCGCTCGACCGCGCCGGCGTCATTCGCAGCGACCAGGTCGACAACATGAACTACCTGCTGCGGGCCGGCAATGACGTGATGGGCACCATGCAGGTCTCTTTTACGGCATGGTTCGGCACCGGCAATCATTTCGAGGTTTACGGCACCGAAGGCATGCTGATGCTCGCGACGGGAGACTCGCCCGCCTGGAGCAAGGCGACGGGACAGGGCGATCCTGCGCGCGGCGAGCTGAAGCTCTACGGTGCGCGGGCCGACATCGACCGGCTGGTGTCCGACCCCACGGCGCCCGAGCGGCTCCAGAAACAATTTCAGGAAATACCGATCCCCGCCAGGCACTGCTACGTCGAGGGCATCGAGCGCGGACGCGCCACGTTTCTTGTCGCCCAGACCTGGTGCGCTTTCGCGCGCGCAATCCATGAAGGGCGCGAGTGCGCGCCAAGCTTCCGCGACAAACTCAAGATACACCGGGTCTGGGACGCCGCGGAGGAGTCGCTACGCACCAAGAGCTGGCGCGACGTGAACTACAGCGGAATCTAAGAGCGTAATATTCCCTCCCCCTGAAGCCCAAGGGGAGGGTTAGGGTGGGGGTGCGGAATAACCGGAATTGGTAAAAGGGATGGAGATGCGGAATTCGGCACAGGCGTTGGTATTGCTCATCGGTGTGGCGTTTGCGGCCGTTGCCGTCGCGCAGTCAACGGCTACAGGGTTTCCGGTACGGCCGATCCGTTTTATCGTGCCCAACGCCGCCGGCGGCACGACCGACCTCGTAGCGCGCGCAGTTGGGCAGAAGCTTGCGGAAGGGCTCGGCCAGCAGGTCGTCGTCGACAATCGCCCCGGATCGGGCGGCATCATCGGCACCGAAGCGGTCGCCAAGGCGGCGCCGGACGGCTACACGCTGCTGATGGGCACGATCGGCAACATCGCGATCAGCCCGCACCTCTATCGCAAGCTCGCCTACGACCCGGTGCGCGATTTTGCGCCCATCACCCAGCTCGCCGCGGCAGCCTACATGCTGGTCACGCATCCCTTATTGCCGGTCGCGAGCGTCAAGCAGCTCGTTGCGCTGGCGAAAGCGAAGCCCGGGCACATCAACTACGGCTCGGCCGGGAGCGGAACCGGTTCTCACCTGTCCGCGGAACTATTCAAGTCCATCTCGGCGATCGATATCACACACATTCCATACAAGGGCGGCACGCCGGCGCTGATCGACGTCATGGCCGGCCATGTCCAGGTGATGTTCAACGGCATTCCCTCTTCCCTGCCGCACCTGAAAACCGGCCGCATCAAGGCGCTGGCCGTCACCACGAGCAAACGTTCGCCCGCTGCGCCGGATACCCCGACGATCGCGGAAGCGGGATTTCCCGGGGCGGAATCGACCTCCTGGACCGGGGTGCTGGCGCCGGCCGGAACACCCGCTGCCATCATTTCGCAACTGCACGGCGAGTTCGCCAGAGTCTTGCAAAATCCGGAAGTCAAAACGCGCCTCTCTGCGGACGGCGCGGTGCCGGTTGGCAGCAATCCGGTGGAATTCGCCGCCTACATCCGCTCGGAACTCGCGAAGTGGGGTAACGTGGTCAAGGCCTCGGGTGCGACGGCGAACTAGATGCGGCAGATATCACGCGCCACTCACCCATACGCGACGACTCGCCCGCGATGTTGGTTACACTAACGCCTTTCCCGTTCAAATCCGTTATCAGGAAACGCCCATGACCGAATCACTGGAAAAGCTCAAGGA
>JACQOK010000327.1 GCA_016202565.1 Betaproteobacteria bacterium | reverse complement strand
TTTCTCTTCCTCGTTAGTTGAAAAATGGACCTTCTAACTTCTAGAAGTGACAAAGGCAAGTCCTGCATAGTATCTACGCTATGCTGATTAGGGCGTCCCCGCGATCGCGCGATCAATGCAACCGACAAGGCCCTGATATCGCGCGATCATTGCCTTATGCTGTTGGTTATTGCCCGCGGATCCCGGCCTGCTTGATCACCCGGGTCCACTGCTCGTGCTCGGCGCGGATGTGGGCCGCAAACGCCTGGGGCGAGCTCGTGACCGCCTCCGAGCCCTCGGCGATGAGGCGCTTCGTCACGTCGGGCAATTGCATCGCCTTCGCCGTCTCGCCGCTGATCCGGCCGATGACGGCCTTCGGGGTCCCGGCCGGCGCGATGAGGCCGTACCAGTTGACCACGACGACCTTCACACCGGCTTCGGACAACGTCGGGATGTCCGGCAGTGCCGGCGCGCGCTTCGCCGGCGTCACCGCCAGCGCGCGCAGGCGTCCGGCGCTGACGTGGGCGAGCGAGGAAATGATGGTCGCAAACGACAGTTGGATGCGTCCCCCGACCAGGTCCGCGTACGCCGCCCCCATCCCCTTGAACGGGATATGCGTCATGCGGGTGCCGGTCGCGATCTGAAAGAGTTCGGTGGTCATGTGGATCGGACTGCCGATGCCCGATGAGGCGTAGTTGAGCTTGTCGGGATTTGCGCGCACGTACTGCACCAGCTCGGAGACCGACTTGGCGGGCAGCGTCGGGTGCACGACGAGCGTGTAGCCCTGCGCGGTGACCTGCGAGACCGGCGTGAAATCGCGCCCGATATCGAAGCGCGACTTGTACAGGATCGGGTGAATGACCGTGGTCGCGCTGATCATCATGAGGGTGTGGCCGTCCGGCGCGGACCCGGCCAGGATTTCGAGGCCGACCAGGCTCCCCGCGCCGGGACGATTGTCGACGACGACGCTCTGGCCGAAGGCGTCGGCGAGCTTCTGCGCCAGGCCGCGCGTGACGGTGTCCATGCCGCCGCCGGCAGCGAGCGGCACGATCACCCGCACCGGCCGGACCGGGTAGTTCTGCCCCTGCGCCGGCAGCGCCGCGAGCATCGCGGCGAGCAGCACACCCTGCATCATGCCAATCGATGTCTTCATCACCGTTCCTCCTTGCGCCGCGCAATTGTTCTTACGACGGTTATTGTTGGTTCCAACTCGTCGGCTGCGCACAGCATAGCGGCCCGCAGCGTTCCTTTCCAGCCCTGCCCGGCTGCGATGCTGCTCGCGCCAGGCGCTCCGGTCGGATCACGTTCCCGGCTGTCTCTTCTTGTATTTGGCTGTTAGCATAGCGGCTCGGCGGGATCAGGGAACCCCGCCAGCGATTAATTTTTGGGCAAAAGGGAATGAAGACTGCGAAAGGAAAGAAGCAAAATCGAGCCGCGCAACGCAAGCCGGTGCGGCCCGCTCCGAAAAAAACCGATACGAAATTCGTCTATTCGTTCGACGAGATCCGGCTCGCCGAACGCGCGGCGGGTTCGTGGGACGGCGTGCGCGGGTTGCTCGGAGGCAAGGGCGCCAACCTGGCCGAAATGACGAAGCTGAAACTGCCGGTCCCCCCCGGATTCATGGTGACCACCGAAGCCTGCAACGCGTTTCTTGCCGCCGGCGGCAAGGTTCCGAAGGGGATGTGGGAGCAGGTATTGAAAGCGGTGGCCGCGCTGGAGCGTGTCACGGGCAAGAAATTCGGGGACACGGCCAACCCGCTGCTCGTATCCTGCCGGTCGGGGGCGAAGTTTTCCATGCCGGGCATGATGGATACCGTACTCAACATCGGTCTGAACGACGAGGTGGCAGCGGGTCTCGCGCGGCTGACGGGCGATGAGCGTTTCGCCTTCGATGCCTATCGTCGTCTCGTGCAGATGTACGCGACCGTCGTGCTCGACGTCCCCGCCAAGCCCTTCGAGGCGCTGCTCGACCGGTATCGGACGCGCCGCGGCGTGTGGAACGACGCCGAGCTTCCGGCTGAGGACCTGAAGGCCGTCACCGCGGAGTTCAAGCAGATCGTGGAAGAGCATGCGCATCGCCCCTTCCCGATGGATGCGCTCGAACAGCTGCGGCTCGCGACGATGGCGGTGTTCCGTTCCTGGAACGGCAAGCGCGCACACGACTATCGCAAGGCCGCCGGCATTCCGCATGACCTGGGCACGGCAGTAAACGTCGTCGCCATGGTGTTCGGCAATCTGGGCGCCGACTCGGGAACGGGCGTGGCGACCACGCGCAACGTCACGACCGGCGAGAACGAACTCGAGGGCGATTTCCTCATGAACGCGCAAGGCGAAGACGTGGTGGCGGGCACGCGCAAGACGCTGCCCATCGCGGAACTCGAGCGCCTGATGCCGCGCGCCGACAAGGAATTGAAGCGCATCGCCCGCATCCTCGAACAGCATTACCGCGAAGTGCAGGACATCGAGTTCACCATCGAGCGCGGCAAACTCTGGATGCTGCAGACGCGCGACGCCAAGCGCACCGCGCAGGCGGCGGTTCGCCTCGCCGTGGATCTGGCGAAGGAGAAACTCATCAGCAAGGAGGAGGCGGTACGGCGCGTCAGACCCGAACACGTCGATTACTTTCTTCATCCGCAGCTTGACCCGGCCGCGCGCAGTGCGGCCAGGGATAAGGGCGCGCTCATCGCAACGGGACTCAACGTGTCGCCGGGCGCGGCCATCGGCCAGATCGTTTTCGACGCCGATGCTGCCGAGCACTGGGCGCAGCGGCTCAACAAGAAAGTCATACTGGTGCGGCCCGAAACGCGGCCCGACGACGTGCACGGCATGCTCGCGGCGCAAGGCGTGGTGACAAGCCGCGGCGGACGCACGAGTCACGCGGCGCTGGTGGCGCGGCAGTTCGGCATTCCCACCGTGGTGGGTGTCGTTTCACTCGAGATCGATATAGAACGCCGGCAGATGCGCACTGCGGGCGGTCAGGTGTTGAAAGAGGGCGACTGGCTCACGATCGACGGCGGTACCGGCGAAGTGTTCGCGGGCGAGGTCGAGACCGTGGTGCCGGACGTGACCGATCCGTACCTGGTCGAGCTTTTGTCGTGGGCCGACCGCTTTCGCCGGCTGGGCGTATGGACGAACGCGGACTACCCGCGCGACGCCGAGCGCGCCCGCAACTTCGGCGCGGAAGGCATCGGTCTCTGCCGCACCGAGCACATGTTTTTCGAAGCGGACCGGCTTCCGGTCGTTCAGAGCATGATTCTTGCCCGCAGCGCCGAGGAGCGCGCCGGGCACCTGGCGCAGCTCTTGCCGATGCAGCGCGCGGATTTCGTCGGCCTCTTCAAGGCGATGGACGGCCTGCCGGTGACGATCCGTTTGATCGACCCGCCGCTGCACGAGTTCCTGCCGAACCGCGACGAGCTGCAGAAAGCGATCACGGAGCTGGAGACGCGCCTCCGGCTCAAGGACGGAGACGCCGCAGCGCTGGAAGCGGAGCTTCGGGCCAAGCGCAAACTGTTCGACAGCGTGGAGGCGATGCGCGAGCAGAACCCGATGCTGGGCTTACGGGGCGTGCGTCTCGGCATTCACATGCCGGAGCTCGTGCGCATGCAGATGCGGGCGATCATCGAAGCGGCCTGCGCCTGCGCGAAAAAGGGCATCAAGCTCAAGCCGAAGATCATGATCCCGCTCGCCTCGACGAGCAACGAACTCAAGGTGCAGCGCGCGCTGCTCGAAGAAGAGGCCCGCGCGGTGCTCAAGGAACAACGCATGAAAGTGCCCTACCAGTTCGGCACCATGATCGAGGTGCCGCGTGCGGCGCTCATCGCCGACCGCATCGCCGAGTATGCCGAGTTCTTCTCGTTTGGCACCAACGACCTCACGCAGACCACCTTCGGCATCTCGCGCGACGACGCCGAGACGGGATTCCTGAGCGAGTATCTGCATAAGGGCATTCTCGAACGCAATCCCTTTGCCACCCTCGACCAGACCGGCGTGGGACAGCTCATGGAGATCGGCGTGAAGCTCGGCCGCCAGCGCCGCAAGGGACTCGAGATCGGCATCTGCGGCGAGCATGGCGGCGATCCCGCCAGCATCGCGTTCTGCCACCGTGCGGGTCTCGATTACGTTTCCTGCTCGCCGTTCCGGGTGCCGGTGGCGCGGCTTGCCGCGGCGCATGCGGCGCTCGACGGGACGAAGGATCGACGGTAGCGTTGCGCGTGGCGGGGCGACCACTGCGATCGCGGCGTCAATCAGCATGCCCTTGCGCTGCATCGCCCACCTCGACATGGACGCGTTCTACGCGTCGGTTGAATTGCTGCGCTACCCGGAGCTTCGCGGCAAACCGGTGGTGATCGGCGGGCGGCGGCGCGGCGCGGAGACAACGGCGATCCCCACGCTGCGGGGGTACAGCGGCCGGGGCGTGATCACCACCGCCACCTACGAAGCGCGCGCGCTCGGCGTGCATTCGGGCATGGGGCTCATGAAAGCGGCGCGGCTCGCGCCGGATGCGCTGCTGCTGCCCGCGGACTTCGACGAGTACCGCCGCTACTCCCGCCTGTTCAAGGAGGCGGTGCGCGCGGTGGCGCCGCAGATCGAAGACCGCGGGATTGACGAGATCTACATCGATCTGACCGACCTTGTCATGTCCACCGCCGCCGAGGGGGCACCCGACCCGTGGGCACGCGCGCGGGTGGTGGCGGTGGATATCCAGCGCACCGTGCGCGAGGCAACCGGGCTGACGTGTTCGATCGGCGTCACGCCGAACAAGCTGCTCTCGAAAATCGCCTCGGATCTGGATAAGCCGGGCGGGTTGACGGTTCTCACCGAGGCCGATATCCCGACGTGCATCTGGCCGCTGCCGGTTCGCAAGATCAATGGCATCGGTCCCAAGGCCGCCGCCCGACTCGATGCGCTCGGCATCCGCACCATCGGCGAACTCGCGCAGGCCGATCCGGCGCTGCTCGTCGGGGAGTTCGGCAGGAGTCATGGCGCCTGGATGCACGAAGCCGCGCACGGGCGCGACGCGCGGCCGGTGGTCACTTACAGCGAGCCCAAATCGATCAGCCGTGAAACGACGTTTGAAGACGATCTGCACCCGGTGCGCGACCGCGAGCAGCTTTCGCGCATCTTCACCGACCTGTGCGTGAAGGTCGCCGGCGATCTCCAGAGAAAGGGGTATGTCGGCAAGACGATCGGCCTCAAGCTTCGCTACGACAACTTCAAGACCGTCACTCGCGACCGCACGCTCGATGAAGCGACAGCCGACGCCGGCGTGATCCGCCGCGCCGCGGGCGAGTGCCTGAAACGCGTGCCGCTCGACCGGCGCATTCGCCTCCTCGGCGTGCGCATCGGCGCGCTCAGCAAACCCGGCGCTCGGGCGCCTTGATCTGCTTTATTGCTTGCGTTAGAGTAGGTTTCCCCTTTCAAGATCTCTCATCCGCATGACATAAGCGCGATTCTCCGGTTCTCCGTTCGAACCTGTTCTGCAACGTTGTTCACGTTTCACCCATATACGAGGAGGATAGACATGTGTAACACGGTTCGTTGGACATGCAAGATTGCAGCCTTGGCGGTGCTGGGGGTTTTCAGTTGGACGGCGGCAGCGGCCGTAACGCAGGTTACCGTCGTCGGCGCAGGCAAGGGCGCGGGCGCGTTCCGCCAGGCCGGGGCGGTCGCCGAGGTGGTCAACAAGAACAGCAAGACCGTCAATATCACCAATCAGGAGACCGGCGGCTTCGTTGCGAACACCCGCATGCTCGCCGCCGGGCGCGTTGAGCTGGCACTGACGAACGGCGTGTTCGTGGACTTCATCCAGCGCAAGCAGAAACCCTTCGACACCGAGAAGAAACCCGCGACCAACCTGCGCGGCATCGGGCCGATGTCGGGCTCGTGGCTGCAGATCGTCGTGCTGGCCGACAGCCCCGTCAAGTCGATGGCGGATCTTAAGGGCAAGCGCGTCAGCATGGGCCCCAAGGGTAGCAGCACGGACTTCATGATGGAGACCGTTTTCAGGAAGCTCGGGATCCTGGATTCGCTGCGGAAGGATTACCTGAAATGGGGTGATGCAGCGAACTACATGGTGGACGGGAAGCTCGATGCGTTCGGCATCCCCAATCCGATTCCCGCCCCGTCGGTGCTGCAGGCGGCGCAAAGCCGGCCCATCACCGTCCTCGACGTGCCCGGTCCGGTGATCAAGGAATTCATCGACCTCAGCAAGGGCTACTTCGAGGACATGGCCGACATGAGCGTCTACGAAGGCATGAAGGGAAAGAAAGTCAAGACCATCGCCTACAAAGTGTTCCTGGTGGCGCACGACAAGGTTCCCGCCGAAGTCGTGTACGAAGTCGCGAAGCATTTCTACGACCCCAAGAACCGGGACTTCATCCTGAGCGTGTACCGCCCCTTGAAAGACGGACTGGATACCGCCCAGAACGACGGCTTCCTCAAGCAGATGAAGGCGTTCAACCTCAAGGTTCACCCCGGGGCTGCGCGCTATTGGAAGGAGCGCGGCTACAACGTAGATTGACCTGACCGCGGGGCGCCTCACTCACGAGGGGTCCCGAGGCGACCGTCACTGCCGGCATGAAGGAGGAGGAGCCCGTGCGCGATGCGGTATGGAAGTGGCTGCTGGTGATCTTCGCGCCGGAGAACGTCCGCCGGCGCGACCTCGCGCGCGGTTTCCAGCGCGAGAATCTTCCCGTCTGGGCCGGGCTCGCGGCCATTTTTCTGATATACACGGCCGTCATCGCCGGCAGGACGTTCAATCTTTATCTGCCGCTCGAGGACGCCTGGGACTGGCAGGAGGTGACCTTCCCGCACTTGGGATGGGTCGTCAGCGCGGGCGGGTTTCTCTACTTTTCGGCGCTGTGCCTGTTCCCACGAGCGGCGATCTACGTCAGCGCGCTCGCCTTCGCCGGCTATTTCCTGTATGGCGCAGCGAACGGCGCGCCGGTTGACTTTCTGCTCGGCTTCGCCGAACCGATCGGGATCGCCCTGGGCTTCATTCTTCCGGCGTCCGTCGTCAGTTCCGTCTCGTTCCTGTGGGATGGCCTGTACTTCCCGTCGGTGCGCTACTACGCGTTCCATTTCTTCTTGCCGCTCTACGTTTTCTTTACCGCGCTGCTGACCTTCATCTACTACCCCGCGAGCGCCTCGTCGCCGCGCCACCGGCCCTCGACGATCGATCTCATTCTGTGCTTCATGACGCTCGTATTCACCGTGGAGTATGTGATCAACTTCGCGGAACGGGGGGACCGGGCTGGCAGCATTCAGTGGCCCGATGTGGTTCTCGGAACACTGGCGATCGTCGTCTCGATCGAGATGGTGCGGCGGCTGCTGGGGTGGGTGTTGCCGATCCTGGGGGCGGTATTCTTCCTGTATGACCTCTTCGGGAACTACTTTCCCGAGCGGATCATGCACCGGGGCTTCTCGTACAACGAGGTCGTCGCTTTCAATTACAGCGCGGACGGTATCTTCGGGATCATCGCGAACGTCTACGCGAGCTACGTGTTCCTGTTCATCCTGTTCGGGGTGCTCCTGGAAATGACCAAGGTGGGCGATGTTTTCGTCAAGCTCGCGTTCGGCCTGGTGGGGCGGCTGCGCGGGGGGCCTGCCAAGGCGTCCGTGGTCTCGAGCGGCCTTGTCGGAACGGTGGTGGGAAGCGGCGCGGCGAACATCTGCATCACCGGCACCTTCACCATCCCGCTGATGAAGCGCGTCGGCTTTACCGGCCATTACGCGGGGGCGGTGGAGGCCGTTTCCTCCATCGGCGGGCACCTGATGCCGCCCGTCATGGGCTCGGCGGCGTTCCTGGTGGCCGCATTCACGGAGACGTCTTACAACTATATCGCGCTGGTCTCGATCGTCCCGGCATTGATGTACTACTACGCGGTGTACAACTCGGTGCACAATCAGTCGGGCAAGCTGGGGATCATGGGCATGGCGGAGAAGGACATCCCCAATTTGCGGGAGTTGATAAGGAAGGAAGGCTATCTCCTCATCCCGGTGGTGGTGCTGATCCTGCGCCTGGTCATCGGGCGCTCTCCCTTCGACGCCGCGCTCTGGGCGATCTGCGCCGCGATATTCCTGAGCTTTTTCCGCGCGGATACGCGGCTCGTCGCGCTTCCGCCGCTCGTCGCCCGCTGGCTCAGGCGGCCGCACTGGGGGACGGACCACGATTGGCTTGCCCTGCGCGCCGAGGACGCGATGGCGGCGAAACTTGGCGCGGGCGGGAGCAAGGAGGAAGGTGAGGCCGCGCGGAGCCAAGTCCTCGCGGGCGGGACGGGACCGCGTCACGGCGTGCTGCGCGAGAATTGGATGCTGTGGATGGCGGCGGTGCTCTTCGCGTTGATGGCGGCATCGGACCTCAACGCCGGCAACGCACTCTTCTGGTCGCTCGTCGCCCTGTTCGTCTTCTCTTCGCCCAGGATCATGGCGGGGCTCGAGCGGGCCGCCATCAATTCGCTCGTCATCGGTGTCACGGCCGGCGTGATGGGGATCGTGCTCGCCGGGATATCGCTGCCGGGAATCGCGCTCAAGTTCTCCTCGATCGTGCTCGGTTATTCCAGCGTCTTCGTCAACGCCTTCGGATGGCACGGCAGCGAGTTGCCGATGGTGATCATCATGTCCGGCATCGCGAGCTACATCCTGGGCATGGGCATGACCATCACCGCCGCCTATGTCCTGCTCTCCATCCTCGCGGTTCCCGCGTTGATGAAGCTCGGCGTGCCGGAACTCAATGCGCACCTGATCGTGCTCTGGCAGACCCAGTACGCCTCGCTGACGCCACCGTTTGCGCTGGGGGCGTTCGTCGCGGCGGGCATTGCGCAATCGGACCCCATGCGAACAGGATTCACCTCGCTGCGGATGGCATATCCGCTTTATGCGATTCCGTTTCTCATGGCCTACTCGCCCATCCTCATGGACGAGGGTGCGCCGTGGACCGCCATCGCTCTCGTCTGGGTGACCGGGTTCATGGGGCTTTACTGCATCTCCGCCGGGCTCGAGGGATTCATCAATCGCAGTCTCGCGTGGCCGGAGCGCTTCAACTTCATCCTTGCCGGCGTGTTGCTCTACGTGCATTCACTGTGGCTCAACATCGCCGGCGCGATCTTGATGGTGATCGGCCTTGTTCTTCATTCGAAGGCCGGCGCCCTCTTCGGCAGGAACGCGCGCTGGCCGGCTGTCAAATGAAGAGCAGGACGCACGACGGGATGCGCATGGTGGGGCGAGGTGATCCGGAAGCCAACATCACCGCGGATTGAGGAGTGCACATGTCAGACATGCCGAAATCGGTGAGAATCAACGAAGAGGGTCCGCGCGAGGGCTTTCAGATCGAGAGCGGCGCGATTCCGACGGCACGCAAGATCGCACTCATCGATGCGCTCTCGGAGACCGGTATCCGGCACATGCAGATCGTCTCGTTCGTCGACCCGAAGCGCGTGCCCGGCATGGCCGACGCGGAGCAGGTCGTGCAGGGCATCAAGCTCAACCCGGCGGTGGACTACACGGGGCTGTGGCTGAACGAGAAGGGCATGGAGCGCGCGTTGGCGAGCGGACGGCTCAAGGTCGAGGGAATAATCGCGCTGTGCGCTTCCGCGTAATTCCTCAAGCGCAACTACAACAACTCGTTCTCCGAACAGGAAGAGTACTTGCAGAGGGAGCTGGCT
>JACQOK010000325.1 GCA_016202565.1 Betaproteobacteria bacterium | reverse complement strand
TCCCTTGTCGCCCATGACGATGGCGCCGGCGTGGCCCATCTTCTTGCCCTGGGGCGCGGCGCCGCCGGCGAAGAAGGCGAACACGGGCTTCGCCAGGGTCCTGGCGTAATCGGCTGCTTCTTCTTCCATCGTGCCGCCGATCTCGCCCACGATGACGACGGCTTCGGTGGCTGGAAAAGCGTCGAGGGCGACGAGCGCCTCGCGCGTGGTGGTGCCGATGATCGGATCGCCGCCGATGCCGATGAAGGCGGATTCGCCGAAGCCGGCCTGGACGAGATTGAGACAGAAAAGCGTGCCCAGGCTGCCGCTCCGTGAAACCACCCCGATCGAGCCCTTCTTGATGATGCGCTCGTTGAAGGCGGGCATGAAGCCGGCGAAGCATTCGCCGGGGGTGACGGCGCCGGTGGTGTTGGGACCTATGATGGGCGCGCCGCGTTCCTTCGCCGCGGCCACGAAGTACATCACGTCGTGCACCGGGATGTGCTCGGCCAGCACGACCAGGCCCCTGGCGCCTGCCTCGATCGCGTCCACGGCGGCTTCCTTGACCATGAGCGGCGGGGTGAAGAGAACCGCAACGTCGAAGCCGACGCCCCTCATCGCATCCCTGGCGGTGGCGAACACCGGCACGTTGCAATGCATGGTGCCCGCCTTGTTCGGATGGGTGCCACCGACGATCCTGGTGCCGTAGGCCTGCATGCGTTCGGTCCAGAACGTGCCCTGCTTGCCGGTGATTCCCATCACGAGCACGCGGTCGGTGCCGCGGAGGATCATCGCGCCACCTCCAAATGAAACCGCAGATAAACGCAGATATACACAGATACTGAAAACCAGTGGCTTGATTGGCAGGAGGTTTTATCCGCGTTCATCGGCGTTCATCTGCGGCTAATCTTCGCCGCTTCCACTGCCGCCCTGCAGGCGTCGTCCATGGTCGCGAGCGGCGTGACGCCCAGCCGATCCTTCAACATCTTGACCGCTTCCTCGTCGCCGGTGCCGGCCACCGAAAAGAAGATCGGCAGTTCGGGTTCCAAGGCCTCGATCGCCTCGATGACGCCCTGGGTCATCACGTCGGTGCGCGCGAAAGCGCCGCAGAAGTTGATGACCAAACTCTTGATGCGGGAGTTCGACATCAGCAGCTCGAGCGCCGGATACGCCAGGGAGTAGGCCTCGCCGCCGATCTCGAGAACGTTCGCCGGGCGGCCGCCGTGGTGACGGATCATGTCCATGGTCGTCATGGTGAGCCCGGCGCCGTTTGCGAGCACGCCGACGTCGCCTTCGAGCTCGATATACTTGAGCCTGGCGGCCTTGGCTTTGGTCTCGCGATCTGTCAGCTTCTCCGGTGTGCCCGCGTTTGCCAGATCGGGGTGGCGGACGATGGCGCAATCATCCATCACGAACTTGCAATCGAGTGCGACAACGCGGCCGTCCCTCGTGACGATCAGCGGATTGACCTCCAAAAGCTCGGCGTCGAAGGCGGCATAGGTCTCGTAGAGCCTGGCGAGCGCGTCGGCGACCTTGCCTTCCGCCGCGCCGAGCTCCAAGCCCTGGACCAGCTTCTGAGCATCCGCATGAGAGAAGCCGCGGCGGATATCGACGGACTGGCGGCGGAGCTTGTCGGGCGCGGTCGCCGCCACCACCTCGATGTCCATGCCGCCCTCGGTCGAAAACATGATCAGCGGGCTTTTGCTCGCGGGATCGTTGAGCACCGCGGCGTAAAGCTCGCGTTCGATCGGCATCTGCTCCTCGATCAGCACCTTCTCGACCCTGTGGCCGTCGATTTCCATGCCGATGATGGCCTTGGCATGAGTGCGGGCGTCGTCCGGTGTTGCGGCCAGCTTGATGCCGCCCGCCTTGCCGCGCTTGCCGGTCGGGACTTGGGCCTTGACGACGACGGCGCCGATCCGGGCGGCGACCGCGGCGGCTTCGTCCGGCGTTTTCGCGAGCCCGCCTCTGGGAATGGTGATGCCCTGCCGGCCCAGCAGCGGCTTGGCCGCGTGTTCTTCGAAGTTCATCCGCTTTGTTCGTCTATCGTCTACTTTCCGTATTTCTTCCAGAACGGACCGAACAGGTCCTCTTCCGAGGGCTTGTTCTCGGGAATCGCGCGCACGATGCGCGTGATGTTCATGAAGTGTTTGTAATTGAGATTCTCGGAGAAGCTGTTCCCGCCCCAGGTTCCGCAGCCCATGGAGAGCGAGAACGGCAGCCCGTTGTCGAAGCTGCCGCCGGTGGCGAAGGCATGGGCCTGCTTGACGATCACCCGGCACACCGTCATCTCGCGCGCCAGCCGCTGGATGTGCGCCTCCTCTTCGGAGTAGATGCCGCACGAATGGCCGTTTCCGAGATAGTCGTAGATGCCGCGCATGAGGTCGAACGCGTGGTCGAAATCCCGCGCCCGGTAGATGGTCAATACCGGCGAGAGCTTTTCGCCCGAATACGGGTAATTCCTGCCGGTGCCGGTCTCCTCGACCATCAGGCATTTGGCGTTGACGAGTTCCGCGCGCGTGAGTCTGGCTACCGCACAGATCTTTGACACCGATTGCGCGGTGCACGCCGGTGAGAGCTTGCCGCCCGGAAACAGCGTTTTCTGGAGCGTATCTTTTTCCGCGGCGGTGAGCAGCGCCCCGCCTTCTTGCGCCAGCGCCTCGATCATCCGGTCGTAGACCCTGGCGTGAATGATCACGCTGTTTTCCGAGGAACAGCTCGTCGCGTTGTCGAAAATCTTCGAGCGCATGATCTTGGCCGCGGCGTCCGCGCAGTCGGCGCTGTCATCGACGATCACCACGACGTTCCCGGTGCCGACACCGAGCGCCGGCGTGCCGCTGGAGTAGCCGGCGCGCACGTTGTTCTGCGAGCCGGTCACCACCACAAGATCGGCCTGCTTCATGAGCTCGGTCGACATCTCCCGGCTCGCCGGGCCGGGCAGCAACTGAACGAGGTCGGACGGCGCGCCGATGCGTTTGAATTCCGCGTGCATGTATTCGAGCAGCCTGACCGCGGTCGAACGACCCTTGGGCGAGGGCGAGAGAATGATGGCGTTGCCGCACTTCAAGGCGTTGATGATATTGTTGGCGGGCGTTGCCCCGGGATTGGTCGAGGGTACGATTGCGGCGACCACCCCCACCGGCCGCGCCAGTTCGGTGATGCCTTTTTCCGGGTATTCGGCGAGCACTCCGGTGGAGATCGCGCCTTTGAGATCACGCAGCAGCCCCAGCGTCTTGCGGTGATTCTTGACGATCTTGTCTTCGACGTTGCCAAGACCGGTGTCCCGCACCGCGATTTCGGCAAGCGTGCGGTTGTGCTCCGGATTCATGATCGCCCAGCCGGCCGCGGCCACCACTTCGTCGAGCTGCTCCTGGCTGTAGCCTTCGTACTGGCGTTGCGCCGCGCGCGCGCGCCTGATCAGTTCCTTCACTGCTTCCTGTGCGGTGCCGGCCGCGGCCAGCGCTTGAGTTTGAGAGGACATGAGTTTTCCAGAAAAACTATTCCGATATCCGACTGACGCGGCGCCCTCTCGTTTTGTGGTGCAGGCGCCTGTAAACGGGATAAAGCAGCGTCAGCAGCCCAACCAACATTATCGGCCCGCTGATCGGCCGGGTAAAGAACACGGTCCAGTCGTTGCCGTAGCTGATCATCGTGGTCATGAACGAGGATTCGGCGAGCGGGCCGAGGATCACGCCGAGCACGAGCGGCGTGATCGGAAACCTGAAGCGCTCGAAGAGGTAGCCGATGATGCCGAAGATCACCATCAGCCAGACATCCGTGATGTTGTTGCGCGCGGCAAATGCGCCGAGGATGCACATCATCACGACGTAAGCGGAGATGATCACTTCGGGAAACTCGAGTACTTTGACCATGTACTTGGTGGCGAAGTAGCCGATCACGCACATCACGATGATGCCGACGAATACCGAAGCGAACATCGCGTAGATGATGTGGCTGGAAGTCTGGAATACCTGGGGTCCCGGCTGAAGGCCGTGCAGCAGGAAGGCGCCCAGGATGATGGCGGTGGCGCCGCTGCCGGGAATACCCATCGTCACGAGCGGAATGATGGCGCCGCCGACCGAGGCGGTGGCCGCCGTCTGCGGCGCGATGATGCCTTCGGGTATGCCGGTGCCCAGCTTTCGCCTGCGCCTGCCGTACTGCCCCTCGATGCCGTACGACAGGAACGAGGAGACCGTCGCGCCCGCTCCCGGCACGAGTCCCACGATGATGCCGCACGCGCTGCCGCGCAGGAAAGTCATCTTGGCGGCCAGCACTTCGCGCAGCCGGGGCAGGCGCGTCCTGATCTTGTCCATCGCTTCCAGCGGCGCTGATTTGAAACCCTGTTCCATGCGCAGGAACACTTCCCCCAGGCCGTAGGCGCCGACCATCACGACCAGGTAGTCGATGCCGTCGGAGAGGAGCGGCACGCCGAACGTGAAGCGGTGGGTGCCGTAAGTCTCGTCGACGCCGACGGTGGCGATCAACAGCCCCGCGAACAGGCTGATCAGCGCGTTGGCGAGGGAACTCCCGCCGAGCGAGACCACACTCGACAGGCCGAAAAACAGGATCGCGAAATACTCGGGCGTGGAAAAGGTCAGCGCGATTCTGGCGACGGGCTGGGCGAGCAGCACCATCACCACGGCAGCAACCATACCGCCGGCGAATGCCGACAGCAGCGTCCAGCCGAGGGCCTGCGCCGCCTCGCCTTTGCGCGCCATCGGATAGCCATCCCACAGCAGCGGCACGTCGATCGGCTCGCCGGGCACGTGGAACAGGATCGAAGTCCAGGCCCCGGCGTAGGTGCCGGAGATGTACATCGCGGTGAGCAGGATGATCGCCGGGATCACGTCCATGGTGTAAGTGAACGGCAGCGCCAGAACCACCCCCATTACCAGCGTGAGGCCCGGCAGCACCGCGACCAGCAGGCCGAGGATGATGCCGATTACCAGCGCCAGGAAATTGACCGGCTGGAAAACGTGCGCGAAGCCGACGGCGAGATTGCCGAGAATTCCTTCCATGGCGGCTGCCGCTCAGCGGATTCCCATGATTTGCATCAGGAACAGCGTGACTTGCAGGAATGGTTCGCGACCGATCGGAAGCGAAACGTACACCAGCTTCATAAAGACGAACAACAGCAGTAATGTGCCGATCACGCTCACCGCTGCGATGACACGCGGCCGGCGATAGCCGCCGATGACCATGAAAGCGGCGAGATAGACGGTGGTGGCGAGGAAGAATCCCAGCACCGGCACGGCCACCACATAGAGGAGCGTCGCTCCCATGCTGGCGAGCAGCAGCCACGGATGGTTCTCGGTCGGCATTGCCGCCGGCCCGGCGTCAGCGTGTTTCTCGGCGCCTTTCTCGACCAGGTCTTCCAGCACACCGCCGACGTCTTGCGCCCGCCCGCCGGAAAAGACGATCTTCGCGATTTCGTAGACGCATGCGGCGAACGCCAGTATCAGGATGGCTTTCGGCCAGAAATCCGGGCCGAGCGTTCCGGCGCGCGCGTGGTACTGGAAATTCGCTGCCACATAGTAGAGATAGGCGGCGCTCGCGCCGACGACGGCGTAGGGCAGCGCCCGGGTGAGGCGGACATCGCTGGCCATGCGGGATTCTTCTGATCGATTTGTATAAGCGCAGGGGCGGCGCGCCGTGTCGCGGCTGCGCCGCCCCTGCCGGTGTATGCGCCGGAACTTATTTCTTGGGAGCGTACTTGCGCATCGTTTCGAGTTCCCCCTTCATGAAGGCGACGGCGCCCGCTGCAGGAATGAAACTTTTTTCATCCGCATACTGAGCCTTGAGCCAGGCCTTGTAATCGTCCGTTGCGGCCACCTTGGCGAGCGCATCGGAGACCGCCTTGACGCGGCCCTGGTCGGTGCCGGCCTTCATCACAATCGAGCGGAACTGGCTGACCGCGATCCGGTGGCCGAGGTCGAAGCTGGCCGGGACGTTGCCGAACGCTGGAAAGGCGGCTTCCGAGAAGATCAGGATCGGACGCATCTGCTTGCCGTCGAGAAAGCTCTTCACATCGCCCAACTGCTCATACAGGATGTCGGCGTGCCCGCCGAGGATCGCGGTATACCGCTCCGAAGGCTTGGGAAACGGCACGGAAGTGAGCTTGAGCC
>JACQOK010000344.1 GCA_016202565.1 Betaproteobacteria bacterium | reverse complement strand
GGGAAAGACCATTCCTTCCATCGTCGAGCGAAACGATGATTTCGGCTGGGAGGAGGGTTACGCGGTTGCGGCAGAAATCGTCAAGCTGCGCCGCGCGCGCGGCGAACAGACCGTCGGCAGAAAGATCGGCTTTACCAATCGCAACATCTGGGCCGAATACGGTGCGACCTCTCCCATCTGGGCGCACGTCTACGACGATACGCTGTTCTACGCCAAGGACAACGCGGCCATGCTCTCGCTCAAAGGCAGCGTGCAGCCCAGGCTCGAACCGGAGATCGCATTCAAACTTCGGGCGCCTGTGCCGGTGGAGTGCCGGGATCCCGCCAAAATCCTCGAAGCCATCGAGTGGCTCGCGCCCAGTTTCGAGATCGTCGATTGTCACTTCACCGACTGGAAATTCAGGCCGGCGGACTCCGCTGCCGATTTCTCGTTTCACTGGCGGCTCATCATCGGCACGCCGTACGAGGTTCACAGAAACGAAATTCCTGATCTGGTCAAGCAACTGCGCGAGTGCAAGGTGACGCTGAGCAAAGAGGGAAAAGTGATGGATCGCGGCGTCGGCAGCAATGCGCTCGATCACCCGGCGCTCGCGCTTGCCTTCCTGGCCGATATCGTGGCGCGCCAGCCGCGGTTCGATGCGCTCGCGGCGGGTGAAGTGATCACCACCGGCACGCTTACCGCCGCGCTGCCGATCAGACCCGGCGAAACCTGGAGCTCCGAGTACGGCGGCCTCCCCGTCACCGGCCTGCGCCTCATTTTCACCGGCTAACTCTACTGTGTCATGAAACTTGGAGTGAACGTAGCCCGGATGGAATGAAATGGAATCCGGGAGAGGAATTCCCGGAATCCGCTTCGCTCCTTCCAGGCTACGATACTTTCGTGACACAGTAAGACTAATGAGCGTCACGAAAATGCCTGACGCCGCTCAGCCCTCACCCCTCACAGCGCGGATTGCAGTGCGGTAGCCACTCCGAGGAAAGAGAAAAAACCCACCACGTCGGTCACCGTGGTGAGCACGATGGAGCTCGATTGCGCCGGGTCGAAGCCCAGCCGGTTGAGGACGATAGGGATCGCCGCACCGGAGAAGCCTGCAGCCACCATCGAGACCACCATCGCGATCGAGATGACTGCGACCAAACCCGCTGAACCGCTCCACAGCCACACAGCGAGGGCGCAGACGGCGGCTACCGCCAGGCCGTTCAACACGCCGGCATTGACCTCCTTCAACACGACTCGCGGCAGGTGCCGCGCGCTGATCTCGCGCAGCGCCAGCCCGCGCATGGTTACGGCAAGCGCCTGCGCGCCGGCATTCCCCGACTGTCCCGCGACCACCGGCAACAGCACCGCCAGCGCCGTAAACCGGGCGATCGTGTCCTCGAACAGGCCCACCACCGACGCCGCAAGAAAGGCGGTCGCGAGATTGATCTGCAACCAGGGCAGACGCTTCACTACCGCAAACCACGCGTGCGACAGCGCCCTCTCGTCCTTGCTCACCCCGACCATGGTCTGAATGTCGAGGCTCGCTTCTTCCTGCAATGCGGCCACCAACGCGCTCTGGTGGATCACGCCGACCAGCCGTCCCGACACGTTGACCACCGGCAGCGCCGGCACCCGATGCTGTTCGAATTTGTCCACCACCTCTTCCTTGGGCGCCGCGTCGAGCACCGCCGTCACGATCGGCCGGGCGATGCGCTGCAGCCGCTCGTCCACCGGTGCGGTTGCGAGATCCTGGATTTCGACCCGTCCGGTGAGCCGGCCGTCGTCATCCACCAGAAACAGCTCGCGCAGCGCCCGATTCTTCTTGAATCCCTTCATGCGCTCGAGCGCTGCGCCGACGCTCATGTCGGCGCGGAAGCTGGCAACGCGCGGATCCATCAATCGGCCTGCCGCTTCGGGCGCATACGCCATCAAGCCCGCTACCAGTTTGGCGGCAGCCGGCTCCATGCGCGCCGTCCAGCGCACGCGATCCGCGGCGTCGGCACCCAGCAACAGCTCGGCGGCAAGGGGTGGGTCCATCTCCGTGAGAAGCCGCCCCACCGCAAGCTCGGAAAGCCGCTCCATCAGGCGCTCCTGCACGTCGGTCGCGAGCTGCTCCCACACCGGGACGATCAGTTCGGCCGGGCGCGCCTCGATCGCCTGCGCCGCCTGTTCCGCGGGCAGCGCTTCCAGTTTGCGCGCCGCCTCACGCGGGTAATCCCGCAGGTAGCGGTTCTCCAATGCCACGATCGCCGATTCAGCGTTCATTGTTCCTCCTCTCGCCCGCCACGGGCGGCACCGGCGGCAGGGCTCCGATCACGACCTCGGTCAGCGCCGACAGCGTCTGCCAGTACGCCGCAAATACGCCCGCGGCCAGATGCGGCCGTGACCGCGCGTCCGGTGCGGCGAGCGCCGCGCTCAACCCGCGCCGATGAAGCGCACCGACCAGGCGATTCTCTCGCTCCACCACCGGCAAAACGTGAAATTCATCCCAACCCGGATCCGCGGCAATCAGCGCCGCCGAGGCGAGCGCAGACACCGTGTGGGCAACGGGCCGCATGATCGCCGACAAGGGTTCGCGCGACCCGGCACGCACCAGCTCACCGAGACTCACCACGCCGAAGAGCCGCCGCTGACCGTTGGCAACGAACAGGCAATCCCCCAGCTCGCCATCGAATTTCCTGGTCTGTTCCAGCGCTTCTGCTACCGGCATCTCCGGGGCCAGCGCGAGCGGCCACGGGTCCATGCACGCGCCGCACGTGCCTTTCGGATAACCGACGAGCAGCCGAATGGCGATCGATGTGCCGACCGGCAGGCGCGCCAGCAGCTGCAGTTGGCGTTCGGCAGGGAGTTGCTGCACCACCCGCGCGGCCGCTTGCGGTCCCATGATCTGGATCACCGCTGCCACCTGCCCTTCCTCCAACTGCCCGATCACGCGCGCGCCATACGGCGGCCCCAGGTGCCGAAGGATCGGCGCAGCAAGCTGGGGCGCCAGTGCGGCAACGAACGCGGCGGTATCGGCTGCGGACAGTCCCTCCAGCACGCGCGCAGCGTCTGCCGGATGCGCTTCGGCAAAGGCCCGGGAGAGCCCGTTGATCTCAGGCATCACCGCTCCTCGGCGTCACCAGCACGATCGGCGCTTCGTTGTACACCTTGGCCGGGATGTTGACCCGCCCCTGTTCCGTCTCCAGCACGACCGATACGGCAGTGAGTTCGAGGATCGTCCCCTCGATATCCCCGATGCGCACGCGCTGGCCGACGCCGAACGCCTGCCGGAAATAATGCGCCCCGATCAGGTTCGCGACATAGGCGCGAGCGCCGAGACTCACGGCAAGCGCAATGCCCCCGACCACGGCGCTCGTCACCACGGCGGCGAGAATGACGAGAAAGGTGATCCTGACGCCAATCTGGTCGGCGCCCACCGCCACTGCGGTAACCAGGATCGCGCCCTGCACGATCCGGCCGAGGAGCCCCCGTTGATGCTCGGGAAACGTGGACAGCGCCGCCACCGTGAGGTCGCGCCCCAGCCCTGCGAGCAGGATGCCCGCAACCATGATGAGCGCCCCCGCCATCAACGTCGGCAGATAGGTCATGAGGCCTTGCAGCCACGACGAGAACGCGCCGAGCCCCAGGACTTGGGTGGCCGCGGCGGCGAAGAACAGGATCACCACCCAGAAGAGAATTCCGCCCACGATCTCCACCGACCCCGATGGTATCGCTCTGGCGGCCTGCCCTCGTGACAGCCGATGCAACAGCAACTCCAGGACGTGCATCAGTTTCACCGCGAATCCACGCAGCAGCCTGGCAACGAGCCATCCGGCAAGCAGCAGCGCGACCGCGCCCAGCAGATTCGGCGTGTACTCGGCAACGCGCGCTGCGACCTGCGAGAATGCATTACCGAGCGCCGAACTCAGGCTATCGTAGATTTCCATCGAAACTCCCCCGGGAACCGCCCACCTCAGCGGCGCATTGCCCGCGTTACGCCGCGCACCTCGCGAATCATCGCCAGCATCCGTTGCAGTTGATCCAGATTACTCACTTCCAACGTAAAGCGCATGCGCGCGGCAAGGTCGCTGCTCAACGAATTGGTCGCGGTGACGTTGATGCGTTCGCGCGACAGGACCTCCGAAATGTCGCGCAGAAGCCCGGTGCGATCGACCGCATCGACTTCGATTTCGACCGCGAAGATCACCCCCTCGGCTTTGCCCCATTCCGCCGCCACCCGCCGCTCGGGATCGAGCCGGCTCACGTTCGCGCAACCGGCGCGGTGCACGGTAACGCCGCGCCCGCGCGTTACAAAACCGATGATGGGATCAGGCGGAACCGGCTTGCAGCACTTTGCCGGCAGCGTGAGCAGCTTATCCACGCCAACGATCAGCACGCTGTCGCCGGGACTCGCGCGGGCGCGGCGCGTGACCAGCGTTTTTTCCGGTGCCGGCGCCGGCTGCGGCATGCCCTCGGCGTGCAGCGCGTTACCGAGCTGCTTGGGGCCGACCTTGCCGCGTCCGAGGTCCGCGAGAAAATCGTTGAGCTTGTCGTAGCCGGAGCCAACGGCGAGCTTGTCCAGATTGAGTGCGGTCATGCCGTGACGCTGGAGTTCCTTTTCGAGCAGTGCACGGCCCTGGGCCACCGCGGTCTCGTAGTTCTGCCGATTGAACCACTGGCG
>JACQOK010000343.1 GCA_016202565.1 Betaproteobacteria bacterium | reverse complement strand
GCCGATATGCGTCACCAGCATCGCCATGCCCGCGGAGCCGTCGGCCGCAAGCGCGCTGCCCGCGTTGAATCCGAACCAGCCCACCCACAGCATGCACGCGCCGGTCACCGCCATGGTGAGGTTGTGCGGGGGCATGGGGGTTTCGGGGAAGCCACCGCGCCGGCCGAGCACCAGCGCACAGACCAGCGCTGCCATGCCCGCGTTCAGGTGTACGACGGTGCCGCCGGCGAAATCCATGATGCCCATCTTCTGCAACCAGCCGTCGCCCCAGACCCAGTGCGCGATCGGCACGTACACGAGAATCGACCAGAGCAAGCTGAACAGCAGCATTCCCGTGAACTTCACCCGCTCCGCGTAAGCGCCGAGGACGAGCGCCGGCGTGATGATGGCAAACGTCAACTGGAACATCGCGAAGACGGTCTCCGGGATGCTGCCCTTGACTGTCTTGACGTCGATGCCCGACATGAACGACTTGGCGAACCCGCCGTACCAGGCGTTGAGCGCGCCCGCATCGCCGAAGGCGAGACTGTAGCCGACCACCACCCACGCGAGGGTCACGATGCAAGTGATAGCGAAGCACTGCATGAGAACCGACAGCACGTTCTTGGCGCGCACCAGCCCGGCGTAGAACAGGGCCAGCCCGGGAAGGGTCATGAACAGGACGAGTACTGACGAGGTGAGCATCCAGGCTGTATTCGCCTCGTTGAGCTTCGCCGGCTCCGCCGCGGCAGCGATCGGCGCATGGAACATCAAAGGAATGAGCAGCAAGACCATCATCAAGAGGCAATGGCGGTGAATTTTCACGACGGAAAAATCACACACGTCCTTGATCAGGGCCTTGACCGGATTTTTGTTCCGCATTTTTGGCGCTTCCATGACTCCCCCTTGTGATTATGATCGGACCTATGCAAGCAAATTGCATTCCCAAACAATAGGATACTGACTTTACGGTGTTTTTTGTTCGCGCCTCCTACGACTTCGTCATAATTGCACCAAGATCGATCATGACGCCGAAAAAAAGCACTGTTATAGTGCGGCCAGATGCGGCTGACGCATGGTGCGATAGAATGCCACGCGGTCTGAAGTGTTGCATATAACCCGTTGAGAGCTTTGACAGTTACGGATATAGTCGCAGCAACAAACACACGCGCATGGCCCAAGCGAACATAATCCCCCAGCAAAAAGACCGCAAGCTCGATTTGCAGCAGGTATTGAACGATCTTGTGGCGGACAAGCTGGTATCCAGGGAAGACGCGGACAAACTCGCCGCCGACCGGCGCTTCAGCCGCAGCGACGCCCACCCGCTGGTCGTCATCGCCGAACAGAAGTGGAAAGATCCCCGGCAGCCGCGGAAACTGCTCCATCTCGAGCTCCTCACCGAATGGCTGGCGGAAAAGGTGGGGCTTCCCTACCTCCATATCGATCCGTTCAAGATCGATTTCGCCGCGGTAACCAAGGTGATGTCGAACGCCTACGCGGAGCGCTACCGCATCCTGCCGGTCGGCGTGAACACACGCGAGGCGACGGTCGCCACGTGCGAGCCCTTCATGCGCGAGTGGGAGGATCCGCTCAAGCAGGTGCTGCGCCTCGATATCAAGCGCGTGATCGCCAATCCCCTCGACATCCGGAGCTACCTCGTCGAGTTCTACAACCTCGCGCGCTCGGTCAAGGGGGCGACCGCGAAGGACAGGGGCGCCTACAGCGAGATCGCCAACTTCGAGCAGCTCGTGCAGCTCGGCCGAAGCGGCAAGCTCGATGCCAACGACCAGCATATCGTTCACATCTGCGACTGGCTGTTCAACTACGCCTTCCAGGAACGCGCGAGCGATATCCACCTCGAGCCCAGGCGCGACGTCGGCAACGTGCGCTTCCGGATCGACGGCGTACTGCATCAGGTCTACCAGATCCCGACACCCGTGATGGCCGCGATGACGAGCCGCATCAAGATCCTCGGGCGCATGGACGTGGTGGAGAAGCGCCGCCCCCAGGATGGCAGGTTGAAAACGGTCACCCCCGACGGCGACGAAGTCGAACTGCGGCTGTCGACCATGCCGACCGCCTTCGGCGAGAAACTCGTGATGCGCATCTTCAATCCGGAAAACCTGGTCAAGGACTACCGGGAACTCGGATTCACGGAAAACGAGGAAACCAAGTGGAACCAGATGGTGACCCAGCCGCACGGCATCATCCTGGTCACCGGTCCCACCGGTTCGGGCAAGACCACCACGCTTTACTCCACGCTCCGGCACCTCGCCGTTCCGGAAGTCAACGTCTGTACCGTCGAGGACCCGATCGAGATGGTGGAACCGGCCTTCAACCAGATGCAGGTGCAGCACAGCCTAGGTGTCGACTTCGCTGCCGGCATTCGCACGCTGATGCGCCAGGACCCGGATATCATCATGGTGGGCGAGATTCGCGATCTCGAAGCCGCGGAGATGGCCATCCAGGCCGCGCTCACCGGGCATCTCGTGCTGTCCACGCTGCACACCAACGACGCGCCCTCCGCGGTCACCCGGCTGCTCGACATCGGCGTGCCGCCCTACCTGCTGCAATCGACCATTCTCGGCGTGATGGCGCAGCGTCTGGTGCGCACGCTGTGCCCGCACTGCAAGGAAAAGCACGAGTTGGACGATTCGGCGTGGGAAACGCTGGTCGCCCCGTGGAAGGCAGCGAAGCCCAGGGATACGACTTATGTCGCCAAGGGGTGTCTCGAGTGCCGCATGACCGGCTACCTCGGTCGCGTCGGCATCTACGAAACGATGGTGATGACACCCGAGTTGCGCAAGATCGTCACCGAGGAAACCGATCTCGACGAGCTGCGCGAGAACGCATACAAGGAAGGCATGAAGCCGCTGCGCATCACCGGCGCCATGAAAATCGCGGCCGGCCTGACCACCATCGACGAAGTCATTGCGGTGGCCCCGCCGCCCACCGGCGACCGGCGCCAGCATCCAAGATAACCGTGAGCCGTAAGCCGTGAGCAGCGAGCAGCAGGTAGCCCGGATGGAATGAAATGAAATCCGGGACGTAAGAAGCGGGAACGAAGACCCCCAAAAAAACCCTGTCCCGGAATCCGCTTCCCTGCTTCCGGGCTACACGCTTACTGTTCACCGCTGACCGCTCACCAAGAAATAAGCGCGCTCCCGCTGAAACACCTGACCGCTCACCGACTGCTTACGTCTCACCGCTTGTCATGAAAGACACGCTTCAGCCCGGGCTTACGTTCCAGTTCCGGTTCAAACTTCCGCCCACCAAGACCGTTCCGCATCTTTATCCGGAATCGGACATGTTTCAGGAGATGCCGCAAGTCCTCGCGACCGGGTTCCTGGTGGGGCTCATGGAATGGGCCTGCATCGAAGCGCTGCGGCCGCATCTCGACTGGCCGCGTGAGCAGTCGCTCGGGACCCGGGTCAACTTCTCGCACCTTGCCGCGACACCGGCGGGATTCACCGTCACCATCGACGTGAAACTGGAGAAGATCGACGGCCGCAAACTGTCGTTCTCATTGTCCGCGCACGACGGCGTTGACAAAATCTCAGAAGGCACGCACGAGCGCGTGGTGATCGACGCGGCCAGGTTCAACGCCAAAGTCGCGGAAAAAGCACGTAGGGCATCAGTACGCTGATCCACCTTCTTTCGGCAGTCACTTGAGGGAGTGGGTTCTAGCACATCGGCTGCCAGTCGCTGCTGGCCCGTCCAAGGACGGCGGCAATCTGCTTGACCTCACTACCCATAATGGGTATTCTGCTACCCATTATGGGTAGCATTCTCGCAAGCGCAGATTTTGCGCCACTGTTCAGCAAGACACGCCAGGCCTTGCTTGGTGTTCTTTACACTCGCGCCGATGAAGCGCACTTGCAGGAAGACCTGATACACCTTGCCGCGCTGGGTCGCGGAACGGTGCAGCGTGAGTTGGAATTCCTCACGCGGGCCGGCATCGTCCGTCGTACCGTGCGCGGCCGCCAGGTGTACTTTCAGGCCAACCCCGACTGCCCGATTTACCCGGAACTGAAGGGGCTCATCGTCAAGACGGCCGGGGTTGCCGACGTTCTGCGCAGCGCGCTCGCCCCACTTGCCGAGCGCATCGCTGCCGCCTTCATCTACGGCTCCATTGCGCGCGGCACCGAGCGCCGCGGCAGCGATGTGGACGTCATGGTGATCGGTGAAGTGTCGTTTGCCGAAGTCACCGATGCTCTCGCCCGCACGCAGGAAGCGTTAGGCCGCGAGGTCAATCCCTCCGTCTACCCGCCCGCCGAACTTCGCAGCAAGGTTGCAGCCAGGCACCATTTTCTCAAAACCGTGCTCAATGGCGAGAAACTCTTCCTGATCGGGGACGAGCGTGAGCTTGCGCGACTGGCTAAGAAATAGCTGGCTGACCGAGCACGAAACCAGCCCGGAGGAAATCGCCGCGCTGCTCGCAATCGTCGAACGCGATCTTGCCAACGCGGCAATAGCGGGCCTGAGCGCTGACTGGAAACTCAACATCGCCTACAACGCCGCGCTGCAAGCTGCCACCGCAGCTCTCGCTGCTTCCGGTTATCGCGCCGCCCGAGAGCAGCATCATTACCGCACCATCCAGAGTCTCGTTCACACGCTGGGGTGGAAGGCTGCGCGCGTTAACCAGCTCGACCGCTTTCGCAAGAAACGCAATATCGGCGGATACGAGGCCGCCGGAGTCGTATCGGACCGGGAGGCTGCGGAAATGCTCGAACTGGCCGCCCGGCTGCGCGACGAGGTTCTGGCATGGTTGAATGCCAGCCACCCCGAACTGGTGAAACGCTGACCGGCGCGTAACTTCTGCGAAATCTGTCCGAGCTTTATTTGCTGCACATGCGTGCTGCACATGCGGGACTGGATGGACCGGAGGATGGTGCCGCCGCTATAACTTGAGTTCGAAGCAGTCGCTGCCCAAACAGGTGTTGTCGTAGTACGGCGCGCACGGCTTGAAATCGAGAGAAGCGTAAAGCGCGCGCGCCTCCTTCATGGCAGGCAGCGTATCGAGATACATGCGGCGGTAGCCCGCCGCGCGCGCCCGCGTGATCGCAGCCTCCGCCAACCGCCGGCCCCAACCGCGGCCGCGGAACATCGGCTTGACGTAGAGCCGCTTCATCTCGCAGCGCGTCCTGTCCAGCGGGCGCACGCCGACGCAACCCGCCACCTCGCCGCCGCTTCGCGCAATCACCAGGCATCCGCCGGGCGGCGCATAGTCTCCGGGGAGGCTTGCGACCTCCTTGTCGAATCCCTGGAAACACAGGCTGAACCCGAGCGATTGTGCGTATTCCAGGAATAACTGGCGAATCAGTAGTGTCCCAACGTTAATTGAACAGAGTCAACTGGTTAGCAAGAACGGGCTCGCTTGGCTCAGGTGGTGTGAAGGTAAGTAGCTGATCCAAGGGAGTTCGCTCGAACATGGTGAGGCTGAGAATCTGTAGGATTTCAT
>JACQOK010000364.1 GCA_016202565.1 Betaproteobacteria bacterium | reverse complement strand
GCGACGTGCGCGTGATCCTGATCAAGCTCGCCGACCGGCTGCACAACATGAGGACGCTGGAAGCGGTCGAGCCGCCCAAGAGAAGGCGCATCGCTCGCGAGACCCTGGAGATTTACGCCCCGATCGCCAATCGTCTGGGGTTGAACAGCATCTACCAGGAGCTGGAGGATCTTTCCTTCAAGCACCTCTTCCCCGACCGCTACCGCGTGCTCGCCAAGGCGGTCAAGGCCGCCCGCGGCAACCGGCGCGAAGTGGTGAGCAAGGTGCTCGAGTCGATGAAGCGCCGGCTGCGGGACAACAAGCTCGACGCCCAGGTGCACGGGCGTGAAAAACACCTCTATTCCATCTACCGCAAGATGCGGGAGAAGCACCTCTCGTTCGCCCAGGTGCTCGACGTGTTCGGCTTCCGGATCATCGTGAAGGACGTGCACGCGTGCTACATCGCGCTCGGCGCCCTGCACGGCCTGTTCAAACCGATTCCCGGCAAGTTCAAGGATTACGTCGCGATTCCCAAGGCCAACGGTTATCAGTCCCTGCACACGACGCTGTTCGGCCCGTTCGGCACGCCGCTCGAAGTCCAGATCCGCACCACCGAAATGCACAAGATCGCCGAAGCGGGCGTGGCCTCACACTGGCTCTACAAGAGCTTCGACACTTCGCTCTCGGACCTCCAGAAAAAGACGCACCAATGGCTGCAGAGCCTGCTGCAGATGCAATCCGAGTCCGGCGATTCAGTCGAGTTCCTCGAACACCTCAAGGTGGATCTTTTTCCAGACGAGGTTTACGTGTTCACGCCCCGGGGTCAGATCATGGCGTTGCCGCGGGGGGCAACCGCGGTCGACTTCGCCTATGCCGTGCACACCGACATCGGCAATCGCTGCGTTGCGGTCAAGATCAACCAGGAACTGATGCCGCTCCGGACCGAACTCAAGAACGGCGACCGCGTCGAGGTCATCACCGCCGCGCACGCCAGGCCCAACCCGCTGTGGCTCAACTTCGTCGTGACGGGCAAGTCGCGCTCGGCGATCCGGCACTTCCTCAAGACCATGCACTTCGAGGAATCGGTGCAGCTCGGCGAGCGGCTCCTCAATCAGGCGCTCGCCAATTTCAAGACGAATCTCACCAGCATCAAGGACGGACAGTGGGACAAGCTCGTGCGCGAATCGAATGCGAAGTCGCGGCAGGAGATCCTCGCCGACATCGGCCTCGGCAAACGCTTGAGCGCGGTGGTCGCGCGGAAGCTCCTGTCGCTCGGCGAATCGCTCTCCCCCGAGACCGCCAGCTCGGGATCGGTCGTCATTCACGGCTCGGAAGGCATGGCGGTGCAATTCGCCCGCTGCTGCAAGCCGATTCCCGGTGATCCCATCATCGGCATGATCAGCAAGGGCCAGGGCATGGTGATCCACACTCACGACTGTCCCGCCATTGCCAAGACGCGCACCGATCCTGAACGCCTGCTCGACGTGGCATGGGCTTCAGAAACCCGGAAGCTCTTCGAGGTCAGCATCAAGCTGGTGGTGGCCAACCGGCGCGGCGTGCTTGCCCAGGTCGCCGCCGAAATCGCCGAAGCCGGTTCCAATATCCAGAACGTTTCGGTCAATCCGGAGGATGACGGCACGTACACCGACATGCATTTCACGCTGCAGGTATCCAATCGCCTGCACCTCGCCCGGATCTTGCGCGGCCTGCGCCGCATTCCGGAAGTGGTCCGGATCACCCGCGTCAAAGGCTGAAAGAAGCTTCACTGCAAAGACGCCGTCCCGGCCGCCTAGCGCCGGTTCTGGCAGACGCTGCGGCCGTCGCTCCAACCCATCATGTAATCGTTATCGCTGCGATAGCGCCCCTCGTCGCGCCGCATCGAGCCGCGCGCGCTGGCGCAGCCGTCGGTGTAGCCCTGCTTGAACGCCGGCGAATACCCTGACAGGTTGACCGGCGGCTGCGCGGCCTGCGACGGGCGCGAGGGCCGCGACGGTTCGGAGCCGCGCGGCTGCATCGCGCAACCGGCGCAGAACATGGTCGCAATCAACAATGACCTGGTGGCTGTTCTCATACGCATGCCCGGATAGCGACTTGGCTGTCGCGGTGGACGAGTTGCTCCGTCCCGAAATCATACTCGGGATGTCCTGCATCGTTCCACTGCTCGAGGAAATAAACGCCAGTGCACAACAAGCCTGCTCGATCGCACGAGCTTGCTCCTTTGCCGTTGAAGAATGCCGGCGTTAGCCGTCAGCAACGACGCGATCGTTCATCACGCGCACCTGCTGTCCCTGTTTCAGGCCGGGATGCGATGCTGCGTAGAACGTCCAATAGGCACCGTCGTCCATGCGCACGCCGACCAGGTAGCTTACCGTCTTGTGGACGTTGCGCTCGGTCTCGTGGCCCGCGAGCATGCCGGCGCCCGCGCCCACCGCCGTCATCGCAGGCCGCCCGCGAACGCCGCCCACCGGATGGGCAACGATGCGGATAGCATCGACCACCCCGCAATCGACGCATTCGCCGCCGCTCGTCGCAGTACGCGGATTGCCGGCTTTGGACGCCGGTTCGCGTCTGGGGGATTCAGTTCTCGCCGGCTTGGCTTTGTGGTCGGCCTCGCTCTTTTGCTCCGCACCATCCCGCGGCACGGCACTCGACACGAGCCCGGTCATCGTGGCGATGCCGATGATGCTGAAGACGATCACCGCGATCGCGGCCACCAGCAGCAGCGGATACAGGATGCCGCCGTGCCTCCCGTTGCGTTCGGTATGTTCCACGCCGTGCCTCCCGTTGCGTTCGGTATGTTCCATTGTGTTAGCAGGTTCCATGGCGTCGTTTCTGTTCACCGCGTTGCGAGGATCGTTGGAGCGTCCTGGTTCAGCCATTCGTACGCGGACCCTCGATCAACCACCGCCGCGCGGCCTTGAGCCAGCGCGCCAGCCACGTCGCGCGGCGGCGCCGTTCGGATGAGAGTCCCAATTCGCTGCATGCTTCTGCCGGCATCACGGTGCGTGTGGAAAGTTGCTCTGCAAATGCTTCGTCAAAATCCGCTTTCATTGTTTGCTTTTCTCGCTGGCGGACGCGTCGGCTTCCGCCCGTTTAAGGGTCAAACTGTTCCTGATCGCGGTGACACCGCGCACGCCCGAGGCGACCTCCAGGGCGCGCCGTGCCTGCTCCTCGTCGTCCACCACGCCCGAGAGCCGCACCGCGCCCTTGTGCGTCTCCACCGTCACATCAAGCGCTTTCACCTGCGGGTCTTGGATCAATGCCACCTTGACTCGGGCGGTGGTCATGCTGTCGTTGACGAACTGCTCCGCCCGCATGCGATCGTAGAGCGCCTGGGCCTCGGCGAACTTCTCGGCATCGAGCTTGCCGTCCTGACCGTCGTCGACGCGATCGAACGCCGCTTCGAACCCCTCGAGCGCTCTTGCCTCATCGCGGCTTACGTAGCCGTCGCGGTCGGCGTCGAGCTGCTCGAACGTGGCATTGGATTCGGCCGGCATGTCGCGGGCGGCATGGCCGAATGTTGCGGCCGCAACCAGCGCAACCAGCGCGACCAGCATCACGGGGTACGCGATGTGACGCTCCGCTCTGCTGTCGATATGCCCGCTCACGCTCATTCTGTCAGCCAGCCCCATGGTCCCCGTCATTCCGCACGTAGTGTCCTGATTTCCACCGATGAATTCCTGCTCTGGATTTGTGTCATCCAATCACCGACACAAAAAAACCGCCTGGTCCTACGTGTTGCTCTTAAGCAAGCGCTGTGCCGAACAGCACTTCTGTCGCCAAATCAAGCCGTTATGGCAAAACGGGAGGGGCGTTGCGGGCGCGGTTTGTCGCTAACCGGCCACAATACCGCCATGAACGCGTCTAGCAGACTGATTCAATGCGGGTTTTAGTGTCGCGGAACAACGACAGCACCGCGGCTGTTTGGCGCTATTGCCGGGAGCTTTTGAACAGCTTCGGCTCGAGCTGGTGGCGCTGCAGCAGCTTGTAGAACTCGGTGCGGTTGCGCTTGGCGAGCCGCGCCGCCTGGGTCACGTTGCCTTCGGTGATCTTGAGCAGCTGCGCCAGATAATCGCGTTCGAATTTCTTGCGCGCCTCCTCGAACGAGGCAAATTCTCTTTGCTGGTTCTGGATCGCCTGCTGCACGCGCGTGGGCGGAACGAGGGGGGTGGTCGCGAGGGCCACCGATTGTTCCACCACGTTGTAGAGTTGCCGCACGTTCCCCGGCCACGCCGCCCCCACCAGCAGTTCGAGGGCCTCCGGTGCGAAGCCGTTGATCTTTTTCTTGTATTTCTCGGCCAGCGTGGCAAGAAAATAATTGGCCAGCAGCGGAATATCCTCGCGCCGTTCGGCCAGCGGCGGCAGCGTCAGGCCGACCACGTTCAACCGGTAGAACAGATCCTCCCGGAAATTCCCGGCCAGCATCTCGGATTCGATATTGCGGTGGGTGGCGGAAATCACCCGCACGTCGATGTCGAAGGTGAGCGTGGACCCGACCGGACGGATGTGTCGTTCCTGCAACGAACGCAACAGCTTGACTTGCAGGCTGAGCGGCATGTCGCCGATTTCGTCGAGGAAAAGCGTCCCCTTGTCTGCGGTCTGGAACAGGCCCTTGTGGTCGCGGGTCGCGCCGGTAAACGAGCCCTTGACGTGTCCGAACAGCTCCGACTCGAGCAACTGTTCCGGAATAGCACCGCAGTTGATTGCAACAAACGGGCGGTCGCGCCGCGGGCTCGCATTGTGGATGGCCCGCGCCAATAGTTCCTTGCCGGTTCCCGATTCGCCGTAGATCAGCACGCTCGCGTCACTGTCGGCCACCAGGCGCGCCTTGACGAGCATGTCTTCCATCACCGGATTGCGGGTAATGATCTCCTTGCGCCACGCCTGGTCGTCGGCGCCCGATTCTGCCGCCTCCCCGCCTCCGGTCAGAGCGAGCGCGCGTTCGACTTCCGCGAGCAGCGCCTTGGCATCAAACGGCTTGGTGAGATAGCCGAACACGCCGCGCTTGACCGCTGTCACCGCGTCGGGAATCGTGCCGTGCGCGGTGAGGATGATCACCGGCAGCGATGGATTCTCGGCATGGATCGCCTCGAACAAGGCGATTCCGTCCATGCCCCCCAGCCGCAGATCGGTCACCACGGCGCGCGGCCGGGCCACGGTCAACTGCGCCAATGCGCGTTCCGCGCTATCGGCGGTCGCCACCGCGTAGCCCGCCGCCGACAGCCGGATCTGCATCAGCCGCAGCAGATCGGGATCGTCATCGACCACCAGGATATTGCCGCGCACTGGGGCGGTCATCTCGGTCATCGTTTCCTCGCCGGGCTGCTTTGCTCGCGGTCGATCAGGCTGCGTTCGAGCGACATCAGGGCATCGAGCTTCTGCTGCAGTCCCTGCACGTTCTGCTGGAGGCTGTGCATACCGCTTTCGAGCCGGCGGCGCTCCTGCAGATGGGCGCTCATCAGCGACGCCAGGCCGCGCAACGACGAATTCTGATTCTTGACCACGGGCTCGAGCAGTTCGACCGCGCGCTGGTCGTCGCTCAGCGCGGTATTCGGAATGGAGACCACCATCGCCAGCCGCATTCGGTCGAAATCGGACTGCGTGCGGCTGAACGCGGCGCGCGCGCTGTCGTGCTCCCTGCCCAGTTCCGCCGCCGGCAATTTCTTCACCTGTTCGAAATAAACCAACAGGCGCTCGAGGTCGCCCGCCAGGAGAGGCGCGGGAACCTCGACGCGCGAGGGCTGCACCTCGGGTTCGAGCCGCGCCTGCTGGTCCGCGGCTTCGCCCGGCGGCGCAGTTTCTTCCGGTTTGACCGCACGCTCCGCCTCCATGTCTCGCAGCGCTGCACACCCCGCCAGCACAAGCGCAATCGTCACCAGCAGCAAGAAGCGTGCAATCATGACAGGGCTTCCGTCCGCGCGAGTGGAAGTTGCACACGCAGCAGCGCCCCCGGCCTGTCGCCGCGATCGACGATCTCCACGCTGCCGCCGTGCGCCTGCGCGTATTCCTTCACGATCGACAGGCCGATGCCGGTGCCCTTGACGATCCCGTGAACCGCCTGTGCCCCCTGATAGAAAGGGTCGAAGATGTGGGCACGGTCCCCGGGGAGAATGCCCGGTCCTTCGTCAGCAATATCGAGTTGGAGGAGTGTGCCATTGGCCCGGGCGGCTATCGAAATCGCTCCACCCGGCGGCGAAAACTTGATCGCGTTGGACATGAGGTTATCGAGAATGATGCGCAGCTTCTCGAAATCGGCTGGGAGCGTCACATTGTCGGTCGCGATTTCGAGCTTGAGACCCTTGGCCCGCAGGGCGAGCGCGAGATCATCGGCGACGCGGTCGATCACGCGCCTGATCTCGACCGGGTTGAGTTCCAGCGTGACCCTGTGGAACTGGCTGGCGCTGTAGCTGAGCAGGTCTTCGATCAATTTCTGCAATTCTATACTGTTGTGACGCAGGATTTCCGCTATTTCGCGCTGCCGCGGCAAGAGCTTTCCGACCACTTCATCCGACAGGAGTTCCGCGCCTTCCCGCACCGCGGTGAGAGGCGTCTTGAGCTCGTGTGAAACGTGGCGCAAGAAGCGGTTTTTCTGCTGCTCCAGGTCGAGCAGCCGGCGGCGCATCCAGTCCAGGCGCTCGCCCAGATACTGCAGGTCCTCCGGACCGCTCACATTCACCGCGGCGTTGAGTTCGCCGCTCCCCAGGCGCCGGATCGCCTGGTCGATCTGACGGATCGGGCGCGTGATGACGATCGTAAAACCGATCACGAGGAACACCACCACCGGGATCAGGGCGAGCAGCTGCCAGAAAATGATGCGCTGCGCCTGCGCGGCGGTTGCAAGCATCACTTCGACTTCACGATCGATCAGCTCATTGCTGCGCGCGGTGATGGTCTTCGCGTGCTCGGCGAGTTCGACGAATCCGCCCACCGCTTTCTGCAGCTGCGGCTCGGGGGCCGCCGGATCGGACAACGTGGCGAAGATCGTCTCCTCCCCGCTCATGATTTCTCCCAATGCCATCGTCTGCTCGCTGTCAAAGGGCAGCGCCGAGAACTCGCGCGCCGTCTCCATGAAGTTCTTGCGGTTGGACCCGTAGGTGTCAAGCAGCTTGCGCTCGCCGAGAATCACCATCTGGCGCGCGCTCCGCTCCATCGCGGTGAGCAGTTCGGCGAGCCGCCGGCTCGCCTGCGTGGCGAGCACCGCGCGATACACCGCCTGCTGGCTGCGGTTGGCCATCTGGTCGACCGTGACCGCGCTGCCGACGAGCGCGAAGATGAGCGGCAACGCGACCAGCGTGAAGCCGACGAACAGCAGCCTCGGAAACGAGCGTGGATAAAAAAACCGCAGCATATCAGCACCGCCGCGCGCCACGGCATCAATCGTCATTCACGTGCTGCCCGAGCAGCGCAAGCGCCGCATCGTGCAGCAACCTGTTCGAAGTCACGAAACTGCCGGCGTAGATCGTGCGCGCGCCGGCAACGCTGGTGGCGCGGGCGCCGGCTTCGATGGCGAGCAGCGTCGCGAACAACGGGATTCCGGACACGAGATTCCGGGTCGCGTCGATCGGATCGATGATCAGCCGCACCGTGCCCGCGGGACCGGCCGCGCCGGCGATGCGCGCGAGCAGATCCTGCCACCGTTCCGGTGAGTTCGAATCGGGAGTCATGCCTTCGCTTAACCGCGTCCCTCTCTCCGTAAGTCCATGATAGCTTCGGTTTTCTTCAGCAGGTGCTCACCCTCCCATCGGGGGGATGAGCAGAACGGACCACGCGCTGTCCCGCGTTCGGATGGTTGGGCTGTGGAGCACGTACGATTATAGTAGCGGACGGTCGGCGCCCCGCAACCCGCCGCCCTCACCCGCTGCCGCCCGGTCCCGGACCGGACGGCGACCGGCGGTCATCCCTGAGCGAGCTTGCGGTTTTTCTCCTCGAGGCTCTTGATCAGGCCGTCGATTCCGCCGCGGGCGACTTCCGAGCTGAACGATCCCCGGTAGTTCGTGACCAGGCTCAGGTTCTCGACCACCACGTCATACACCTTCCACCCGGCCGACGTGCGCCGCATGCTGTAGTCGATGGGAATCGGGCTTCTGCCGGGTTCCTTCACCAGCGTCTTGACGATGACATCTTTCTGGTCCGGTTGCAGCCGCAGCGGCTTCACCTCCACCGTCTGGTCGCTTTTTGCCGCCTGCGTGAGCGCGGTCGTATAGGTATTGACGAGCAGCGTGCGAAACGCATTTTCGAGCGCCTTTTTCTGCGCATCGTTCGCGTCGCGCCACGGTCTGCCGACCGCAAGGCGGGTCATCTCGGCGAAGTCGAAGTGCGGCAGCACTTTCTGCTCCGCGAGATTGAGCAGCGTGCGCTTGTCCTTGTTCTGCTTGAGCACCGACATCACGTCGTTGACGGTGCTCTTCACCAGCGCATCGGGTGCGCTCTCCGCCGCTTGCACGGCGAACGCAGCAATTAACGCGAACAGACTCAACGTGCGCACAGCCGTCTTCATGCGTTTGATCCTCCAGCGAGAACGCCGTTAGCAGGCTTGGCTGCCGATCACCGCACCGGCGCCTGCGCCGACCGCGGTCGCCGCGATACGCCCCGACCCACCGCCGATTTGCGCACCGAGCAGCCCGCCGGCAAGCCCGCCGATCACCGCGCCGCCGTAGTTCGGATACGCGCAGCCGCGCGCGTCATAGGCAGGATAGCTCGCGCAACCCGCTGTCATAACCACGGCAGCCAGGATAACTACAATCTTAGTAATTGTTTTCATGGCATGGTTCCTCCATTCGACAATACGCTTGCAACTGCCGCAACTCCTGTGCCAAATTATGCTTATCTCAGCAAATCAGCAGCTTGACGCACGAACACGGGATCTTCCCGCCCGCCGACTGTCGCCGTTGCCCGACACTACGCCTGGTCCATTCGGCTTATTTCCTTGCAGTTCAAACGTCTTAACTGTCTCCTCGCGCCGACACGCGGCCTCCCGCGACGCACAAGATGCGCCGCTTGCGCCTCCTCAAGACATGGACCTCTCCCGCCTGTTGCCTCTCATCTTTCCTGGGCGGGATTCCTGGCCTCCGTCAATTCGAGCAGCAGGCGGTATAGCCCCAGGGTAACGCGCGCGAGCCGCTCGTAATCGACTTTATCCGGCGTGTCGGTCTGCGCGTGGTAATGGGGATAGCGATACGGCGCGGTATCGGTCACCATCAACGCGGGATAGCCTTCGTCCCAGAACGACCAGTGATCCGACCAGTCCACTCCGGGAAGGAAGGCGGGCGCGGCCACGCCTTCCGAGGGAAACGCGGTGTGGCGGCGGAACGCGGCGATGACCTCGTGGAGCAGTGCACGCGATGCGAAATTCGACACGAAAGCGATGAAGTTGCCGGTGTCGGGGTAGAAGAGCCCAAGCGGGAAGGGATAGCGCTGGCTGCCCGGCCGGTCCGAGTAATAGCCGATCGTTTCGAGCGAGAACATCGCCACGATGTTCTCGCCGCGTTCCTTCGCGCGCCGCACGTAGACCCGGCTGCCCATCTGCTCGGTCTTGTAGAACGGCGGCTCCTCGTTGACGAAGAGGACGAAGCGCACCGTGCGCGCCGGCCGCTCGGCCTTGAACAGCCGCGCGAGTTCCAATGTCGCCGCGACGCCCGAGCCGTTGTCATTGGCTCCCGGAGCACCGAACACCGAATCGTAATGGGCGCCGATGAGGACGATCTCCTGCGCGCGTGCGGCGCCCCCGATCTCTACTTCGATATTACGCACCTCACCGGTGGCCGCCTGGATGCGCTGCGCCTCCACCCGATGACCGAAACCGGCGAGCGCCTGTTCGATATACCGGGCCGCAGCCTCGAGTTCCGCGGGATGCATCAGGTTGTGTTCGCGACTCCCGATCGCCGTCACATGTTGACTCAGGTTGTCGCGCACCGCTTCTTCTTCCGCGGTCAGCGCTGGAAGCGGACCCGAGTAGGACTTGCCGGGTACGGTCACCATGTACCAGAGGAGCCACGCGCTCGCCGCAGCGAGCAGAATCCAGAACGCCATGCGCAATGCGAACAGTGTCTTGGCAGCGATCATGCAGACCGCGGCGGCGCCCGCGACAAAAATCGTTCCCGTGCTTTGCTGTGAACTGGCTAGCCGAGCACAGCGATCTTCAATTCCCCCGCGAGCTGATTCAAGCTCGCGAGCAGCGGCGCGGACAGCGGGATGCCGTTTTCCAGGCGATCCGCGCGCGCCGCGTAGCTGCCTTCTCCGGGGAGATGGATGCGCTCCACGCCCGGCAGCGTCCGGGAATTGCGGAGGTCGCGCACCAGCGTATCCACGCTTTGCTTGAACTGCGCGATCGGCTGAAAGGCTTCCACGTTGATCGCGACGATGACATGCCCCGTGTTGGTGGGTGTGGTGTCGTCGGCGTTGAAATCGACCACGTCTTTCCCCATTGCGGCGCCATTGAGCGTTCCCGCCAGCAATCCGATGATGAGCGCCAGCCCGTAACCCTTGTAGCCGCCGATCGGCAGGAGAAACCCTTCGCTGGCCCGCTTCGGATCGAGCAGCGGTTTGCCTTCGCGGTCGACCATCCAGCCTTCCGGCATCATTTCGCCGCGCTGCGCCTTGGTCTTCACCTTGCCGTAAGCGGCAACGGTGGTCGCCATGTCGAGGACCACCGGAAGCTCGTCGTCGGCCGGTATCGCCACGGCGATCGGATTCGTCGACAGCAGCATGTCGATTCCGCCCCAGGGCGGAAGGTGGTTCGCGTTGCCCACCGCGAGATAGAGCCCGATCATGTCGTGCTCGAGCGGCATCGTGGCGTAAAGCGAAGCCGGCCCCGCGTGATTGCTCTTTCTCACCCCCACCCAGGCAATGCCTGATTCTCTTGCCTTCTCGATCGCCTTGTGCGTCGCGAACCGCATCACGAGGTGGCCCATGCCGTTGTCGCCGTCGACCAGCGCCATGCCTGCCGCTTCGCGCGCGAGCCGGATATTCGGCTTCACATTGACCGCGCCGCCCTTGATGCGACGGATATACTGCGGCAGACGGAACACGCCGTGACCCTCCGAACCTTGCACATCGGCGCGCACCATCAGTTCGGCGATGATTCCGGCTTCCGATTTCGAAATGCCAACCGCCTCAAAGGCCCGCTCGATGAATGCTTCGAGTTGCGGGATGGAAACGCGCAGCGGAACGCTTGCAGTGTCAGCCATGGTCTTCCCCAGTCCTTTATTCTAAATCATCACGGCTCACGATCTTCCGGTTTCTTCGAATTCGACGAGCGCACCCAGAAAATCCTTTGGGTGAACAAACGCGATGCGTTCGCCGTGCACGTTCCTCTGCGGCGAACCGTCTCCCAGTATCCGCACGCCCTTCTGCGCCATCTCGCGGCTCGTCGCGTCCACGCTGTCCACATTGAGGCAGAAATGATGGATGCCGCCCGCCGGATTGCGTTCCAGGAACTTCGAAACGGGCGAATCCGGGCGCGTCGGCTCCATCAACTCGATCCGGGCGTTGCCGAGTTCGGCGTAGGCGAGGCGCACGCCCTGCTGTTCATTCACCTTCGCTTCGCCCACCTTGAGCCCGTAGACCGCTTCGAGCCGCCGCGTCGCCGCCGCGAGACTGGGCACGACGATCGAAACATGATTCAGTCCGGTAATCATTTCGCCTCCAGTAGGCCGCAAGCGGTAAACAGTGCGCAGCGGGCAGCACGTAGCCCGGAAGGAGCGAAGCGCATTCCGGGAACACGTTTTTCTTTTGGGGGCCTTCGTTCCCGCTTTTTTTCGGGGCCTTCGTTCCCGCTTCCCCCGGTCCCGGATTTCATTTCATTCCATCCGGGCTACGTTTACTACGTCTACGTCCACTTACCGCTCACCGGTTACTTCAGATCACTTTCTCCGCGCGGAGCGCCGCAATCCGCTCGTCCGACAATCCCAGTTCGTCGCGCAGCACCTGCTCGGTGTGCTGACCCAGCATGGGCGGGGGCCGCCGCACCGAGGCCGGCGTGGCACTGAACCGAAATGGGATGCCGAGCATCTTCAGTTCACCCGCGGTCGGATGCTGCACGGTGCGCACCATATCGCGCGCGGCGGTATGCGCGGCATTGAGCGCCTGCGCCACGCTGTTGATGCGGCCGCACGGAATCCCCGCCGCGGCCAGCCTGGCAAGCCACGCTTCGGCACCCTCCTGCCCGAGGAGTTCGCCAATCATGCGGTCAAGCGCTTCGCGGTTCGCCACCCGGTCGGGATTCTTCGCATAGCGCGGATCGCTGCTCCACGCCGCCTTGCCGAGCGCGGCGGCGAACTTCGCGAACTGCGCGTCATTGCCGACCGCCACCGCGATCATGTCATCGCGCGTGGGATAGGCGGTATACGGCACGATGTTGGGATGGCCGTTGCCGAAACGCCGTGCATCCTTCCCCGATACCAGGTAATTGGAGGCGACGTTGGCGAGCATCGCGAGGCTTGAATCGAACAGCGACACTTCGACATGCTGGCCGCAGCCGGTGCGGTGGCGCGCGTTGACCGCTGCGAGAATCGAATTGCACGCGAGCATCCCGGTGACGATGTCGACGATCGCCACCCCGTACTTCATCGGCGTGCCGTCCGGTTCCCCGCAGATGCTCATGAGTCCCGACTCGGCCTGCAGGATGAAGTCATAGCCGGGCAGGCCCGCCTTGGGCCCGCTCGCGCCGTAACCGGTGATGGAGCAGCGGATCACGCGTGGCGCGTTGGCCTTCAGCCAGTCGTTGCCGAATCCCCACTTCTCGAGCGTGCCGACCTTGAAATTCTCGACCAGCACGTCGCTCTTCGCGATGAGTTGCGCCAGCATCTCCTGGCCGGGCCGGCCCGCCATGTTGAGCGTGATCGACCGCTTGTTGCGATTGACGCCCAGAAAGTACGCCGATTCGCCGGCGGCAAACGGCGGCCCCCAGGTGCGGGTGTCGTCGCCCGTTCCGACCGGCTCGACCTTGATCACGTCGGCGCCCATGTCGCCGAGCATCATGGTGCACAACGGCCCGGCCAGGATACGCGTCAGATCGAGAACGCGAATGCCCTCGAGTGCGCCGGCCGAACTCTCGTCTCTCACTCGTCACCGCCCCTTGCTGCGCATCGCTGGGGGCGTATTCTCATCGCGATCGAGGCCCCGCAGGTAGCTTTCCAGCTCTTTCTTGTCGCGCACGCGGAACTTCTGGAAGTCGGCTGGACGCCCGGCGAGGAAGGCATTCATCCCTTCCTTCGCTTCCTCCGACCCCCAGACATGCGCGAGCAGCTCCATGCCGTGCTGCCACGAGGCGTACAGATTGTCCGACTCGAAATTGAGCGAGCGCTTGGTCATGCGGAGGGTGAGCGCGCTGTGACCCTTCATCGTCTCGCACCACTTGAGCGTCTCCTGGAGCAGGTGCTTCTGCGGGACGCATTTGTTGATGAGCCCGACTTCGACCGCCTCTTTCGCGCTGAAGCGCCGCGCGCAGAAGATCATCTCGCGCGCGAGCCGCTCGCCGATGATGCGGGGGAGATACTGCGTCGCACCGACCGTGGGACACGCCCCGACCTTCGCGCCGGTCTGGCCGAGGACCGCGTTCTCGGAGGCGATCACGACGTCGCACCACAGCGCGAGCTCGTGTCCGCCGCCCATGCACCAGCCGTTCACCATCGCTATCACCGGGACCGGCAGTCCCCGGATCGTCATCGCGAGCCCGAGCATGCGGTCGTTCCACATGCAGGCGTTGGCGAAGTTGAGGCGCTTCATGGCGTAGAAGTCCCCGCCCGCGGAAAACGCCCTGTCGCCCGCGCCCGTCACCACGGCGCACACGATGGACGGGTCTTCGCGCGTCGCTTTCAGCGCATCGATCATTTCGTCGAGGGTCTGCTCGCGGAACGCGTTGAGCACGCGCGGGCGGTTGATCGTCACCCACGCGACCTGGTCCTTTACTTCGTAGAGAATGTCGCGGTATTTCCGCTTTGTGGACTTTGTTTTTCTGGCGGGCATGGCGGTCCTATGTGGCTTGTCGTGTCAAGACGGGAGTTGTGAAGTTTACCAGAGCGCGAAGGGCCAGGCCTCAATTGACAACCCGTACACCGCCGACTATCTTGCGTGGAAAACAACGGCTGCCACGATTGGGGCACGTCACCGGCCGCCATCACAGGAGGATCGTCCATGCGCATCGCCACCACCCTTGCCGGGCTGCTGTTCTCGTCAGCCGTTTCCTGTAACGCGCTGGCGCAGTCTTATCCGGTGAAACCGATCCGCATCATCGTGCCGTTCGCCGCGGGCGGCCCCACCGACACGCACTCGCGGTGGGCGGCCCAGCAGTTGACCGCCGCATTAGGCCAACAGGTAATAGTCGAAAACCGCGGCGGAGCAGGCGGCGTCATCGGCACCGAGGCGGTCGCCAAGGCCGTTCCCGACGGCTACACGCTGCTCGGCGGCAATCCCGGCCCGCTTACGATCGCGCGCAGCGTGCGCGAAAAGCTGGGCTATGACGGCATACGCGACTTCGCGCCCATTACGCTCATCGCACGCAGTGCGAGCTGCATGTGCGCGCACCCGAGCGTCCCCGCGAGGGGGGTCAAGGACTTCATCGCGATCGCCAAGGCGAGTCCGGGGAAGATCAACTACGCGACTCCCGGCGTGGGGACTGTCGGCCACTTCGCCATCGAGAACTTCGCGGCGGTTGCCGGCATAAAGATGACGATGGTGCCCTACAAGGGTGCGGCGCTCTATATCGTGGACCTCATGTCGGGGAACATCGATTACGCGCAAGTCCAGATTTTCCAGGCGCGTCCCTATGTGCGCGACGGAAAAATGCGCGCGCTCGGCGTCACCGCGATAGCGCGTTCGCCGCTTCTGCCTGAAGTGCCCACCGCCGCGGAACAGGGGCTGAAAGGCTTCTCCAGCTACAATTGGAACGGCATCCTGGCACCGGCCGGCACACCGAAGGCCATCATCAACCGCATCCATGCCGTGCTGAGCAAGCCGCTCAACGACCCCGCAACGCGCAAGCAGATGGAAAGCATCGGCTACGAGGTCTCGGGGGATGGACCGGCGGAATTCGCCGCCTTTATCAAAGCGGAGACCGAGAAATGGGCGGACGTCGCGAGAAAAGCGGGAATTCCGAAAATCTGACGCACGGTTCGGGCGGAATGCATCTTGGAATCCTTTCCCGTCAGCGTGGCGCTTTTTTGGGTCGATTCCTGATGCGCGGGGAAACAGTCACCGAAACCACAACAAGATAGGGACATCAACATGGCCAAGGATCCGGCCTACTTCATGTACTTTCCCGGCAACTACCGGTGGTCCGCCGCCTTCATCAACATGATCGGCTCGATCGCCTACGGCGGCGCGGAGATCGCAGAACTGCACAAGATCGGGCGCATGCTCAAGGACAAGGGGCCGGAGGACGACGCGGCCTGGTTCGACGCATGCGTGAAAGTCGCCGACGGCGTGCGCGCCCATGCCGAGAAGTGGGACAAGGCCGGTCATCGTTACGCCGCCGCGCCTGCGTATCTCCGCGCCTGCAACTACTACCAGATGGGAGAACGCTTCCGGACCCCGAAAGACGAGATCGGGCTTGATGCCTACCGCAAGGGGGTCGACTGCTTCCATCGCCACGCCGCGCTCACCGACCTCAAGATCGAGATCGTGGAAGTGCCGTTCGAGGGCGGGAGCCTCCCGGGCTACTTCGTGCGTGCGCAAAATGCCAAGTCCGCGCGCCCGCCATGTGTGGTGTTCTTCGACGGCCTGGACGTCACCAAGGAGATCCAGTTCGTGCGCGGGGTCCCGGAACTCGTCAAGCGCGGCATATCGGTGCTGGTGATGGACGGTCCGGGCACCGGGGAGGCGATCCGCTTCCGCGGCCATTTCCTGCGCCACGACTACGAGGTCGCGGGTTCAGCCTGCATCAATTACCTCGAGAAACGCGCCGATGTCGACCCGAAGAAGATCGGCATCGTCGCGATCAGCCTGGGCGGCTATTACGCGCCGCGCTGTGCGGCGATGGAGCCGCGCTTCGCTGCGTGCATCGCCTGGGGCGCGCAATGGGATTACCACGACACGTGGAAAAAACGCGTCGAAGCGCAATTCAAGGCTTCGCTCTCGGTACCCGGACACCACATCATGTGGATACTCGGCGTGGATTCGCTCGATGCGGCGTTGAAGAAGCTCGAGCCGTTCAAGCTCGACGGCGTGATGCAGAAGATGCGCTGTCCCTTCCTGCTGGTGCACGGCGCGGACGACGAACAGATCCCGCTCGCCGACGCGCAGAAGCAGTTCGACGCCTGCGGCTCGAAGGACAAGACCTTCCGCGTCTACACCGCCGAGGAAGGCGGCGCGCAGCACTGCCAGCGCGACTACTTGACGCTGGT
>JACQOK010000318.1 GCA_016202565.1 Betaproteobacteria bacterium | reverse complement strand
GCCATAGGTCACGCTGCCCGTGGCCTTCTGCGCAGCGGTCGCAAGCGCGTGGCCTTCCGGCTGCAAGTAGAACTTCGTCCATTGCGTGCGCGCGAGCGGCCACTCGTTCTCGTGGCGCTCGACGAACCTCTCGCCTGGGTGGCGCACCTGCAGCACGACTTTCCGTTGCCTCGACCAGCCGGTGTCCTCCCCTTTCAGGAAGTGGCCGAAAAACCGCTTCTGAATCCTGAGTCCGTAGTCGGTGTAGAACTCGGTCCAGTGCTCGATGCCGTGCACCTCGAGCCATTTGTCCTTCGCGGCGGCGCGCGCAAAACCCTCGAAGTTGCCGCGCGGGTGCAAACCCTGGCCGCCCCAGTTGGCCGAAGAGAGGAGCGGCGTTGTCACCTTCGACCAGTCCGGCATGCGGGAACGCCAGTATTCGTCGCTCGCAAGCGCGTTGGCGAAGCAGTCGGCGGCGAAGTCGCGCCGCCGTGCACCGAGTTCTTCTTCGGTCAATGTCTCAGGTCCGCACACCCAGTCGCCGTTCATGCGGCTGCGGTAGCCCTTGGTGCCTTTTCCATACTGCAGCGGGACGACCTGCCTGGGAAACCAGGTATCGGCGAAGGTGCAGTAGATGCCGCCGTGATGACTCATATCGCGGTAATAATCCGCCGCGCCCTCCCACACGCAGATTGCCGCCAGGTGTGGCGGCTGCAGCGCCGCCGTCTGCCACTGGTTCATGGCGTAGTAGGAGATGCCATTGAGCCCCACCTTGCCATTCGACCAAGGCTGCTGCGCCGCCCATTCGATGCAGTGATAGAAATCCTGCGCTTCCCGCAGCGACCACAGATCGAGCAAGCCGGGCGAGCGGCCGGCACCGCGCGAGTCGACGCGCACGATCGCGTACCCGTCCGGCACCCACTTTTCGGGGTCGACGACCTCCCAGTTCTGATATTTGTTGGATGAGCCCCCGGGCACGTCAGGGTGCTCCGCGCACATGCGCTGCCACTGGTCGCTGTAGAGGTCCTCGAAATGGAGCCACTTGCCATAGGGGCCGTAGGTCATGATGACCGGGTACCGGCCGTCGGCGAATGGGTGGTAGACATCGGCTCGGAGGATCAAGCCGTCTTCCATCCGGATCGGCACGTCCCAATCGATGCGCATGCCATCGCGGATTTCGCTGACCTCGCGATATTCCATACCGCCTTTCCTCGCAGCTATTTTGACTTCTTACACGAGGGCAGATGACCGGTGGGGCCAGCAACCCCGGCTTCGGAACGGATTAGCGTCTAGCCGACCTTGACCGGCTGCCCGGTCTTTGCCGACTTCACGATCGCCTCGAACGCCGCTACGCCATGAATGATCTGATCGTGGGTAATCGGGTACGGCGCTTCGCCTCGCACGGCCGCCGCGAAGGCTTCCAGGACCGCCTTTACCGGATTGAAGCCCTTGTTCTCGATGATTTCCGGTTGGGCGGGGACATGGGGTTTGTCGGATACCGGGAAGAAGCGGAACGTGTCGAGGCCCGGTCTGACGGTCTCGGCGATGCCGCGCGTGCCGAAGGCCGCGATGCAGTAGCTCGCCGCGCTCGCCAGTGTGCAGTAATTCGTTGAGATGACGCCGCTCTTGTGTTTCATCGTGAATACCGTCGTATCGTCAACGAGCGGCGCGGCGCGGCGCGTATTGACGCAATAGACCTCCTCGACCTCGCCGCAAAGATCGATGAAGCCGTCGACGAGATGCACGCCGAGGCCCGTCATCGCCCCGGCCGGGGTCTCCTCCGGGTTGGTGCGCCATGACTCTTTGGGCAGAGCGAGCCCGCTCGGCGAGGACACCTCGCCAACACAGAAGGAGAGGGTGCCCAGACTTCCATCCCGGATGCGCTTACGGATCTCGCCGACGGACGGATGGAACCGGCGCTGAAAGTCGACGCCGAGCACGACGCCCGCCTTCTTGACCGCGTCGACCGCGGCTCTGGCGCTCGCCACGTTCAGCGTGAACGGCTTTTCCACGCAAACATGCTTGCCCGCCTGCGCCGCGCGCTTGATGTGCTCCTCGTGCTTGCTGTGGGGCGTGGTGTAGACGACCGCATCGATTTTGGGATCGTTGAGGATGCTGTCGAGATCGTCGCGCAGATCGATTTTCTTATCGCGGCAGAATTCCTCCGCCTTGGCGCGGGTGCGCGTGCAGCCGGCGACGAATTCGATCTTGTCGCTCTTGCCCTGCACGGCGTCGACGACCGTTTTTCCCCACCAGCCGAGACCAACGATTGCTGCTCGAATCATATGCCCTCCTCACTGTTGGCATTGCGTTAAGTCAGAAGAATGATACGTCATGTCGAGCGCCTCGTGTCCGGTGGGCCTTGCTTGTCACCTGCGGACCCGTCGCATGAGTTTCCGCGCTGCAACTGCCGTCAGGCCGGCGTCGGGCCGAGTCTGAACGAGGACTTGTCCTGTTCGTCGAGCTGCGCGTTCAGGCCGGTCTCCCAGGCGAGGTATTGCTTCATCGCTTCGCGATTGCCGGCGTGGCGGTCGTGCACGAAGAAAAGATAGTCGATGCATTCGGCATCAGGCGGCACGGCGGGTGAGGCCTCAGGGGGGTAGCCTGCGCGTGTCCACGCGGCAAGTCCGCCTTCGAGCAAGCGCACGTCCGTGGTTCCCGCTTCCGCCAGATCGACCGCGGCCATGCGCGCGATGGCGGCATCACCCGCCACGAGCACGGTGGTGCCCTTCGTGCCGCGCGCGGCCGCGACGAGGCGCGAACGGATGCTCCAGCGGCTGCCGGGGATGTGCGCCTTGCGGAAATTCATGCTCGAGCCGAGGTCAAAGGCGGTGGCGGTGCCGGCGTCGAGCCCGTTTTTGAGGTCCGTCACCGAGATGGCCCTGAGCGTCGGGAGGACAGACCGCGCTGCGGGCGCCCCTGTGAATCCCGATTTCACGCCGCCCTGGAGTACGCAGACGTCACAGCCGAGCTGCTTCAGCCAGCTGGCGACGACTGGCGCACGGACGTTCTCGCCGCCGTCGATCAGCACAATGCGCGCATTGCGCACGCCGACCCACTGGTCGGTCGCCTGGATGAGCTGCCCGCCGGGTGCGTGCACTGCCCCGGGAATCGAGCCTGCCTGGAATTCCTCCGGCGTACGCACGTCGCACAGGTAGGTGGTGCGGTTCGTTTCACCCAGCCATGCTGTCACGTCCTGTGCGGTAACGGCTCGGAGCGCGAACCGGTGCACGAGCTTCCGGGCAGCCTCCTGTTGTGCGGGCAGGACGGACTCATCGATCCGATCCGGGTATTTGCGCGCGGCGCCGTATTCGAGCGGGAAGTCGGCGAGAAACCAGCCCTGCGTGCCGTTTTCCAGTGCGTAAACCGGGTTGGGAATGCCGAAGTTGATGAGCGTCTGCGCGCCGATGATGGAGCGGGTGCGGCCGGCGCAGTTCACCACGATTTTTGTGTTGGGATTCGGGACAATGCTGGAAACGCGGTACGGCAGTTCCGCGTTCGGGCAGCACACGCCGCCCGGGATGTTCATCCTCTGGTATTCGCTGAACGGCCGGCCGTCGAGGATGACGAAATCCTCGCCGGCATCCTTCATGCGGCGCAGTTGCTGCGCGGTGATGCGCGGTGTGTGATAGGCGTGTTCCACCAGTTCGCCAAACGTCTTGCTCGGGACGTTGACGCCGGCGAACAGCGTGTAACCGGCCGCCGCCCAACCTTTCGTACCACCGTCGAGCACCGCGATATCGGTATAACCCATCCCCTGCAGCCGTTTGGCGGCAAGCTCGGCCACGCCCAACTCGCCGTCGTCGCACAATACGACTCGCACCGACTTGCGCGGAACCAGCGCGGCGATATCGAGCTCGAAACGGCTATACGGGAGCGGCGTCGCGAAGAGCAGGTGCGACCCGCCAAACTCGCCTGCTTCGCGCACATCGAGCAGCGCGATTTCGCCGCCGTCGTGAAGCATGGACTTGAGTTGCCGGGCGGAAACTCGTTTGGGTGCAGTCATGGTGGATTTTCGAGCGATTAGCAATCGAGGGGCCGATTATACAACCCAGCCCCGCCCTGAGATGGCTGCTGCGCGTCAAGGACGGTAGATTGGGGTGAGCAGCGCGAACCCCAACGCTCACTCGAACCCTTCAGCCGAGTCAGCGCAGCAGGAGCGGCACGCCGCTTGCGATCAGAATGGCCGCGACGAGGCGCTTGAACGCGAGCGGGTTGAGGTTGGCGTGAACGCGATTGCCGATGAAGACGCCGAGCGCCATCATCGGCAGCGCGACCGCGCATGCAATCATCGCATCGCCGTCGAAGGCGCCCACGGCTACATAGCCGGCGCCGCGAATAAGTCCCAGCCCCAGAAGGATGCCGGCGACAGTCGCCCGAAACTCGTTCTTTCCGTGCTTGAGCAGATCAAGGTAAATGGCGAAGAACATGCCGGCCATCGAACCGAATATCGTGCCGACGAAGCCGGCCGTCGCACCGGCCGTCGGTGCGATCGCGAACATCGGCAGCTTGACTTGCGGAGCCGGCCGATTGCTGGACCACAGTGAGTACAGGCCATAGGCCATCACAAACCCGCCGAGGGCTTTTGCGAGCGTGCGCGCGTCGAGGACCTTGAAGAAATACAGCCCGAGGCCCGCGCCGATGGCGCACCACGGCATGACCCGCCACAAGTCGCGCCATACGATATGTTTGTACTCGGTCCGCAGGATCGCGGCCGAGGAGAGGATGCCGAGGAAGGTCACCATCGGCACCACGGTCTTGAGCGACATCACCCATGCCAGCAGCGGCACTGTCACGCCGCCGAACCCGGCGCTGCCGCGGATCGCATACGAAATGATGATGACGAGACAGAAAAACAGGATTTCCGGCAGGCTCAGCGCGTCCATTCAGTCGCGGCGCCGCGGCACCCGGCCGGTCATTTCTTGGGCTTGTGCCCCGACGCCGGCATGCCACCCAGCAGGGCAGCGGTGGGTCGCTGCGGCCGGTTTCGCCCTGGGAGAGGAGTGTGCGCCGTCCGCGGCGTGGCGTCCGGCGCGGGTTCATAGGGCTTGCTGAAATCGAACACCGATTCCGGATTGTGGTTGACCGCGGCAGCCGAAGTGGCGCGCGCAGGCTGCGGTTTCCGCTCGTGACGCTCGCGAGGACGCTCGTGCGCGGCGCCGGTGCGCACGCGATGGTGCCCGGCGGCCGGCTCGCGCTCGCGGCCGAAGCCGGGCGCCGTCACGCGCGGGATCGAGCGCTTCAGCAGCTTTTCGACATCGGCGAGGTATCTTGCCTCCTCGGGGCTGACGAGTGAAATCGCTTCTCCCGGCAAACCGGCGCGGCCGGTGCGGCCGATGCGGTGCAGGTAGTCTTCCGGCGTATGCGGCAGCTCGTAGTTGATAACGAACGGGAGCTCCTCGATGTCCAGTCCGCGCGCGGCGATGTCGGTGGCCACCAGCGCGGTCGACTTGCCCTGCTTGAATTCGGCCAGCGCCTGCTCGCGCTCGCCCTGGGTGCGGTCGCTATGAATGGCGGTGGCGGCAATCCCGTCGCGCACCAGCTCGCGCGTGAGGCGGTTGGCGTCGCGCTTCATGCGCACGAATACCAGCGCCTGCCGGATGTCGCGCGTGCGGATCAGGTGGGCCAGCAGCGCACGCTTGCGCGGCGCCGCGACTTCGTACACCTGGTGCGAAACCAGATCGGCGGGCGCATTGCGGCGCGCGACCTCGATCATGGTCGGGCTGTGCAGCAACTGGTCGGCGAGCCTGCGGATCTCATCGGAGAACGTCGCTGAGAACAACAGGTTCTGCCGCTGCCGCGGCAAAACGGCGAGGATGCGCTTGATGTCGGGCAGGAAACCCATGTCCAGCATGCGGTCGGCTTCGTCGAGCACCAGGATTTCCACCCGCGACAGGTTCACGCTTTTCTGCTGCAGATGGTCCAGCAGCCGCCCCGGCGTGGCGACCAGGATCTCGACCCCCTCGTGCAGCGTCTTCATTTGCGGGTCGATGTCGATTCCGCCGTAGACCACGGTAGAACGAAGCGGGAGATACCTGCCGTAAGTGCGCACGCTCTCCTGGACTTGTGCGGCGAGTTCGCGCGTGGGCGCCAGGATCAGCGCGCGCACCGGATGGCGCGCCGGTGACAGGCTGGTGTTCGCCTGCGGCGCGAGCAGTTGGAGGAGAGGCAGCGTGAAGCCGGCCGTCTTTCCGGTGCCGGTCTGGGCGCAGCCCATGATGTCGCGCCGCTCCAGGATGGGCGGTATGGCTTTGACCTGGATCGGGGTCGGTTCCGTGTAACCTTGATCGGCCACGGCGCGCAACAACTCGGGGAGCAGCTTCAGCGAAGCGAAGGACATCTCGACAATCTCGGAAACGTATGCGGGATACCGGCAGGACGAACGTTGCGGTGTTTCACTGCAATCGCCGGCAGCCGCCGCTGAATGGATGATGGACTGATAGCGCTAAAGGACTCACGGAGCCGCATTATACCCCGCGAGTGGACCCCCGGTAATCCGCGCAATCTCGCCACGTGCGCGCGCGCTAATCCTGCGCGGATGATCCGGAAACTACCAAAAATTCAGAAAAGTGGTAAATTGTTGCATCACGGCGAGCGGCGGCTGCGCGGGATGCCGCCACCCGAAACGGGAATATAGATTGTTCGAACACATGCATATTGCTGTTGAAGAGAGTGCGCAACGCGGCGCGTATCCGCTGATCCTGACGCTCGACACGCATGGCGTGCCGCACCGCTGGATCAGCTGGCAGCACGCGTGCTACTACTACGCCAAGGACCAGGTGGCATGGAGCCTCGGTGAGGCCGCATTCACGGTCTACGGGGGACTCAACCGCATGACCGGCGCGCGTTCGAGTATCACCTCGAGCAGTATCATCGCGATCAAGGGCAAGGCCATGGCAATGAAGGCGTTCAGCCAAGTGCCGCCGCTCAACAATCGCGAGCTGTTTCATCGCGACCGGCAGATCTGCGCCTATTGCGGGGGCATGTTCCCGATTTCCAGGCTGACGCGGGACCACGTCGTGCCGTTTTCGCGCGGCGGCAGGGATATCTGGATGAACGTCGTGACCGCATGCCGTTCGTGCAACGAGAAGAAGAGCGACCGCACGCCGGAACGGGCGGGAATGGAGCTGATCTACCTGCCGTACGTGCCGAACCGCGCCGAATACCTGATCCTCACCAATCGCCGCATCCTCGCGGACCAGATGGAATTCCTGGCGCAGCACGTCCCGGCGCAGAGCCGCCTGCACCAGAAGCAAGCCTGATCGCTATCCGCACGCGGGCAGGGCAAGCGCCTGCAGTATTTCGCCAAAGGCGCTGTCCTGTACGAACGCGGCGACGTGGAGGTCGTTGCGTTTCCAGGCTTTGTCCAGCCGGAAGGTGTGACTGAGCTGCGTTGAGTCGCGGGACGAAACGCGAAACGGGCCGGCGAGCTCGCGCACCACGAAATCGTGCTGCAGGAATTTGCCGCTGTTTTCTCCGCCGGTTACGCGATTGGAGAGATTGTTTTCGTAGAGCGCGAGATGGGTCTGGGCCGCACCGCCGCTGCCGCTGACCGTGACCGCGCCCGTCACTGACAGAGTGTTCCCCGGATTGTGGTCCAACTTGAGACGGATGGAAGCGCTGGCCGGGCGATGGTTGAGGGTGGCGATCCGTTCGCCGATATTGTCGCGCACCAGCCCGCGGCGGAAATCCCGGCCGTCCAGCAGCAGTTGTGGGGTATAAACGAAGCGTGCGCGGTTGCGTGTGCTGGCGGCCTGCTGCCGGTCGGTGAAGTTCTTCCGGGCGAAGGGATCGGACCAGCCGAGGTAGTTCCAGTAATCGACGTGGAAGCCGAGTACGACGAGCCGGTCCAGGCCAAACCCGCGTGCCGGGAGGCCGCTTACCCAGCGGTCGGCCGGCGGACAGCTGTCGCAGCCTTCCGAAGTATAGAGCTCGAGCAGCGCGACGCGACGCTCACCGCTCGCCGCGGAACATTGCGCGGCCAGCGCCGCTGGTGAAGCGCACAGCATGGCGAACAAGGCGAGAAGCGCGTGTGGTTTCATGGCAGGGCCGTGGATTGCCCTTGGTCATTTAGGAGTCGGGAAACTTACAGATGCACGCGGCTGTCATTGAGATAGGCTCTGGCTTTCTGCTATGCTGCCGTCCTTTCCTCGACTTATCATCATGATTTTCATTGGCTTTGGCTGATGCTTCCAGTCGATCTGCACTGCCACTCGACGCGTTCGGACGGGTTGCTGACACCGGCGGAGGTGGTCGTGCGCGCGGCCGAGCGCGGCGTGCGCACTTTGGCGCTGACGGACCACGATGAAGTGAGCGGACTGCGCGAGGCGCGCGAGCATGCGTCACGGGCGGGAGTGGCCTTCATCGACGGCGTGGAAATCTCGGTGACGTGGAGCGGCCAGACGCTGCATGTTGTCGGCTTGCATATCGATCCGCAGAACGCTGAACTCGCCGCTGGCCTGGAACAGATCCGCAGCGGACGCCAGCACCGCGCAGAAAGCATTGCATCCGGGCTGGAGCAGGCGGGCATCGAGGGCAGCCTCGCCGGCGCCCGTTCCTACGTCACCAACCCGGAGCTCGTCGGCCGCACGCATTTCGCGCGTTTTCTGGTGGAACGCGGCCACGCGCGTGACGTGCAGTCGGTATTCCGGAAATACCTGACCGCCGGCAAGCCCGGTTATGTGCCGCACCAGTGGGCAAGCCTGCAGCAGGCAGTGCACTGGATCAAGGCGAGCGGCGGCATGCCGGTGCTGGCTCACCCCGGACGTTACAAGCTCGATAATGCCCTGCGCGAGTCGATGCTCGCGAGCTTTGCCGAGCTGGGGGGCGCCGCGGTCGAAGTGGTCACCGGCAGCCATACCCCCGATCAGTACGCGACCTGGGCGCGCTACGCGCAGCGCTTTGGGCTGTTCGCCTCGGCGGGCTCTGATTTTCATGGGCCCGGGGAAAGCCGTCGGGATTTCGGCGAACTGCCGGAATTGCCGGCCGGCTGCACACCGGTGTGGAAAAAATTTTAAATGGCTCAGTACTTCGCCATTCATCCCGACAATCCGCAACCGCGGCTGATCCGGCAAGCGGCGGAGATCGTGCGCAAGGGCGGCATTATCGTCTACCCGACCGATTCCTGTTATGCGCTCGGCTGTCACCTGGGCGACAAAACGGCGGTCGAGCGCATGCGCGCCATTCGCCAGGTCGGCCCGCGGCATCATTTTGCGCTGGTATGCCGCGACCTTGCCGAAATCGCGGTCTACGCGAGGGTGGACAACCAGCAGTTCCGTCTGCTCAAGGCGACCACGCCCGGCAGTTACACCTTTATTCTGCAGGCGACGCGCGAAGTGCCCAGGCGGCTGCAGCATCCACGCCGCAAGACCATCGGGTTGCGGATCCCCGACCACAAGGTCGTGCGCGCGCTGCTGGCGGAACTGGGAGAGCCGTTGCTCTCGTCCACGTTGCTCCTGCCGGGCGACAAAGAGCCGCTCAACGACGCCCGCGAGATTCGCCGCCGCCTCGAGCATCAGGTCGATCTCGTCCTGGACGGTGGTTCGTGCGGCATCGAACCGACGACGGTGGTGCATCTCACCAGTGAAACCCCGGTCGTCACGCGGACCGGCAAAGGCAGTGTCGCGCCGTTTGCGCTCTGAAAAACGATCCAACCGTCAAATTCGCGCACCCTGCTAAAATCGCGTTTTCTCAAGAACTAGAAACCTCCTTGGCGCCCTTCGGTCTTGGCGGTCGTAAGGACTTTCATGGAATTAAGAGTGCCTAACAGTAGTGTCCCAACGTTAATTGAACAGAGTCAACTGGTTAGCAAGAACGGGCTCGCTTGGCTCAGGTGGTGTGAAGGTAAGTAGCTGATCCAAGGGAGTTCGCTCGAACATGGTGAGGCTGAGAATCTGTAGGATTTCAT
>JACQOK010000025.1 GCA_016202565.1 Betaproteobacteria bacterium | reverse complement strand
GACTCCATCGAGACCGATGCGATCAATCCGTATTACCGGTATCCGACGATGGATAAGTTGAAGCAGCACACGATGGAAGCGTACCGGCCCGAATTCCCGAAGGAAGTCCGCCCCGGCGACATCCTCGTCGCCGGGCGCAATTTCGGCTGCGGGTCGAGCCGTCCGGGACTCGTCCTGCGCGAAGTCGGTGTCGCGGCGATCGTCGCCGAATCGGTGGCGCGGTTGTTCCTTCGCAACAGCATCGCGCGGGCAATCCCGATTTTCATGGCCCCGGGCATAACGGGGGTCGTGCACGACGGCGAAACGCTGGAAGTCGACTATCCCGCCGGGGTCGTGCGAAATCCGGTGAGCGGTGCGAGCATCGAGCTCCGCAGGTTTCCGCCGCTTATCGAACAGATCTTCGCAGCCGGCGGGCTTCCCGAGTTCGCGCGCGAGCGCTACCTGCGCGAGCAGGCTCTCGCGTCATGACCGGAAAAGGTTACAAGACAGTTCGCTTTGACTTAGATCAGAACGATTCGAGGAGGAGGGAAAATGAGCATTAGAATGATTGCCGGTTGGTGCGCAGGCTTTGTCTGCACGCTGCTGCCGTTCGGCGCGAATGCGCAAACGGAGCCGCGCTATCCCATAAAACCGGTGCGGCTGCTGGTGGGTTTTGCACCCGGCGGGGGCAGCGACATTCTGTCGCGTGCCGTGGGGCAGAAGCTGACGGAGCGGTGGGGTCAGCCGGTGGTCACGGACAACCGCGCGGGCGCGGGCGGAACGATCGCGATGGAGCTTGCGGCAAAAGCTGTCCCGGATGGCTATACCCTGCTCGTTGTGTCCGGCAGTCAGCTCACCAACGCTGCGCTCGTCACCCGCGTGCCCTACGACATACAGGCAACGTTCGCGCCGATTACGCAGATGACCTCTCAACCTTACGTGCTGCTCGCGCATCCGTCGCTGCCCGTGAAGTCGGTGAAGGAGCTCATCGCGCTCGCAAAGAGCAAACCGGGCGCGCTGAACTATGGCTCCTCCGGCACGGGCTCTTCGGCACATCTCGGCATGGAGCTGTTCAAGGACGTGGCGAAAGTCGACATGGTTCACGTGCCCTACAAAGGTGCCGGCCAGGCGATGATCGATCTGATGAGCGGGCAGGTGCAGCTGCTCCTCGCGAGCGCGATTTCTGCGATGCCGCAGGTAAAAGCCCGCAGGTTGAAAGCGCTCGGCGTAACGAGTTCCAAGCGGTCCGGCTTGTTGCCCGATCTGCCGGCCATCGCGGAGGCCGGCCTGACCGGTTACAGCGTCGTCGGCTGGTACGGTCTCGTCGCGCCGGCACACACGCCTCCAGCCATCGTCCAGCACATCAATCACCAGATCGCGCAGATTCTCGGGTCACCTGACATCCGGGAGAAGCTCGCTGCGGACGGCATCGAATCGGCACCCGGTACGCCGACGCAGTTCAGGGAGACGATCACGCATGAAATCGAAAAGTGGACGAAGCTCGTCGCCTCGTCCGGTATGAAGCTGTAAAGCACCAGAAAAGGCATTTTCTTCATGACTGGCGAGAGTCTTGTTCTCCTCGCTTGCGGCGACGTTGGCCCCATACACGAGCCCGCCGAAGGCTATGGCGCACACGTACGCGCTACCCTTCAGGCCGCCGATCTCCGGTTTGCCCAAGTCGAAAGGGTGTACTCGGAGCGTGGTGCGCTGCAGGTGCACTCGGGCGGGGAACACAGCCGCGTGAAACCCCACATGGCATCGGTATTCGACGATTGCCGCTTCGACGTGGTGTCCGTGGCGAGCAACCATGCCATGGACTGGGGGGAGGACGCGCTGCTCGATTCGATCGACCTCTTCCGCAGGAAGGGTATCGTCCCGGTGGGCGCCGGCCGCAATCTCGAAGAGGCCAGACAGCCGGCCTTCATAAACGGCAACGGGGTCCGCGTCGCTTTCCTCGCCTACTGCTCGGTCCTGCGCGAAGGCTATGCCGCGGGGCCGAAGAAGGCAGGCATCGCGCCGCTCCGGGCCCACACCTACTATGAGGCGGTCGAGTATCAGGCCGGAGTGCCGCCGCGCGTAATCACCGTACCGTACGAGGAAGACCTCGAGAACATGTGCGCCGACATCGCGGCCGCGAAGAGGTCGGCGAACGCGGTAATCGTGTCGCTGCACTGGGGCATCCATTTCATTCCGCGCATGATCGCCGACTACCAGAAGACGGCGGCACGCGCCGCATTCGCGGCCGGCGCCGATCTGATCCTCGGCCATCATGCGCATGTACCAAAGGCAATCGGCGTCTACGGCGGCAAGGCATGCTTTTACAGCCTGAGCAATTTCATCATGTCATCCCGCGCGAAGACGCCGCACCAGGCCGAGGTGTTTGAGAAGCGCTACGGGGTCAGGCTGGACCCGGACTATCCCCATCTTCCCTATGGGGAGGACGCCAAACGCAGCCTCATCGCGAAGGCGGTGGTTACTCCCGACGGCGTCGAGAAGACTTCATTCCTGCCGGTTCTGATCGACAAGCAGCTGCGGCCCGAGCCATTGCGCCGGCAAGATCCCCGTTTTGCGGACGCGGTGCAGTACATGGAATGGGCGTCGGAAGGGTTTCCGCATACCTTCGCCGTCGAGGACGATGAAGTCGTTATCAGGGCGGGTGCCTGAGGTCGGTCAAGTCCCGGCGTGTGAGTTGAGCATTTGCTGGATGTTGCTGCGCGTCAGGGTGGGGCTGAGGATGTTCAAGAAGTCATAGACGTAGCTGCGGATGAAGCGGTCGCGCTTCAGTCCGACATGCGTCACTTCGGTGCCGAAAAGGTGGCGTGCATCCCTCGCACGCAAGTGCTTGTCGAGCGCAGGCTTGTAAGTGATGTGCGGCAGGATGGCGATGCCGATACCGAGCGCCACATAGGCCTTGCTGACGTCGGCGTCGGCAGCGCTGAATACGATGTTCGGTTCGAGCTTGCGCGCCTCGAACACATGACGAAATTTCCAGCGCTCGTTGCTGCGGAAGCCGTACGCAATGAGCGGATATCTTGCGATTTGCTCCAGGGTGAGATCTTTCTCCTTCAGCAAAGGGTGAGAAGCCCGCGTTACCACGATGCGGTGAAACTCACCGTATGGCAGGAGCGCGACGCTCTCGAGTGTGACATCGCAATCGGTGCCGATCGCAACATCGGCCTCGCCGCCCTCGACCCACTGGAATATCTCGTCCCGGTTGCCCTGCCAGAACCTCAGGCGCACGTGGGGAAAGGCCTTCGTAAACGCGCTGATAACGCGCGGTAATGTGTAGCGCGCGTGGGTGTGCGTGGTTGCGATCACCAGATCACCCGCCGCCGAATCGCGCACCTCGTCGCCGAAACCGCGGATGTTGTGCACTTCTCGGAGCGCCCGATCGGCAAACCGCACGATCTCTTTTCCCGCCTCGGTGAGTGCCAGGATACGGTTACGCTTGCGGCGGAATATGACGACACCCAGTTCCCGTTCCAGCGATTGGATTTGCCTGCTTACGCCGGGCTGAGAGGTATGCAGGGCCGCAGCTGCCTGGGAAAGGCGCAGCCCCTGGTGGACGATTTCGCAGAGAAAACGAAGTTGCTGCAGCGTCATGTCGGCAGTCAGGATAACAATAAGGCATACTGGCGACAAGACAAGTTCTTTTATCTCGGAACAGGCCCTTGATAAGGTACTAAAGCGTGCCCGTTCGGCGAGGCGAGCGCGACTACGTACAGGACGGTGGGGGAGGCATGCAGTTGAAGGACGCGCAGGCGGTCGATGTGGTGGT
>JACQOK010000333.1 GCA_016202565.1 Betaproteobacteria bacterium | reverse complement strand
TGCCATCCCTTCTCGGTATGGTGGGGATTGACGCCGAGCCCGATGCGGCCCGTCTCGAAGCCGGCAACGTGTGCGAGCAGCAGGTCACGCCCGCTGCCGCCGTGTGCCTCGGCTGCCGCAATCAGCGCGGGAATCATCACCGCCGACACATGACCGCCCAGGCTACTGGCGGTGTTGTCGTAGTCGAGCGCGTGCGCAGCCGTGCCGTTGACGAGCGCCGCATCGAGCGCGCCCGCGCGCCGGTTTGTTCCAATGATCAGACACGGGCCATCGCCGCTCCGGAGTTCAAGCACCTCCTCCACCACTCGCGGGGCGGCCTCACGGGAACCGGCGAGCGCCACGCCCACCGTGTCGAGCACCGCCACCCTGGACCAGTGGACGGCCTCGGGCGGAAGGCTTTCGTAACGCAGCGCGCAGATCCGCTCCGCCAGTTGGCGTGCCAAGCTCATATGTCCCACCTTTTCGCGACGACGTTGCGCTGGAGAAGCATCAACTTGCCTTCGGGATATTTGCTTCCTTGACCACCCGTTTCCATTTTGCGACGTCGTTCCGGATTCTCTCCAAAAACTCCTCCGGCGGGCCGCCGGCGCGTTCCAATCCCTCTTTTACCAGCCACTTCGTCATCTCTTCCGTCCGCAGCACTCTTGCAACTTCGGTGTTCCACCGCATGACGATATCCCTCGGGATGCCTTTCGGCCCCCAGATGCCGTACCAATGCGTCACGTCGTAACCGGGCACCGTCTCGCCGATGCTGGGCACGTCAGGCAGCGCGCGCGAGCGTTGGGGGGTGGTGACGCCGATGGCGCGCAGCCGTCCCGCCTGCACGTGCGGGATGCTCGGGACCAGACTGCTGAAGCTCGAATGCACCTCGCCGCTCAGCAGAGCGGTCATGACCGGGCCACTGCCTTTGTACGGAACATGGGTGAACTGCACCTTGGTTTCCAGCTTGAAAAGCTCGCCCGCGAGGTGCCCGAGACCGCCCATGCCGGCCGAACCGAAGTTGTATTTGCCGGGACTGGCTTTCATCGACGCGATGAGTTCCTTGATGCTCTTGATCGGCACCGACGGGTGCAGCGTCACGACGAGCGGGGTGGTTCCGATCAGGATGATCGGCTGAATGTCGGTGACCGAATCGTACGGCAGGTTGTGGAGCGCGGGGTTGGCACCGTAGCTTCCCGACACGGTGATCAGCGTGTAGCCGTCGGGGTCCGCCCGTACCGCGATCGCGGCACCGAACGTTCCGCCCCCGCCGGGCCGGTTGTCCACGACGATCGGCTGCCCGAATTTCTCGGTAAGCTGCGGCCCGAGCAGGCGCGACAGAATATCGGTGCCACCGCCGGGAGCGAAAGGCGTAAGCAAACGGATCGGCTTGGTCGGGTACTTCTGCGCCCAGGTGCTCGGAACAACGACGGAAACAAGAGCCGCGACAACCAACAACAGTACGGTTTTCATCTCCTCCTCCTCAAAAAAAGCTCGCAGCGTACCGCCCTTGGGCTCTTATTAGAACTCACTTCTCTTGAGCCTCTGCAAACGGGGCGCGCCCATGCCGGATCTGAATTTCAATCAGTCAATTCGGACACGACTTGAACACGAATGCTTTGATCTGGATCAAGAATCACCGCATTGAGGATCTCGCAGCCCGACGCGTGCATGTTCCGTTCGACCCTACACGCCGGAGGAATCGTCCTGAAGCATCCGGTCCACCGCTGTACGCAAGGTAGGTAGGCTTTCGTGGATCACCCGCCAGACAGTCTGGTAATCCAGTATTGCGTAACCGTGGATCAGATGTTGCGGAAGGCCACAATGCGCGGGAGATCGGGTATCTCATTTGCAAGTTCGGGGGCAATCTTGGATAACTGGTTGAGCGCCTCGCCGATTATCTCGAACTGGCGTTCGACCGCCGAGCGAACCAACGGATCTGCGGCGAACGTCTCGTAGGTAAGGCCCGCAATGAAGTCCTCGATGTTCCGAGCTGCGTCCCGCACATCCCAAAGGAAAGCGCGCCGATCACGCCGCATAGAGCAATCGCCGGCTACGTTCAATATCCGCCTGAACGTACGGATTCCTGACTGCACCCGGCATCACAAGGTCGACCCGGCGCCCAAATAGAGCCTCGAGTGCCTCCTTGAGACCGAAGTAGGCTTCGAGCGCTGGCACGGAGCTGTCCGGTTCAAACTCGACGAGAAGGTCGATATCGCTTCGCGAAGGGTCGAAGTCATCCCGCGCCGCGGAACCAAACAGCTCGAGCCGCCGCACATGCAGACGGCGGCAAACCTCTACCACGTGGGGGCGCTGTTTTTCGATGAGAGGAATCATGACGCCAACGCTTGAGTCTCCAATGCGGTATTGGACAATGATACAGCAGCGGCATGTTTTCCGGTTACCTTGACTTGCTCCCACTACACACTACCGCGCAGAAGTAGGTAAAGTCCGTCGATCTCATCGTCGCCCGACGATGAGCAGCATAACGGCAAAGACGCCAAGCATGAGGACATACACCGTCCCCGAAACCCGATCCCGGCTTGCGAAGTACTCGGGAATCGTCAAGCCGCGCAGCCAGAGCACGACGGTAAATTCCGCGATCAGCATCAGACCCAACGCAATGCATCCGACTGCAAGCAGGTGTGTGGGTGGCATGACGAACCGCCGAGTCACCCATCGCGCCGCGAGGATGATTACCGCCAGCATGATCGGCGCCTCCATCAATTCGGCCATCCGTTCACCGACCTGCGGCACCAGCCAGAGAACGCGAATCGGCCCGAGCACGAACCCAGCCCCGAACACGAGAGCGAAATAGAGTGCGCCGGCTTTCAGAATCTGCACTGCGGCTCCGGAGGCGATCAGGGCGACATTGCCGTCTCTGATCCGTGTTTCGACTGGCCCCATTGGCCCAAGGTGTGGAAGCGGTCCGCCCGCACCGCTTGACCCGCTCGTCGCTGGGGCGCGCCAGCGCTACCAGTATCGGTGAGGATCGCGGGTGCTACGGCGAGAACCCCAGCGCGGGTCTCTGCATCCTCGAGCGCTGTCGTGAGAATCTCGGGATCGGTCCACACGAGCTTGCCCGACTCCAGGCGCGCGTAGATACGGCCGGTGTCGCGGTCCGCGAAGTTCACGATCGGCAGCATCCGCACACACTGCGCGAGGAACCGCGTGTTGTTTTCCGGGGCCATCGCATGCCCGTCCGGATAAACCTCGTGCGGAGCCGTGGCATTGACGTTGATTTTCCGGTAGCGGTCGATGTCGAGCATGGATTTCACGTCGAGGACGTTCATCTCGCCGTTCCAGCCGAAGGCGATGGTGCGCGGCCGTTCGCCGAACGGTACGCTGTTGTCGAGAAATTCGTAGTGGACTCGCTTGTTCTCGCGCAGCGCCCAGGTGAAGAACAGCTCGGGCACGCCCGAGAAGGCCTCGATGTTGTGGGCGAGCAGGTCGTCGACCGCCTTGTAGCGGCCGACCTCCAGGCCGCGCTTCCAGGAGCGCTCGACGGTCTCGTGCGGCGGCGTGATCATGAAGAACATGTAAACGAGGTGACCGAAGCGGGTGAGCAGATTGCTGCCCGCCTCGTCGGAGTCCGGCGCGAAGCTGTCGAAGCGGAAGCGGTCGATCAGCAGATGCGACATCCCGCCACGCTCGGCCTTGCGCGCCATGTAGCGGTCGAGCTTGTGGTCGATGATGGCAAGCTCCCGTCCGGTGAACGTCCCGGCATACTTGTAGGCGTCTCCAAGCGTGCCGTAGTCGAGGAGGTACTTGCGCCAGATGTCGGGACTGATGAGGGCAAAGTCGCCCCACCGCACGCCGATCTCGCCGGCGAGCTTTTTCTGCAACGGGCGCATCGTGCTTTTGCCGGAGGCGGAGGCGCCCTTGGTATTCATGACGACGGGCTGCTCCTGTGACGGAAGCAGACGGTAGCCTTCTTCTTGCGCGGCTTGGCGAATGTACGGCTCGATCAACTGGCCGATCACCTCGCTGCTGTGCTCGTTGCAGGCGATGCCGACGGCGAGCCGCGCCAGGAGTGTCGTGTCTCCCCACATCCGGCCGTGTTTGGCGCGCACCGCTGATACGACTCGAATCAGTGCACCGTACGCGGCATTCGACAGCGGGGTCTCACTCGATTGCGCCTTGGCGGCCCACTCCCGGAGCACGCGATTTCCACGGTCCCACTCGTCTTCGCTGCGGGGCTGGACATTGTTGCCGCGGCGGAACGGACGCAGAAAGTCGCGCAGCGCGCTCTTTCGTCCTGCATGAGTGGATGCGGCGCCCTGAGCCGCCGCCGGCGCACCAAAAGCCGCCGTGAGTTCCGCGCCGACCGCGTCCGAGAGCGCACGCTTGAGCGCATCGTATGCGGCCACGATCTCGGGCATGTGAGGTTCGACGTAGCGCGCGAGGATCGTCTGCGTCATCTGGCGGAAATTGATGCCGAGATCCTCGACCCGGGAGCCGTCGGGCACCGACAGGTCGGCGGTGACGCGAATCAACAATTCGTGCACCACCAACCGCTCCGGCCGGAAGACCACCAGCTCTTCCAGATCGAGCCCCGTCAGGTCACGCAGCTCATCGACGGACGCAACGTTGGTGAAAACGTTCTCCGGCCGGAAGATGGTCGACAGCGGGAGCAGCTCCGAGGGCAGCTCGGACTGAATGCCTGGGTTCCACGGGCCATACTCGGTGCTCGCAGCGCCTGTTTCACCTCGGCCATTTTTCCCTGCGGCAGCCAAAGCCCCAATCCCCGGGTTGCGCGTTGCTCCACCCAGGCTACGTTTGTGCGGTCAGCCGCGCTTCAGCCAGCCGGGCAGCGCCTCGCAGCGCTTCAGCCACGCGGCGACGCTCGGGTATTCGTTGAGATCGAATCCGCCCTCCGGCGCCGAGGCCACGTACGGATAACACGCGATGTCGGCGATGGTCGGACGGTCGAGCGCGAGCCACTCGTGGGTCTTGAGCCGCCCTTCCATCACCGCCAGCCCCTGGCGGCCGTAGCCCTGGTATTCCTCGAAGTTTCCCTGCTTGATGCCCCGCTTCACCCCGCGCGCCCATTGCAGGCCGTAGTGAATTTCATTGTTCGAAAGCGCGAGCCACTGCGTGACTTCGGCCATGCCGAGCGGGTCGGTGGGGAGCCATTTTTCCCCGCCATGTTTGCGCGCGACGTAGACGAGATTGGAGGTCGAGTCCCAGAACACTTTGCCCTCGGCTTCCAGCACCGGCACCTGCCCGCGCGGGTTGAGCTTGAGGAAGGGCTCCTTCTTGTGCTCCTTGTTGGGGAAATCGACGAGCGCTTTTTCAAACGGGACGTCGAGCAGCGACAGGAGGATCCGCACCTTGAAGGCGTTGCCGGAGTTTTCGGTCATGTAGAGTTTCATGGTTTCTCCTTTTGAATAGAACGGTCACAGATACAGAACGAAAACGATTTCTGGTCCCCGGGTTGCGCGTTGCTCCACCCGGGCTACGTCGTGTTGGGGTTCGCTGCGCTCACCCGCAACCTACGCCTGGGCCGCCTTGGCAGACCGCGCGGCGGGGACGGAGGCGCGCGCGACTTCGGCGGCGTCCTTCAGGCTGCCGATGTCCCAGCACAGCCGGATGAGCTTGTCGGTCTCGGGCTTGGACAGGATACCATCCGCCAGGCCGCGGAACTTGGCCTCGAGGTCAGCATTGCTCATCGGTTTATCGAGGCTGCCGATCGCGTGCTCGACGAATTTCTCGAGCGTCCGGCCGTCCTTGAGCTTGATCACGACGCGCACCTGGTCTTCGTGCATTGCCTGATCGACGCTCGCGCTGACCCGGTCGCGCAGCGCGATGACATTGGGGTCGCGCACGCACGCGTCGCTGTACTGCGCCTCGCCCGCCGCGCCGTGGATGATCGCCACCGCCGCCGAGTGGTAGACGCTGAACTTGCCCTCCAGCCCGACTTGCGGCGTCTTCTTCCCGGTGAGTTCGAGCACCAGCGGATGGACGTTGAGCCCAACGCTCTCGATTTCTTCGGCCTTGAGGCCGTGTTCGTTCCGCAGCTGGATGCAACCGTCGATCGCCGGATGGATCACGATGCCGCAGGCGAACGGCTTGTAGGTGTTGAGCGCGATCTCCCAGGTTTCGCCCAGCCGCTCGGTGATCTCCGCGGGCTTGAATTCGGTCGAGAGCACGTGCCCGAAGCCGCGTTTCGCTTCGATGCCCTGGTTGGAACTGGTGAAGTTCTGTTGCGCGAGCAGCGCCGCAAGCAGTCCGTTCCTTGCCGCGTTGCCGGGATGGAACGGTTTGCACATGGTCCCGAACATTTCGCGCAATCCGCAGGACTGAGTAGCGGCAATACCCAGCGCCCAGGTCATCTGCTGTTCGGTGAGACCCAATAATCGTCCCGCAGCCGCGGCGGCGCCGAACACGCCGGCCGTGCCGGTGATGTGCCAACCGATGTCGTAATGCGCGGGATAGACGGCTTTGCCGATGCGGCACTCGACCTCCACGCCCAGGATGAAGGCATGCACGAAATCCTCTCCGGCAACGGGTTCCCGTTCGGCCAGCGCGAGGATGGCGGAGGCGACCGGGCCGCTCGGATGGATCACGGTCTTGAGATGCGTGTCGTCGAAATCGAAGGTGTGCGAGGTGATGCCGTTCATCAGCGCCGCCTGCATGATGTCGAGCCGGTCGCCGCGCCCGAGCACGGTCGCTTCCAGCGGCCCCGAAAATTCCGCGAGTGCGGCGAGCGCCCGCTCGACGGTCTCGTGGCGCGAGGCGCCCACCGCGCAGCCGACCCAGTTCAGGAACGAGCGCGCCGCTTCATGCCGCACTTTCTCCGGGATATCGGCGTGGCGGTGTTCGACGACGAATTTGGCGAGTGTTCGTGTAACTTCCATATAAAACCCGTGAATAGTGAATCGTGAATGGAGAATGATTCAATCACGTAGCCCGGCAGGAGCGACGTGGATTCCGGGAGCACGGTTCGTCCCCGCTTCTCCTTGGCGGGCTTTCGTTCCCGCTTTTTCTTGGGGCCTTCGTTCTCGCTTCTCCCGGCCCCGGATTTCATTTCATTCCATCCAGCTACTGTAGGTTGGGCTGAGGTGCTATGCGCCGATGCCCAACACCGAACCGCGTTAATTGTTGGGCATCACTTCGTTCAGCCCAACCTACAACTCACCGAAATAGATACTTCTTCTCCCACTCCTCCACTTCGGAAAGTTTGAGCGCGTCGTTGTATTCCTTGAACGTGAGCATGCGTTCGCGCGCCTGCCTCGTGCTGCCGTCGCGCTTGAGCACATTGAGCGCTTCGCGAATCCCGTAACCGGCAGCGTAGCGCCCGAGGCCGGGATAGATCGCGATGCGGAATCCGAGCTTCTCCAGTTCGGCCGCAGAAAGCTCGCCGACCTTGCCCGCTTCCTCGACGTTCACCAGGCACGGCGCGTCGATCTCGGCAGTGACGCGCTTCAGTTCCTCGATCACGTCGGAGCTGCCCTTGAGTTCCACGAAAACCACGTCGGCGCCGGCCTTGCGGTAGGCCTTGCCGCGGCGAATCGCCTCGTCGAGACCGTGACCGGAGGCCGCAGCGGTGCGCGCGATGATGATGAAATCGGGATCGCGGCGCGCGGCGAGTGCCGCCTCGATCTTGCCGACGTGTTCCTCCAGCGTCACCACCGGACGCGAACCGGGCAGATGGCCGCAGCGCTTGGGCGCGAGCTGGTCCTCGAGATGAATCGCCGCCACCCCCGCCGCCTCGAATTCCTCGACGGTGCGCCGCACGTTGACCGCGTTGCCGTAGCCGGTGTCCGCATCGCAGATGAGCGGAATGTCGACGCAGGCCGCGACGCGGTGCGCATGGCCCGCG
>JACQOK010000329.1 GCA_016202565.1 Betaproteobacteria bacterium | reverse complement strand
GCGTAGCGCCGAAGGCCCGAAGCCTGTCCTGAGCGCAGTCGAAGGGTCGAAGCGTGCTAACCCTTTGACCAGGAAGCTGTCCGCGTCTCGACTCCGTTTAACGTAGCCTGTCCCGAGCGGCGTCGAGGCCTGTCCTGAGCTCCGACGAAGGGGGCTCGACACGAACGGTTCTCTTGGCATTTTTCAACAAACTGCTAACCGTCGCCGGTCGAATATCCGCAAGCTTTTGCTTTTTGATGCTTCGGCAAGCATCGGCCGGGTTTGACATGCGCCAAAAATCAGGTCGAGAATGCTGTCCCACGCATTCCGCCATCAACAATAAAGGGGAGGATATGAACGCGGCCGCCGCAGTTTACTCTTCGTCGCCAATCAGACTGAAACGAACCGCGTCACGTCTCGACACGATGCGCCGCGCAATGGTTGCGTCGCTGGTCGTGTGCGGTGCGGGAGTCACCGCAAGCCACGCGAACGCCCAGAATTACCCGGTGCGCCCGATCCGGCTCATCGTTCCCCAGGCCCCGGGGAGCGCGTCCGACACGGTCTCGCGCATCATCGCCGCCGAACTCACGCGCCAGATGGGCCAGCAGATCGTGGTCGACAACCGGCCGGGCGGCGCGTTGACCATCGGTATCGAGATGGTGGTGAAAGCCGCGCCCGACGGTTACACCATCGGCTTCGGGCCGGTCGGCGCGCTCGCAATCAGTCCCAACATGGTGCGCAAGCTTCCCTACAGAGTGGAGAAAGACCTGCAGGCGATCGCGCAGCTCGCTGCCAACCAGATGTTGCTGGCTGCTTCACCGGCGGTGCCGCTGAAGACCGTGCGCGAAGTCGTCGCCTACGCCAAGCAGCATCCCGGAAAGCTCCTGAATGCCTCCTCCGGCAACGGCACACCCGGGCACGTCGGGTTCGAGCTGTTCAAATTCATGACCGGCACGCAGATCGTCCACGTTCCGTACAAGGGAGGGGCGGCCGGCATCGCCGATCTCATTTCAGGACAGGTGCAGCTGATGCTGGAAAGCCAGAACTCGATCACGCCGCACGCCAAGGCGGGCCGGGTGCGGGGACTCGCGGTGAGCGGCGCGAAACGCTCGTCGGCTTTGCCCGATCTGCCCACGATCGCGGAAGCGGGCGTGCCGGGTTACGAGGCGAGCACCTGGAACGGCATCGTGGCGCCGGCCGGCGTGCCGAGGACCGTCGTCACGAAACTCAACGCCGAGATCAACAAAGCCCTCGCTGCGCCGACGCTCAGGCAACGGTTTGCCGCAATCGGGGCCGAGCCGACCATCGGCTCACCCGAGCAGTTCGGCGACCTGATCCGCAGGGAAAACGCGAAATGGGCCGAGGTCGTGAAGCGCTCCGGCGCGAAGATCGATTGACGCTAGGCTGCGGCGGCCTGCCGTGCCTCGGCTGTGGCGGGCGCGCGCACCAGCAGCACGGGCACGTCGCTCATGCGCACCACCATCTCGGCGTCGCTGCCGAGGAAGAGGTGGCTCACGCCGCGCCGGCCGTGCGTTCCCATTACGATCAGATCGGCGCGCCACTTGCCGGCCTCGTCGACGATCGCCTCGGCGACCCTCCCCATGAAGTTTTCCACCATCCGCGAGTCGGCGTCCACGCCTTCGGCCTTGACGGCGTTCATCGCGTGCTGGAGCACGATCTCACCACTGCGCCGCATGGCTTCAAGCACGGTTCTCACGTAGAGGCCGCTGCTCGGCAGGGTCGGCATGACGGATTGATCGATGACGTGGATCAGACATAACCGCGCGCGCTGTTCCTTCGCGAGACGCACGGCCTCCTTCAGCCCGCGGTCCGACGTCGGACTGCCATCGATGGGCACGAGTATGCGTTGATACATGGAAGCGCCTCCTTCAAAAGGTGAGGAACAAAGCAATGATGCGGCACTTCCGCAGCAGCGTTATTGACGTAAATCAAATCACCCGCAGGCGCTGGTCCACGCCGTGGACTATCGCCCATCACCCGGCTTATTCGATTGCGAGGCGTTTCAGCGCATCCGGATCGGGATCGACGCCGAGGCCCGGCCCCTGGGGCACGGCGATGCGGCCGCCGCGCGGATCGATGGCTGCGCCAAATGGCGTGAAGGCGAAATCGCAGTAAAAGCGCTCGATCCAGACCTCGCGCGGCTGCGCCGCGCAGACATGGATCGAGGCGAGCAAGCCGGGGCCGAAGTACGCCGAGTGCGGCACCACGCGCATCCCGAACGTCTCGGCCACGTCGAATACTTTGCGCAACTCGGTGACGCCGCCCACCTTGGTCACGCTCGGCTGCGCGACCGTGAGCGCCCGGCACTCGAAGAGGCGGCGGAACTCCGACACGCTCGCAACGTTCTCGCCGGCCGCGACCGGGATGCCGCCTTCGGCGCGCACCCGCGCCAGCCCCACATGGTCCTCCGGCGGCCACACCGGCTCCTCGATCCACGCGAGCCCCAGATCGCGCAACGCCCGGCACATCGCGAGCGCCTCCTCCACCGTCCAGGGGCAGTTGCAGTCCACCATGAGCGGCACGTCATCGCCGGCTGCGCGACGCGCTGCGTGAATAATGCCGGGCTCGATCTCATGGACCTTGATCAGGCGGTAACCGCGCGCGAGCGCTTCGGCGATGCGCGGCTCGAGCGCCGCCGCCTTGCCGTAGCGCAACAGGCTCGCGTAGGCCGGCAGGTCCGGCCGCGAGCTCCCGCCCAACAGGCGATAGAGCGGCAGCCCGGCCAGCTTCCCCGCGATGTCCCACAGCGCGATGTCGATCGCGGAGAGCGCATAGACGACCGGCCCGCTGCGGCCGGCGCCGTGCAGCGCCCGCATGAGATCGTTCATCAGCGCGTGAATCGCCAGCGGGTCGCGCCCGAGGCACAGCGGCGCCACCATCTTCTCGATCGCCGTGCGCGTCGCCGGCCACACGCGGTGGCCGAAGCCTTCGCCCCAGCCGGTGATACCCTCGTCGGTCGCCACGCGCACAAGCAACATTTCGATCGCGGTGCGCGCCTGTCCGCCGATCAAGGGCGCGTCACCGGCGTACACGAGCGGCATGCGCACAACAAAGGTTTCGATCCCGGTGATTTTCATGGATAGGGGCCGATTATAGCGGGCGCCTGCCTCGACGGGCATAATGAGCGCGTTCCCACTCCGGGATTGAAGGAACGGCCATGAAAAAATTTGCATGCATCGCGGCGACCCTGATTACCGCGGCGATTTGCCAAGTCGCAGCCGCGCAGTGGACGCCCAAGTCCACGATCCGGATCGTCGTGCCGTTCGCCGCCGGCGGGCCGACCGACATCACCGCCCGCCATCTCTCGCGCAAGCTGAACGACATCCTGGGCCAGCCCGTGATCGTGGACAATCGCGGCGGGGCCAACGGCATGATCGGCGCCGAGCTGGTCGTCAAATCGAAACCCGACGGCTACACGCTGCTCATGCCGACCTCGAGCACGATCGCAATCAATCCTGCGGTCTACCGGAAGATGCCGTTCGATCCGGTGGCGGACCTGTCACCCATCACGCCGGTGATCGCAACGCCCGGGGTGATGATCGTAACGCCAAGCCTTCCCGCCCGCAGCGTCAAGGATTTCGTCGCGCTCGCCAAAGCGCGGCCGGGCCAGATCGTGTTCGCGTCGACCGGAGCCGGCAGCAATACGCATCTCGCGCTGGAGCTTTTTGCCGGCGAAGCGAAGATCAAGGTGACTCACGTGCCCTACAAGGGGGCCGGCCCGGCGGTGACCGACGTGATCGCCGGCCACGCGCAGGCGCTGGTGGCCGACCTGCCGGTGCTCGCGCCGCACCTGAAGAGCGGCAAGCTGCGCCCGCTCGCGATCACGGGCCTCGACCGCACACCGCTGTTTCCGGACATTCCGTCGATGAAGGAACTCGGCTATCCCCAGGTCAATTCGCGCAACTGGTACGCGCTGCTCGCGCCTGCCCGCACGCCGCCGGAGATCGTCAACCGCCTGAACGAGGCGGTGCGCCAGGCCGTCGCCGCGCCCGAGGTGCGCGACCGGCTGGTCGAAATCGGCGCCGAAATCTTTACGCAGTCTCCGGAAGAATTCGGCAAGTTCCTGAAAAGCGAGATCGAACGCTGGAAGGGCGTCGTCGCGAAATACAAGATCGCCGTCGAGCCGTGACGCAGTCGGTCACGCATGAAGCGCGCCAGCCCAAAGACGCGCGTACGCCGGCCCACGCGCAATGAACTTCCTGTGCGGTTTACTCTCTCATCGTATCTCCCCTCCAGCCTGCGTCCGGCAAGTGAACGGCGAGGGGAGACAGTTCAACAGGAGGCCAATCATGCAAGTCAGCAAAGTGATGACACGTGAAGTGAAACTTGCCTCGCCAGAGGATACGCTCCAGCACGCCGCACAGATGATGGACGATATCGACTGCGGCATCCTGCCGGTCGCGGAAGACGATCGTCTGGTCGGCATGTTGACCGATCGTGACATTACGGTGCGCGCGGTCGCCCAGGGCAAGGCGCCCGACCGGTGCCACGTGCGCGACGTGATGTCGCACGATATCAAGTACATTTACGAAGACGAATCACTGGAAGACGCGGCGCGAAACATGAGTCAGTTGCAGGTACGGCGCCTGCCGGTGCTCAATCGCGACAAACGGCTCGTCGGCATCGTATCGCTCGGCGACCTGGCCATCAAAGACACCAAATCCGCGGCGGGCGCACTGAAGAACGTTTCGCAACACACGCACTGATCCGGGAAACGGCGCAAAATCGGGCGATCGCGCGGCGCGCTGGATTTCATGATCCAGCGCGAGTACTCTTTGTACGCTCTTAAGGAGCCACCTTAAGGAGCTACCCCATGAAGAGCGACAAACCGGACACGCGCGATCAACTACAGGTCGTCGATTTGCGCTCCGACACGGTGACGAAACCCACGCTGGAAATGCGCGCGGCGATGATGGCGGCCGAGGTCGGGGACGATGTCTATGGCGAAGATCCGACGGTGAACGCGCTGGAGCGCGAGGTTGCCGGGATCCTGGGCAAGGAGGCGGCGGTTTTTACGCCCTCTGGCACGATGGCCAACCAGATCGGCATCCTGCTTCACACGCGTCCCGGAGATTCCGTCATCTGCGAGGAAGGCTCGCACGTCTTCATCAACGAAGCGGGCGCCGCGGCGGTATTTGCCGGCGTGCAGTTCGATCTCGTACCGCTCGCGGAGCGCATGTCCGAGGCTGCGATCACCGCGCGTTATCGCGCAGAGGAGTTGCACGCGGCGCCGTCCTCTCTTCTGATCGTGGAAAACACCCACAATCGCGCGGCCGGCCGCGTGCTTTCGAAGCGGCACGTCGCCCGCATCGTGGCTAAAGCGCGGGCGCTCAATCTGCGCACCCACTGCGACGGCGCGCGGCTCTGGAACGCGGCGATTGCAGCCGGGGAAACCGAGCGTGATCTCGCCGCAGGGTTCGACACGGTTGCCGTGTGTTTTTCGAAGGGCCTCGCCGCCCCGGTGGGGTCCGCCATCGCCGGCACGGCGGAAGCCATGAACCGCGCCCGCAAGCTGCGCAAGCGCCTCGGCGGCGGCATGCGCCAGGCGGGCGTGCTCGCGGCGGCGGCGCTTTACGGCGTGCGGCTGCGCGCGCGCCTGGCGGACGACCACCGTCGTGCTGCGGCGCTCGCGGACGGCCTGCGGAAGCTGGGGCTGTCCGGACGCGCGATCACCGTGGAGATGCCCGATCCATCCACCAACATGGTCTACTGGCGCATGGAAGGCGTCGATGGCGACGCGCTCGCCGCGCGGCTTGCGCGGCGCAACGTGCGCATGCTCCACGTGGGCGGCGGCTGGCTGCGGGCCGTGACTCATCTCGAGATCACGGATGAGGCCATCGATCAAACGCTGGATGCCGTACGCGCCGCAGTTACTTGACGTAGAGGCGGCGCGGACAGACTGACTGGTCGCCCAGAATTTCGCAGCCGGTCTCGGTGATGACCACCTGCTCGCTCGAACCCACGTAGCCGATGCCGGGCAGGAACACGTGCAGGGGACAGTGGAACACCTGTCCCACTTCCAGAATGAGCGGATTGCCGGGGGTGAGCGACAAAATCCCGGCATCAGACCACCGTTCGTTGGCGGTATACCCCGAACGGTGCTGCATCTCGAAGCCTGCGGCGGTAAGGTAGTCGCGGGCCGCCGCATCGACCTCGTGCGCAGCACGGCCCGGAGCCATGACCCGGGCGAGCCGGTCGAACGCTTCGTGCGTGGCGTCGAGCGCTTCGCGCACGCGCTGCGGCGGCGCGCCGAACCACATGGTGCGGATCATGCAGCCCACGTAGGTCTTCACGAAGATCCCGGGTTCGATCCAGATGCCGTCGCCGCGGGCGACGCGTTTTTGCTTGCGCTCGTGGGGCGTGCGCATGACGTGCATGTGCAGCATGTGGTCGCCGACCTGACACACGGTGGCGCCGGTGGCCGAGTAGAAATATTCCTCTCCGAGCCGCTTCTCGTGGCCCGCGCACAGGTGCATGACGATGTCCCATTCGCTCCAGCCCGGCTCGATCGCGTCGATCGTTTCCGCCAGGGTCGCGCGGTTGATGTTGTTGGCGCGGCGGACGCACTCCAGCTCGGCCGCCGAGCGCCGCACCCGGATCTGCTCCACGCGAAAATCCACGAACCGCGCCTTGGGCAGAAGCGTCCTGAGCCGCTCGTATTCCTCGACCGGCGTCACCCGCGGATTGATGCCGATGTGCTTGTCGGCAAGCCCGAGCCGCTCGAGCGTTTTGACCGTGTAGTGGACCGGATCATAGGGATTGACCGGGCCTTCATCCGGGTATTCCACCCACTCGTCGACGAACGAACAGCAGCGGTGCGTCGTCGCCTCCAGATGGCGCACGATGCCGACCGGCTCGCCCGCCCACACGATCAGCCACTGCGGGCTTTCGGCGGCGTAAAAATCGACCCGTGTTCCGGTCAGCCAGGAAAAGTCCCGGGGCATGGTCACGATCGTGGCGTCCACGCCCGCGTTGGCCATCCGCTGTTTGACCCGCGCGTGGCGCGCCTCGTATTCGGCGCGGGGAAACGGCAGGTCGTAGACGACCGGGGTATATAGATTGAGGGTAGCTCGCACGTCGTTCTTCATGGGGGCCTCGTTCTCAGGTTCGATGTGATACGACAACGGAAAAATGCAAATCGCGCGTCGGGCGCTAAGCATCGCGCGCAAGGGGGAATGCAGCGGCGAATTCCGCTCACATTATAGAGGCCCCGGCGCCTGCGGGAAGCGGCAGACCAGACTTCGGGATAGAAAAACTACACGCACGCGCCGTTGTTCGCATGTGAACGCGCCGGCGGCCGCGCTGGTCAGAATATGTACATGAGGTCGATCTGATGACACGCATCGGGGATTTCTTCCGCACGTTCCTGCTATTGGAGCTGGTAAAGGGCTTGATGCTGACCGGCCGTCACCTCTTCCGGCGCAAGGTCACGGTCCAGTATCCCGAAGAGCGCACCCCGATTTCGCCGCGCTTCAAGGGGCTGCACGCCCTGCGGCGCTATCCCAACGGCGAGGAACGGTGCATCGCCTGCAAGCTCTGCGAAGCGATCTGCCCGGCGCTCGCGATCACCATCGATTCCGAAACGCGCCCGGACGGCACGCGCCGCACCACGCGCTACGACATCGACCTCACCAAGTGCATTTTCTGCGGCTTCTGCGAAGAATCCTGCCCGGTGGACGCGATCGTCGAAACGCGCATCCAGGAATTCCACGGCGAGCAGCGCGGCGACCTCATCTACACCAAGCCGATGCTGCTGGCGATCGGCGACATGTTCGAAGAACAGATTGCTCAAGACCGCGAAGCGGACGCGAAGTATCGCTGAATCGCGCCGTCGCAACAGCGCTGGAAATGATTCGCGCTTAAGCGGATGGCTCGTTCCATGGTGTGTTCCTCCTCCTCGATTCCGGTATGCGAATCGGGTTTCGTTTTTAATGCCTGCCTACCCTAACGCGTTGATGCACTTGAAGGATGACAACGGCAAGGGCACAATGCAGCAATGAAACGCGGCTTTTCAGCCGTATACATCAAAGTTATGCGGCACGAGATGTTTCCGGAAACCGAAATGACGCCGTAGATTTCGTCCCACACATCGCTGCCGGACGAGATAGTGTTTCGGTGGTTCGTTTCAACGTTGCGTGTCCAGTCGGAGTCAACCGATGAATGATCAATCGGGATACCAGGTCAGCGGCAGCGGTGCGGAGATGTACGAGAGGTACGCGACCCAATACATGGGCCAATGGGTGCCTGATCTTGTTGAGGTCGCGGTGCTACAACCTGGAGAGCGCGTCCTGGACCTCGCGTGCGGTACCGGACTGGTTGCACGCCGTGCGGCTGCACTGGTAGGGGCGGCAGGCCAGGTCACAGGCCTCGATATCAATGCCGGAATGCTAGCTGTCGCGCGCGCGATGCCGCCCGAATCCGGTGCAACCATAAAGTGGGTTGAGGGAAGCGCCGTTGGCATTGATCTTCCGGATTCCTCGTTTGACGTAATCCTATGTCAACAGGGGCTGCAATTTTTTCCGGATCGGGACGCCGCGTTGCGCGAAATGCTGAGGGTACTCGTTCCGGGAGGGCGGGTCGTGCTCAGCGTCTGGAAATCACCGAGTCCGTATAACGATGCCGTAGGGGTAGCCCTTGAACGACTCGCGGGTGAGGAAACCGCTGCCAAGTACCGGGCCGGCCGGCTTCGGCTCGTGCCGGATGCCAAGGCCCTGTACAACATGATGGTCGCAGCCGGTTTCCGTGCGGTTGAGGTTCGTCCACGCACGAAGATCATTCACCTGCCCGCGATTGAGACATTTGTTCTGGGACATCTTGCCGGCCACCCAGTGGCCAGTGCAATTTCTGCTTTGGGTAAGGATGGCCGCACAGCGTTCGCCCGGCTGGTCAAGAGCGAACTTCACCCCTACGCTGTAAGCGACGGCGTGGCTTACCCCGACGAAGCCAATGTTGCTACTGCACGAAGGTAGCAATGACGTTTCTCACGACACCCCAAATGTCCGCGTGAGTTCGATCCTAGGTCAATGCAGTACACAGTCAAATGCCGCATAACCAGCGCATGAACCCGACCTCCCTCAGCGGGCTTCGCCCGCCGAGGTCGGCGGGTTATGCGCGCCGTTGAGTCTGTAGAAAAACCCTGGAACTCCTGCGGGATGTCGTCGTACTAAGAGTGCCTAACATAATGAAACACGTGTGCGTTGCGAGCCAGAATTGGGGATGACGCGAAGGGTGGTGCAGCTCATATCGCGACTATGAGCGAGCCGCCCGACACAGTCAGCGCCGATTGTGGCCGCAACCCTTCGGGCTGGCACGAATTTTGGCCCTTGGCTTTGTCACTC
>JACQOK010000330.1 GCA_016202565.1 Betaproteobacteria bacterium | reverse complement strand
CGGTAGCTCCGCACGTCCGGATCTGTGGAGGGGGCCGTGGGTGACCATGGTTCCTACTCCGACTATCCCTTCTTCTCGATGTTGGGCAGGAACGCCGTCAGCAGGCCCAGCAGCGGAATGAAGGAACACACCTTGTACACGTAATTGATGTCCGTGACATCGGCGACCTTGCCGAGCACCGCCGCGCCGATGCCACCGGTGCCGAAGGCGAGACCGAAAAACAGGCCGGCTACCAGCCCGACTCTTCCGGGCAGGAGGTCCTGGGCATAGACGATGATGGCCGGGAACGCCGACGCGGTGACAAGGCCGATGATCACGGTCAGGACGCCGGTCCACTCCAGGTTTGCATAGGGCAGCATCACGGTGAATGGCGCCGCGCCCAGGATCGAGATCCAGATTACGTTCTTGCGTCCGATGCGGTCCGTCACCAGCCCGCCGAGCAGGGTTCCGGCCGCAACGGAGAACAGCAGCACGAACAGGTACATCTGCGCTCCCGGCACGCTGAGCCCGAATTTTTCGATCAGGTAAAACGTGTAATAGCTGTTCAGGCTGGTGATGTACAGGCTCTTGAACAGCACCAGCACCATCAGGACGCTTACGGAAAACACGATCGCGACCCTAGTCAGGTCGATGCGGTGCGCGGTCGCTGCGGCCGGTTTGCCGGCGGTGGCAATGCGATGCAGGCGGTACCAGTTGCCGACGTTCCACAGCACCGCGATGGCGAGCAGCGCCACGGCGGAGAAGGCCGCGACGCTGGGCCGTCCGAAGGGGATGATGATCCAGGCAGCCGCCAGCGGGCCCATGGCCTGCCCGAAGTTGCCGCCGACCTGGGAGATGGATTGCGCCAAGCCATGGCGCCCACCCGAGGCGAGCCGCGCGATGCGCGATGACTCGGGGTGGAACACCGACGAGCCCGTTCCGACCAGCGCGGCGGCGAGCAGAACGAAAGCGTAGCTGGGCGCCACCGCCAGCACCAGCAGGCCCACCAGGGTGAAGCCCATGCCGATGGAGAGGGCATAAGGCTGGGGACGCCGATCGGTGTAGAGGCCGATCAAGGGCTGCAACAGCGAAGCGGTGAACTGGAACATCAGGGTGATGATCCCGATCTGCGCGTAGCTGAGGTCAAAGTCACCCTTGAGCATCGGATAGAGCGCCAGGATCAACGACTGCATCATGTCGTTGAGGAAATGCGAAAAGCTGAGCGCGCCCAGCACGCGAAAGCGTGTGCTGTCGGCGCAGTCCGGGGCGGCGGCCAGTGTGGCAGCGGCGGCGGCAGCGGGAGCGGCCGGCCCAGCGGCTGTTCCGGCGACGCCTTGTGCGGTGGTGTTCATGCGCAGTATTCCCCTAAGCTCCGTTGTCAGCCGAGAGGGTTGGCAGGTGCGCGAAGCGCTCCCCGCGCGCCCCAGCGGCGACCGGCGAACTATAACAGGCAAGGACAGACAAGGCCGTCCGCCTCGTGACGGCGCCCCCCTCGCGAACGGCCACAAAATCGCCGACAATCGCAGCGTCGGTATTGAATCGAGAGGCGGTGTGACATGGGCGCCAATGCATCCACCCTGGCTGTCGGCTACGCGGACATCGACGCAGCGGCGCGCCGCATCGAAGGTCATGCCCGCCGCACGCCGGTGATGACCTCGCGCGCGGTGCGCCGGCAAGCCGTTCAGACTTTGCGGCCGGATTGATTCTCCGTGCGCCGGTTAAATCGGCAAGGTGTTGTGAATGGAAGTTTCATACGGTAAAGGGCTAGCCACCCATACCGGCCCCAAGTCATGCGTCGGTGTCCGTGAGGGCACAGGCGAAGCGTTGACCGGGGTACGTGTAGGCCCGGTATTGAGCCGTGAAATCAATCGCCCGCCGAAAGGTGGGTTACTTCGGGGTGCCGACGCGCTGGTGAACGTCGGAAGGCCATACTCGAGGCGCCGCCATGGCAAGGTGCCAAGGGACCCCGCGCGGTCAGAGACCCGGCGCATGCACGCAAGCACCTTGCGCGAGAACCGGGAGATCCCACGAGCGTCTGCGGCCGATGAGGCGGCAGACCGTATCGGGAAGTCGAAAGACGCACGCCGATGATGAACGCTCGTGGGAAGTCGGACAGGCCCATAGTACCGACGAAGCTGCCGAACAAAGCCGTGGAACCGGCTGCGGAGGCGGTGGAGGGAGAGGGCTTGGCCAAGGGAAACCTGCCCGAGGGCGACGCGTTCCGGACTCCGCGCCGGGGCAACGCGCAAAGTGCGCTTGAGCGGGTACGACAGGCAGCAAGAAGCAAAGGGAAACAGCGGTTCACCGCGCTCCTTCACCATGT
>JACQOK010000024.1 GCA_016202565.1 Betaproteobacteria bacterium | reverse complement strand
TGGCGGCTCCTTGGTCCCGGGTGTGGGGACCGATTGTCTTGGTCGACGCGATTCTCACGCCGACCCGGGAGCCGTCGCTACTCAGTTCTCAACTTCAACAGGGCCCGGGACATCCCCGATCTGCGGAATGTAGGGCGATGCCGCATAATGATGGCGAGATACTGGAAGAGCTCGCGGGCTGAAGCAACCGTCTCACAGTCGACAATCGCTTCACCGCAGTTTCGCGCAATTCAGGCTTCATCTCGTGATGCCGATAGTGGATGCTTTGCCACTGCTCGAGCACAGCCATCGCCAACGTTATGCAATTTCTCGCTGTCTCGAACCGATAACACGCCCCGGCGATCGAGAGCGAATCCGAGCATGATCCCCAGCCACTCGCCGGGCAGGTCGTCGGTGATGATCTCGACGGGCCCGAGCCATATCGTCCCCGGGACGTTAACGAACCGCTCAAGCAACGTCGCCCGTTCACGCGAGTTGCTCTCACCGATTCTTGCCGCAGCCTCGCGGAGGCGCTCGACGTCGCACTTCCACTTGGCTGCGCCTTCCGGCGAAATTCGTGTCTCAATGCTTCGGAGCGTTGCCTCTCTCTGGTCCGCGCGGGCGAGAAGGACAGCACGCGCCTCCCCCGCAGAGTAGGTCCTCGGCTCGTCGATAACGACATCTAATGAGTCTCGCAGAATAAATTAGGGGATTTCACGGGTACGATCTCATGTTGAGCCATGCCGACCTCCAGCCGCGGATCCCGTCGGGATTTTGCTGCGTTGGAAGCACGCCGGTTTCGGGCAGCCGAGATGTTCGCGCGTGGCGAGTCGCAAGCGGCGGTCGCGCGGGTGTTGGGCGTGACGACGGCGGCCGCGAATCACTGGTATCAGGCATGGCAGGCGAAGGGGCGGCGGGGGTTGAAGGCCGCCGGGCGCGCGGGCCGCAAACCGCGCCTCGGCCCGGCCTACTTGGCGAAGCTCGACCAGGCGTTGCGGGCGGGGCCCGCCGCGCAGGGCTTCACGACGGAGGTGTGGACGTTGCCGCGCGTGGCGACGGTGCTCAAGCGCGTGACCGGCGTGGTCCATCATCCGGGCCATGTCTGGCGGGTGCTACGGGCCTTGGGGTGGTCACTCCAACGCCCCGGCCGACAGTCGCGCGAGCGCGACGAGGGGGCCATTGCGCGGTGGAAGAGCCGGCGATGGCCGCGGCTAAAAAAAATGGGCATGGGCCGGAGGCCCACCCTGCGCGATGAAAACGGGCTATCATCGCGACGCGCCGCGCGCTCGGAAACGTCGACGCGTGTTGGTATCGCGAGTCCGCAAAACAATTGACGTGGGAGCTTTCGGAACCCCGCATTGGTGCCTCCGAGCCCGCCGAGCAAAGTCGTGATCAGGACGCTCCTTCGGGCGCCGGCGCACTCTCGCGCGTGAGGTGACGCCATGGAGCGAGTGATCGAGCGCGGCTGTGGATTGGACGTGCACAAGAAGACGGTGGCGGCCTGCGTCCGCGTGCCGGGCCCTCGGGGGGAGCGAGAGCAGCACGTGCGCACCTTCGGAACGACGACCGCCGAGCTCCTGGCCTTGCGAGACTGGCTGGAGGCCTACGGCGATGGACGAGGCGGAGATCGTCAAGCTCGCCCCCGGAAGCCAAGCACCTGACCGACACCATCAAGATGGTCGCCTATCGCGCCGAGACGGCGTTGGTGCGGTGCCTGGCGCCCCACTACGCCAAGACCGAGGCGAGGGCCGGGCGCTCATCCGCGAAATGCTGTCGTCGAGCGTGGACATCATCCCGGACGCTCAGCGCCTGCGGATCCGATTCCACTCCCTTGCGAACCCTCGCAGTAACCAGGCCCTGGCCCACGTCTGTGCGACCCTCAACGCGCTCGAACTTCAGTACCCGGGAACGACGCTGACCCTGGTGTACGAGGCCCCAGGCGTTGCATAGATTTCTGCGCCCATGTCAGGAGCCCTGAAGTTAGGCCAGCCGGTGCGGGCCAAACGGAGCGAGCGCCGTTCTTAGGCCACGATTTCGCTCGAGCATCAGGCCGAAAAGCTGGGGCCAGTAAGGGGTGACGCAGTTGCGTCCCTGCATCGTGCGCCGGACAAATGCGGCTGTACGAAGGATGGGATGAGTCTGTAGTTCCTTCCAGTGGACGGGCGATTTGAGCGTCGCGACGCGCCGCACTGTGGCGAACCAGTCGCTCGCGGTCTTGAAGCCTCTGCCTCGCTTAAAACGGGCTTTCTTCACGAACGTAATCGGGCTCGCTATCCGGAAGATATCCTTGATAAAGCCATCGGGCCGGGCCCGGTAGAACACGATCAGGTCGCCTGGCGATGCTTGTGAGGGAACGCTCCAGTACGCCGTGTTCAAGCGACCGATCCGCTCTCGGTATTCCCACTTGGCGGGAACGATCCAGACGTTGAAGCCGAGACCAAAGAATCGTCGGAGTTCGACGACCCGTAGGCGCCGAGGGCACGCCGGCCAGTCATGAATCCAGCACACCAGCCAATCACACTGCCTGGGATCGTGCCGGTGCGCGGCGAAGTTCTTGGAGCGATGCTCGAACTCGATGCGGATTCTCTTCTCGCCGAGGTACGCCGTGCAGTCTGGGAAGTTCGCTCTGACCTGTTCGACCCGGAGACCGAAGTGCCGCTTCGCGAGATGAGCGAAGAGAAATACGACCCCCGCCTCGTTCGCCGGCGCATAGTCGAGCGGTGCGCCGTCGAGCCGCGCTGGTCGCGTGGTGGGTGAGTGGTTGTTGTGTATTCTCATGAGCCGATTTCCGGAACCTGCGCGTCCGGCCCGTCGCGGCCATGACCGAAACATGCCACGCGACTCTCACATGATATCCGATTTTGGGATATCCGCCTCACTCGTTGTTTGTAGTCAGTGCCGATGGTTGAGGCGGAGCCGTGAAGTCCACGCATTCCACACGCTACAGGCGGTTCCTAGAGCGCCTGCGAAAGGCTCGCCGCCGGGCTGGATTCACTCAAGCGGAGGTCGCGCGGGCGCTCCATCGTCCTCAGTCCTTCATCTCGAAGTGTGAGGCCGGCGAACGCCGGGTGGATGTGATCGAGCTAGAGGACTTCTCCAGGCTATATCGGAAACGGCTTTCGTTCTTCCTACAATAGGACGGATACGCAATAGGACGGATACGGCCTGACATCTCGTAAACCATTCGCAGCACGGACGCTGAGGGAACCAGTTCCACCGTCGACAGCCGGGTGCCTCTCGGACAGCGGTGGTAGCCCTCAAGAACGTCCATCGAGTGAAACGCCCAGAGGACCCCGTGTATCTTTGGGGACGAGGTGCCCCGTGGTCGACAGCCAGCCCGCGAGCCGGCAGACCCGCGCCTTCAGCGGCTCCGAAGCAGTCACCGCTAGGAAAGCGCTCGGCTTTTTACTCCGACCTCCAGTCCACTCACAGCGAGGACGCGATCACGTGGAGCGTGTTCGGCCCGGTCGCCTACGGAGCGCCCAGCGTGCGGGCGAATTTCGCGGCGGCTCTGTTGCGGATGATCGGCGTGCCGAGCGGATCGGTCTCGGTTGCCAACGTCTGGTTGTGGCGCCGTCTTCCACATCCTGACACGCTCGTCCCCGGTGGTCCCGAAGTCGACTTCGGCGTCCAGACCGCTGATGTGTTTCTCTTGGGCGAAGCGAAGTGGCTTTCGTCCGTCCACTCAACTCAACCCAGGGCGTCGGACATGACAAAGATCAGATCCCTGCGTAGGGAGTTTTGTGCGAAGTACGGACGTCGCCTCATCCCGGGGTGTCGACGATTCGTCATCCTCGGCGTCAGCCTCGATCGCGGACTGGTGCCGACCGTCGACACTGAGGTTGGCGGCGTTACGCTTCACACACGCGACTTAAATTCAGGGCTCCTGACATGGGCGCAGAAATCTATGCAACGCCTGGGGCCTCATACGCCAGGGTCAGCGTCGTTCCTGGGTACTGAAGTTCGAGCGCGTTGAGGGTCGCACAGACGTGGGCCAGGGCCTGGTTGCTGCGAGGGTTCGCCAGGGAGTGGAATCGGATCCGCAGGCGCTGAGCGTCCGGGATGATGTCCACGCTCGACGACAGCATTTCGCGGATGAGCGCCCGGCCCTCGTCCTCGGTCTTGGCGTAATGGGGCGCCAGGCACCGCACCAATGCCGTCTCGGCTCGATAGGCGACCATCTTGATGGTGTCGGTCAGGTGCTTGGCTTCAGGGGCGAGCTTGACGATCTCCTCCTCGTCCATCACGGCCTTGAGCGGCACGCGCTCGGGCAGGGTCGCGAACCGGATCTCGAGCCGTCGACACGCGCGCTCCTGGGCGCGGATCTGCTGACCGAGAGCGCCGTGCGCGATCTTGAAGCCGCGCATGGTTGGCCGCCGGCCTTCGGGATTCTGCTGGGCCGCGTGGCCGTACTCCTGTTCCAAGGCCTTGAGGGTTGCTCGGGCCTCCGCCAGTTGCTTCCGCAGCGCCTTGCGTGCGGGGTTCGGGATCGTGCGCTCGGGGTCCGCCGGCTCCACCGCGTAGGTCAGCAGGGCGTCCAACGCGAAGTGCTGCCGCATGTACCGGAAGAAGTTCTCCTGGGTCCACCGTTCGAACATCCGATAGGCCACGACGGCGATGGGCAGATCGGTTCGTGTCGTCAGGATGGCCGTCTGGTGGCCGCCGTCGCACAGCCGGCGCACCTCGCGCATCCGAAAGCCGGGCAACACGTCGACGGCGCGCTCGGCCAGGGTGTAGCGGACCTCCCGCCCGTCCACCGTCGCCGTGATCGGCCGGAAGGCAGCGCGGCGCCACGTGGCGTACGGCCCGCGCCGATACGTGAGGACGTCAAAGCCTTGCCCGTCGCACTCGCGGAAGAACTTGGGGCTCCAGCCCTCGCGGTCGAAGCAGAGCGTGACCCGGCGCTCGCCCACGAGCCGGCGGATCTCGGGCAGGATATGCGTGCGCAGCATCGCGCGAAGATCGTCGTTGGCGGGGGCGGTCACCACGAACAGCGGCTGGGCATCCTGCTGCTGCACCCAGACGTCGGTCGTGGCCGGCATGCAGAGCCGGCGGCGGGTCACGTACCCTTCCGGCAGCGTCTGCGTCGTCCCGTGGTAGGGCCGCACGTGGCCATCGATGTAGAGCAGCCCCACGGCGTCCGCCTGGTCGCGGACCCAGCGCTCGGCCAGCCGCTGACTGAAGGGCGTGGCCTGCCGGCGGGCCGCCAGCTCCGCGAGTTTGCGCCGCAGCGTTTTGACTTCGGGGGCCCGGTCGAGGCCGAGCAGGATGCCCAGTTCCCCGGGCGGCTGTCCCTGCAGTTGCTCTGGTGTCCGAATCCGCAGCAGCGCCATGAAGGTCAGGCAGAGCAGCGTGGCCTGCAGCCCGTAGAACCCGTTTCTCAGGGCGCCGTAGACCTGCTGTCCCGCGTCCAGCAACCCGAGGGTGAGGACCGCCGGCAGGGCCAGCAAGACTCCGCCCGTGCGCACGGCCTCCGCCGCGACGAATTGTGGCGCCGCTTCCGTCAGCTGGCCCAGCCGCGCCAGGGCGCGCTCGGTGTGGCGCTGCACCGCCACGCCGCCCGTGGCCCCCGCGGCTTGCTCGCTGCGGATCCGCGGCCCCAGGACGGGCGCGGAGGCCATCGGGGCCGGCCGCAGCTCGCCCCGGCGCAGCGCATGGCGAATCGTGCCTTCCGCCACCCCGACCTGCTCGGCCGCATGCCGGATCGATCGTCCGGCCTCGAGCAACTCCGCCACGCGGTGGCGCTTCTCGGCGGTGAACCGATGGGGGCCGCGTGGTCCCCGCTTGCCGTCGACCACGCCGAGCACGCCGTGCACCTGGACCTTGCGCTGCTGCCGATAGAGCGTCGTGCGGTTGACGTGCAGCGCCGCGCTGAGCTCCTCTTGCCGGGCCAGGCCCAGCGCGATCATCTGCGCGGCCGCGACCCGGCGCCCCACTGGATCATCGGCGCGATGGACGAACAGCGGCACGCCCGAGGCGAAGTACGCAACCTGCTCGTCCCGCTCGACCATCGCCACGACGGCGTTGATCTCCCGGGCTCCCGCGGGCTGGACCGGCAGGTGCAGCTGCGTCGGCATCCGCGCCTCCCTCCGTCGGAAGGATGCACGTATTATTACGCAACCTTCGCCGGAACCCAAGCAAATACGCGCTCACGCCGGGGCTGTGTCAGGAGCCCTGAAATTAGTACTCTGACTCGCAATTACGGTGACGTATCGGCCCGTCATGCTTAAGCCGCCGTGGCCAGGCGATCCCTGGCCGCGAGTTTCGCCAACAGCGCGGCGAGATCCTGGCGGGTGAAGGTCCATTGAAAGGGGCCCGCCGCCCGCGGGCCGTGTGCTTAGATCACACCGATGTATTCGCCCCGCGCCTGCTGGTCCTGTCCGTCAGCTACTTCTGCTCCTGCGCGACGACAATGTGCTCCTGTGCGGCCGCGGCCCAGGCCGCGCGCTTGTCCTGTTCGGCAACTCCTAACTCCGTCTGAGCGGTCCTGAGTCGCTCAGCCGCAAGCCGCAGCTCCGCGCGGGCGGCCGGAGAACCCATGGAGGCGCTCGCCTTCGTCCTGGCGACCGCAGCCCGCGCGCCTTCTAATGTCTGTTGCGCGCGTTCGTGCCGCTCGATCTGCGTCAGCAGGCTCACGAGCACATCGACCTTGCGAACCGCGTCAGTCAGCTCAAGCACCTCGTTATCGCGTAACGCGATGATGTGCCTCTTCTTCAACTGGTCGGCCCACGCACGAATCCTCTCAACGGGAGCGGCCTGTCCTGCGCTGAGCGCCGATCCCGTCTGGACGACGTAGGCCGTGATCTGCTGGGCCTCGGCCCGGAGCGGGGCAGCACTGCTTTCGCGTAGCCGAGCGAGTAGCACGCGCGCCTCGCCGGGGTCGTTGGCGGCGCGAGCGAATGCCTCGTGGTGCTCCTTCAGATACGCCTCGCACGTCTGCACCGCTCCCGACCCGGCGGCTTCCCGGTTACTCCGCGCGTCGATGGCCTCCTGTTCAAGCGCGCCCGCCCCCTTCCTCATCGTCCCCGCCGTTGCCCTGTGGGCGCGTGCTGAGTCAAGAGCGTCCGCTGCCATCCGGTTTGCAGCATCCGCCGCTCCCTCGCGGCCTTCGGCTTCAAGCTGCTGCCGTGCCTCTACAGCGCCCGCCGCTCTGCCGAGTTGCCTCATTCCAGCGGATAGCTCGGCGGACGCTTGCTGGCGAAGTGTCTGAGCCGCGGCCAGATTCTGCATTGCTTGTGTATCAGAAATGGCCCCGGCCCGGGCCGCCTGGCTGCAGCCCGCGTACCCCTGGGCCACCTTCTGCCACTCTCTCAGCAGGGCCGCCCGTTCGTCCGCTGTCAGCGGAGGCTCAGCCGCCGCCACACCGGCCGTCAGCAAGACCATGAGAACCAACGTTGCCCGTTTCATCTGCCGATCCTCCTTACAGCCTCCGGACTTCGCCGAGCTACAGCTCGGATCGGTGCGTGATGCCGTGGTCGTCCACGCAGCGCGCCAGAGCGGACCCTAATCTCGTGATACTTATAGTATGTCTACTCAACGGCTGTAGACCAAGAATCTTCGGCACGCCATGCTCCCCGGCGTGGGGCGTCGGGGCCGTGCAGTCGAGAAGGGCCGGAAGCCCGCCGGCCATCCCGTGAATGGTCGCCGACTGGTCGCGGCGAACCTGCGCCGGATTCGGCGCACGCAGGGCTTGTCGCAGGAGGCCCTCGCGGATCGGGCTGGCATCCATCGCACCTACGTCGGCTCGGTGGAGCGCGGCGAGCGCAACGTGTCCGTTGACAATATCTGCCGTCTGGCCTGGGCGCTGGGCGTTGAGCCCCGGGCGCTGCTCGCGCCCGTTTAGCGTTCTCAGCACCCTCCCGGCCGATACCAGGAAGGTCACCCACAACGAGCTATTCAAGCAGCGGCTCAGCTTGGCGTATCTCTCCTCGTGCAGACGTTACGAACGCCGGGGATGGAGCATCGAAAGCCAAGGGGCGGGCCCTTGACGCCGCGTACGAGGAAGAGGAGCAGGACGTCTGTTGTGTTGGTGTCAGTGTGTCGGGTCGGGACGAAAAGGGTCGCCCCAGTTCCGCAAGTCTTCCTCGCGCTTCCGGCACCGCTCGTCAGCAGCCGCCGGCATGTCGAAGATTGCACCGCAGTGGACGCACTCACGGATGCACCCTTCGCCCAAGCTGATGAAGTCGTGCGTCGAGTAGAGGCAGTTCTCCGAGCCCTACTGGTATGCGCGGCATTCTCATCCTCCCGTAGACAGGATTTGTCATCGGACCAAATAGGTCACCGTCCGGGGCAACTGCGCGTTGCGATCACGATGTTGCTTGTGTGGCATTCCGCCCGTGCTCTCGGAGTTGAGGTTGATGAGGTCGGTCTTCGGGACTGCGAACGCCTTGGCGCCGAGCTTGATCGACTGAGCCAGGTCGCACGTGTAGTCGCCGTCAGGCACCCCCACATTCCTTCCCGCCCCGCCCCCCGGCATTCTTCCGGCCATTCGGCATTCCGCGGGCTCGTTTGCAGGCCTGGGGGGCGGGAGGGGAAAGAGTCACGCAGCCTCTCGGGGAAGACTCGTGTCCTAGCGCCAAGGCTCGAACCAGACACCGGCCCGAAACGGGTTCCCCCGGGCAGGGTCTCGCTATCCACGGGGGCCACTACCGGTGTGATCGCTTCTGAAGCTTTCCGGCGCCTGAGGCTAGCCCGACTCCGTGTCCGCGGGGTCGGGTCTGGTCGTGCGAACGGTCTCGGTCCGGTCTCGCGAGTAAACTAGGGCAAGGCGCCAACGTGATCATCGATCGCCCGCTACGCCTACGGGCAAGTGACTTGCCCGCTCCACTTGAAGCCGCCCGATCGTTGCTTGACGAGAAGTGGCTCAAACAGCAGCTCAAGAAGGAGCCGTCGGATCCTCTCTTGTTCCACCTCAAGACTGTCAGGTCGCCACGTCTCTCCATTCACAGCGTCCGCTATGGAATGCCAGAAGGGATGCACCCTCTTGCAGAAGCCGTGAAGCTCGGGGAAGAGATAGTCGCCCAGCACGAACGAGACGGACGAGAACTCGCGAGTCCCCTCCTGTATCTGCTCCTGTCATTGAACACGCTTGCCCAGCAACGTACAAGAGTGGCCAACTTCGATAGTCGCTTCCGCCGGATCTTTAGGGAGCGCGACTGGAAGTCAACGTTCTATGAGTTGCTGGTTGCTGCCGGATATGCTTCGCTTGGCATCTCCGTCCAGCTCCTGCCAGAGTCCGAGCGCCCCACCCCAGACATCGAGCTGGGGCTGACACTGCCTGTCTACGCGGAGTGCAAAGCGAAGCTGCGATACGAGTCGGCGGTGATTGACTTCATTGAGCGCTGGCGACGGACGGCGCTCGGCGATATTTCTGCCTACCTACGCCAAGTGGAGGCCGGTTTCATCCTGCGAATCTCGCTCCACGACGAGGCGGCAATGCCCGCCTTGCCCAGAGTCATCAAGCGAATGGTGACCGACGGGGTGGAGTCTCGAGCCGAGAGCGCATTTTCAATCGACATTGCCCCAATCCACCCGGCTCCCGTTTCGCTCGGTCGAGACCCGGTGTCGATCGCGTCAGCCGACTTCTGGCGTCGCAGCCTTGCCTTCGACGAGTGGCGGGACTGGCACTATGTTCTTCCGGGGGGAAACTTCAGGATCACCAACTGGTCGAATGCCCTAGCCACCGAGATGGCGAGACCGACTCTGGTCTGTATCAGGTCCACGCGCCTTGCGGACAACGAAGTCAATGTTCTGCCATCACTGCGGGAGGCATGCCGACGGCAGTTTCGATCGCACTCGCCTGGCGTACTCCACGTTCTCATCAATTCCTCTCTGTTCGGCCTGGGCACGAGGTGCTCCCTCGACCACGTCGACCAAGCCGTTACAAGAGCAGCTGAGCAACTTCTCCGCGAATACACACGCGTGTTCGCGGTCGTCTATGATCTTGTGAAGCCACCCGAGTTCGGTGACTATCGCACCGAGGTTCGGCGCCGTATCATTCCAGAAGCAGCACGATGGCCAGCTGATTATCCCGCGCCACCGCCAATTCTCCTTTTCTAAGCACCCAGGTAACGGTCCAACCGCTCGACAGCCGACTCGTGCTTCTAGGGCTGGACGTGCCCGTAGGTGTCGGCGATCAGCGTGATGCTCGCTTGGCCGAGCTGGCTCTGGACCCACCGAAGATCGGCGGCCCCCGGCTGCGCTGCGGCGCAGCCGTCTCGGACAACAGATGGCAGGGTCAACTCGCCTTGTCCACAACCCAGTGGGCGAGGCCGTACCTGACCGCCAGGTGCGGGCGATCACTGACGGCAGCCACAGCGCGACGCCCTCGTCCTTCGCGAGTGCGCGGAATGTGTCAACGACTTTGAGACACCGTGGGCACGCATTTACTGTCGAACCTCGGACGTGCGGGCCGGCCGGCTGACGGCGGTGGCCTCGTTTTCCGGGGTGTCGAGATAGCGGCCCCCCTCGAGATCGTCGATCGTGGAGCCGCTGAGGCATTGGTCTTGGAGC
>JACQOK010000315.1 GCA_016202565.1 Betaproteobacteria bacterium | reverse complement strand
GCTCAAAAAGGAAACCGGCAAGACCTTCACCGATCTCGTCACCGAACGCCGCATGGAGAAAGCCCAGGAGCTGCTGGCGCACACCACGCTGCGAATAGCGGAGGTCGCGGAGGCGGTGGGTTTCGAGGACGAGGCCTACTTTGCGCGCCGCTTCCGGCAATGCTTCAAGATCGCCCCGCGCGATTACCGCAACAAGGCCGCCGCCGCGGCGCTGCGATAGCAGGAAAATCCAGGAAAAAGCCAATCCCGTCTCTGGCCCCCGGCGCTGGACTTCCTTATGCTGCAATGCCCTCAGCGAAAAAGCCGGGCAGCGGAGCGCACGAGCCGATGCGAGACAAATGGACGACGATGGACACCGACCTGCTGGTGGTGGGCGGCGGTGTGGCCGGCAGCATGGCGGCGATCCCCGCGCTCGAGGCGGGACTGCAGGTGGTGATCTGCGAGAAAGGCAAGGTGCTCGATCACTGCGGCAGCATCGGCTGCGGCGTCGACCACTACCTCACGGTGATGGATACCGGCCCCGAGTGGGACACGCCGGAGTTCCTGATCAAGCATGTCCCCGAGTTGACCGACGGCATCGTCGACATGGCGGTGGCAGGCCGCGTCATCCGCGAAATGCCGCGCATCTTCCGCAAGCTCGAATCGCTCGGGGTCGATTTCAAGGACAAGCAGACCGGCACCTACTATCGCCTGCGCTCGTTCGGCCTGCCCGGGACCTACCACATCAACTTCGACGGCACGGACTTCAAGAAGCAGATCGGCGAGCGCGTGAGAAAGGGCAAGGCCGCCGTCCTCATGCGCACGATGGTGGTCCAGCTCCTCACGCAGGACAACCGCGCCTACGGCGCGCTCGCGTTCAACTTCCGCACCGGTGAGTGGTATGCGATCCGCGCGAAGGCGGTGGTGCTCGCCGCCGGGGACGTGAACCGCATCTCGAAGAACGCTTCGGGGCTCGCATTCGACAGCTGGCATTTCCCCTACGACACTGGGGATGCCCATGCGATGGGCTACCGCTCGGGCGCGTTGCTCGCCAACATGGAATCGGTCGAAGCGACGCTTACGCCCAAGGGATTCTCCTGCCAGGGGCTCAATGCGCTGGTGAGCCTGGGAGCCTATTTCGTCAACCAGCACGGCGAGCGCTTCATGTTCAAGTACGACAAGAAAGGCGAGAACGCGCGCCGTGCGGTGATCGCCGATGCCGCCATCAACGAGTACCTGCTGGGGAACGGCCCGGTTTACCTCGACTGCCGGCACCTGCCGCAGGACATGCTCGACCGCATGGAGGCGACGCTGCAGGTCGACCGCTACACGCTGCCCGCCTTCTACCAGCAGAAGGGCGTCAATTTTCGCGAGGAGCTCGTGGAAATCTCGATTTCGGAGCTCTCGATCCGTCGCAGCGGCGTGTATTTCCGCGGCAGCGGGCTCGCCGTGGACGTGAACGGCGAGACTTCGGTCGAGGGGCTGTTCGCCGCCGGGGATTGCGCGACCGTGAGCGGCGGCATCGCCGGCGCGGCGGTGCTCGGCCATATCGCCGGCGAAGGCACGGTGCGGCGCGTCAACGAAACCCGCGGCGCGCTGCCGGCGGTGGACCTGGCCGCGGCGGGCGCGCTGCGCGCCGAGGCCGAGGGCTTCCTCAAGCGCACCGACGGCACGAGCTGGCGCGAACTCGAAGACAAGACGCGCCAGACCGTCACCGATTACATCGGCGTGCGCCGCACCGACAAGGGGTTGAGACTCGCGCTCGATACGCTCAGGGCGCTCGCGCAGCGCGAGAAGACGCTCCGGGCGGACGACCTGCACGGGCTGATGCGCGTGCACGAGTCGAAAAACATCCGCTTGAACGCCGAGTTGATGGCCGCCGCCTCGCTCGCGCGCAAGGAGACCCGCACCGGCTCGGCGCATTGGCGCCTCGACTATCCGCAGACCGACGACGAGAACTGGCGCAAATTCATGATCGTCGAGCGCGGCGCGGACGGCCCGAGCGTGCGGACGCTTTCGACCGACCGCCCGCTCGCGGACGCCTTCGCGCGCAGCGTCCAGACGGTGTAAGAGGAACCGCCGATGAACGCCGATAGACGCCGATAGAAAAGATCGAACTGCCGAGGCACCAGGACGGCGCGGCCTGTTCATCATTCGTCACCCGTCACTCATCACCTATCACCCATATGGCAGACGCCAAAACCCACAACCCGATCCGGATCGACCCGCAGACCTGCGTTCGCTGCAATCTGTGCGACTGGATCTGTCCCGGCGACCTCATCTACAAGGAGGAGGACAATCGGGAGACCCTGCCGGTGATCGCCTACCCGGACGAATGCTGGTACTGCGGGCTCTGCCAGTCGATCTGTCCCACCGCTGCGATCACCATCGTTTTCCCGGAGCAGATGGTGCGCAATGAGACCGACGTCGTCTCCCTGCTGGGTAAAGTCGTGGAGTAGGGCGGATCCGCCGTCCTGCGCGGCCCCTGCGCCAAAGGCGGCGAGCGGCGTGAAAGCCCGGTTTTAACTCAGTTCCATGCGTTAAAGCGGAGATCCCGGCGGGGATTTCCCGGCTTCTTGCCGCGGTTTGTTACAATCTCAAATTAGAAGGCGCCGCGGGAACTTGTCCGCCGCCGCAACTGTATTAACATGAGATGGACAGACGAGGGGCATCCGCGAAAAGCGTGGATTCCGGGGTGTAAATGAAAACAGCAGTGAATCGCCTGCGCGGCGTCGAGCGCGATATCGTCCAGTTGCCGTTGGCCGGCGATACCGCGCCGTATTACGAGCCTCAGGGCAACGAGGTCGCGATCTTCGAGGCGGCCTACAAGAAGCGCCTGCCGGTGATGCTGAAAGGCCCCACCGGATGCGGCAAGACGCGTTTCCTGGAGCACATGGCGTTCCAGTTGAAGCGCCCGCTGGTGACGGTATCGTGCCACGAGGACCTCACGAGTTCGGACCTCGTGGGCCGCTTCCTGCTCGAAGGCGCGGAAACGGTGTGGCAGGATGGCCCGCTCACGCGCGCGGTGAAGGCCGGCGCGATCTGCTACCTGGACGAGATCGTCGAGGCGCGCACCGATTCCACGGTGGTGATCCATTCGCTGACCGACCACCGCCGCAAACTCACCATCGAGAAGAAGGGGATGGAAATCGAGGCGCACGAGGATTTCATGCTCGTCATCTCCTACAACCCCGGCTATCAGACGGTCCTCAAGGACTTGAAGCCCTCCACCAAGCAGCGCTTCATCGCGATCAACTTCGATTTCCCGCCCGAGGACATCGAGCGCAAGATCCTGGTGAACGAAGTGGCGGGCATCGCGCCGGAGCTCGCGCACCAGCTCGTCGCCGCCGGCCGCAAGGCGCGGCTCCTCAAGGACCACGGCCTGGAGGAGGCGACTTCCACGCGCGCGCTGGTCTACGCGGCGAACATGATCAACGCCGGACTCGACCCCGTCGCGGCCTGCCAGGTCGCGATGATCAATCCCATCACTGATGACATCGAACTTGCCGAAGCGCTGTTGGAAATCGTGCAGGCGCACTTTGCGGCATGACGATGGTGCGAGCGTGATTGACTCTTCCGCAGCTGATCGAAAATTACGGTTACTACGCGGTTTTTGTCGGCGCGCTGCTGGAAGGTGAAACCGTCTTGGTGATGGCCGGTTTTGTCGCCTACCGCGGCTACCTCGAGTTGCCGTGGGTGATGGCGTGCGCGGGCGTGGGCGGGTTTCTCAGCGACCAGCTCTACTTTTATCTCGGGCGGCGCCACGGCGGTTTCATCATGCGGCGCCTGCGGGCCTTCGAGGCACAGGCGGCGCGGGTCAACCGGCTGCTCGTGCGGTATGACATCCTGCTGATCGTGCTCATCCGTTTCATGTACGGGATGCGCATCGCGGGGCCGGCGTTGATCGGCATGAGCGCGGTTGCGGCGTGGCGTTTCGTGCTGTTTAACCTGATGGGCGCGGCGCTGTGGGCGGCGCTGCTCACGAGCATCGGCTTCCTGTTCGGACGCAGCCTCGAGACCGTGCTTGCCGACATCCATCGCTACGAACTGCTGATCGTTGCGGCAATCGCGGTGGCCGGCGGCGTCTTCTGGATCATCATGCGCAGGCGGCGCAACGGCGCCGGGTAAACATGGAAGACGCCTCCAGGCAGACGGAGATTCAGGGCTTGCTTCACGAGTTGAAGGATGCGAGTTCTGTCGCGTACCGCGAAGTCGAGCAGGTACTGCCGGCGATCCGCACGCACGGCGAGGATACCGCGCTCGGCTGGCTTCTCGCGTGCCGCCGGCTGTTCGATTTCGACCGCGAAGCCGGCAAGGCCTTCATCCGCGGAAGCCGCGAGGCGGAGCAGGTATCCGAAACCGTATTGCCGTGGACCGGGCAGGCGCTGGAATTCTTACGCTGGCGCGGTTCCTGGCGCGCGCTCGAGGGCTTCATGGTGAACCTGCCGCGCGCCTACGGCTCGCTCGGCCACGCGGGCGAGCGGCGCTGGGCGGAAATCGGTCTGGCATGGTGCGCGCGCCAGCTCGAGAGCGGCAATGCGTATTTCGCGATCCCGGTGGTCGATCTCTCGGGCCGTCAGGGCATCGCCGGCATCGAGCAGCTCGCCACTCCGGCGGAGGAACTGTTCGAATCGCGGAAGCTCCTGCTCAGCACGTATCTCGCCGGCGCCATCCGCGTGAGGAACCTCCTGGGCGCTCAGGCGATCCTGCCGTGGGCGCTGCGCGGCGCGGATATCATGCAGGCGGGACGCGCGCGCGGGGAAGCCTACTTTCGTCTCGAGTCCGAAGAGAGCCTCGCCCTCCTGCTCGAGCACCTGCCGGGCTTTCGCCTGAGCGATCGCAATCGCCTGCTCGGCATGCTGCTCGACGTGTGGTACGGCGAACATTTCGATCTCAAGGAGAGCACCTGGTCGCCGGAAAAAGGCCGGCCGTTCGTCGAGACCGACGGGCGCAGCCTGTTCTTCCCGGCGGTGATGCCGACGCGCGACGAGGCGGTGCTCGCGGTGCTGCATGGGGCGGGTCACATGCGCTTCGGCACCTTCGACCGGCTCGCGATGAAGGAAATGTTCGGCGCGGCAAGCGTCGACTTTCCGGATTCCGGCCCGGTGTCGTGGGTGCCGCTGTTCATGCGCTATGGCGACGATGCGCTGCGCTTCCAGCTCATTTTCGACCTGTGCGAGGACCTGCGCGTCGATTTCCGGGTTCAGCATTCGGTGCCGAATTACCTGCCGCGGCTGCTGGCGAGCGCACGCGCGGCCACCCCGCGCCCGCCGGAGGCCGCCGCCTATTTCGATCTCGCGCTGGCGAGCGTCGAGGAAGCGATGGTCGCGATGCGCGCGCACGCGCCGCGCGGCCGGCAGTTCGGACCGCTGCTCGACCCCGGCGCGACGGTTGCCGACGCGTATCGCGTTGCCGCCGCGATCTACAGCAACGATGAGTTGCCGCGCGTGACGGATCTCGAAGCCTTCCATGCCGCCTACCTTCCCGGGCGCGGGCCGAACGCAACGCGGCTGGCGCATCCGCAGCAGCGCCAGGACCAGCAGCAGACCCAGGCCGGCGCGGAGCAGCAGCATGAGCCGGACGAACAGGGCGAAGAGCAGAGCGAAACGCCGCAAAACGCCGAGTCCGGCGACCAGCAGGACGGGGGCAAGCGCAAGGAGCTCGCCGGTTTCGGCGACACGAGCGGAACCTCCACGCAGTCCGGCAATCGTTCCGATGCGCAGAAGCAGGCCGGCGCTGCCGGCGAAAAAGGCGTGCCCTACCCGGAGTGGGACTATCGCGAACAGCGCTACAAGCGCAACTGGAGCTGGGTGCAGGAGAAGAAACTCGCCGAGTCCAACATGGCGGAGACCAACCGGCTGGAAAACCAGTACTCCAATGCGTTGAAGCGCCTGAAGAAGGCGATCCAGGCGCAGAAGCCGGCGCGACTCGCTCCCCTCCTGCGGCAGATGGACGGCGACGACATGGACATCAACGCGGTGGTCAGCTACGTCGCGGAAAAACAGGCCGGGCGCTCGCCGAAACCCAATATCTACCGGCGTCGAGAATTGCGCCAGCGCGAGATCGCGGTGACGCTGCTGGCCGACATGTCGACCTCCATCATGCAGCACCTGCCGGAAGGCGGCGGGCGGCTGGTCGACCGCGTGCGCGCCGGCGTGCTGCTCTTTGCCGAATGCATGGAGGAAGTGGGGGATGCCTACAGCATCGCGGGTTTCTGCTCGAAGTACCGCGACAACGTGAGCTACTACACCATCAAGGATTTCGAGCAGCCGCTCTCGGAGGACGTGCGCAGCCAGATCGGCGGCATGTCGGGGCGGCTCGCGACCCGCATGGGCGCGGCGATCCGCCACGCGACCGCGTGTTTCGAAGCGGTGGACACCCGGCGCCGGCTGCTCCTCATTCTCTCCGACGGTCGCCCCGAGGATTACGACGACGGCGGCGACCGCCGCTACCTGCACGAAGACACGCGGATGGCGGTGAAGGAAGCGGTGGCCCGCGGCGTGCACCCCTTCTGCATCACCGTCGACACGATGGCGAACCAGTACCTGCCGCAGATCTTCGGCAAGGGCCACTACCTCGTGCTCGACCACATCAACTCGCTGCCCAACAAGCTGCCCGAGATCTATTTCCGCCTGCGGCGGTGAGCATGTCCCCTTGGCGTTTTGGCTGAACTCGTGAAGATAATGCCGATTTATAAACCGGCATTTGATCCAACTACTTCAGGTTATGCACCCTAGACGCGTTCCTGTAGAATCGACCGTGTGCCTCGACTTACGATCATCCGAATACGCGATCTGATTCGTTCACTGAACTATGTCGTATCACTTCACGCCGCCGAAGAACTGGAAGATGACAACCTCACGATCCTTGATATCGAAAACATCATCCTCACTGGCCGCATCGTCGAGCGCCAGAGAGATCGCCAAACGCATGAAACCAAAGTCCTCATCCGAGGGCGTAGCCTTGGTGGGCGCGCGGCCGAAGTCGTCGTCAAGCTCGGCCTCACGGGCGCGCTCTACATCATCACGGTCTACCTCGTCTAAGCACCGCTGCGCCTCCTGCGGCCGCGCGGGCGTACAGCTTAGGCGGGTCACCCGGACCTTTGGCAGCGGGCGCAACCTTCTTGTGGTGGAAGGGATTCCGATGTGGTCTTGCCCGCACTGCGGAGAGTCCTACTTTACGGCACAGACGATGCACGAGCTCGAGCGCATGAAGGCTCTCCGAAAAACGGTCGCTGTGCGGAAGCCTGTATCGGTCGCTGAGTATCATCAAGCGGGTGCATAACAGCGCGATCGACAGCGACGCCGGTCAGCGGCGCCTTGCGCCGTGGCGCGCGCGTCATCGCGGACGTTATAGCGCATGAACGCCCCCGTGGTCCGTAGACGCGCGCCCGGGCTGCGGACGTTGGCGCATTCGCAGGAGGAGATACGATGACAGGTTCGCGCATAAGTGTTTTTTGCCTAATGCTGCTCCTCGTATCCTTTACGTCGAGCGCACAAGACGCAGACAAGCGCCGGGTTCAACAACTCGGCAAGATGACGCTCGATCAAGTGAAGACAAAGGACGGCTTTGAGTACTACTCTGGCCACCTTCCAACCCCTGGCAATTTTCCGACCATGTACGCGCATGGGGGCGGCACTGGAAACGCAATCACGGTCGTCGGCCGTGGCTTCGTGAGTGAATACCCCATTCACGAATGGCGGAAGGCCGTTCAGGCTTACCGTGCCCTACTGATCATGAACGGCTACGAAATTCCACCTGAGTAAGCAAGTGGTGGGTAGGATCGATGCGCTATAACCTCTATATGGCCCCGGCCTGTCAAGGGGCGAAGCAAGACCGGTCAACGCCGTAGACGTTGATTTTTTGTGACCGCTCTCGCGCCTCCTGCGCGATGGCTTATGCCGGTGCTCGGCGCGCTTTTCAGGCGCGACTGCACCAAACTTCTATCGAGGGTCCGACGCGCACGGTGCGCGATGCGCTGCGCCCGGGCGCGCTGCGGCAGGCGATGCTGGATCCCGCCGCGCCACCAGAAATTCATCGGTTGCCCTTGCCGTGCTTTTTCTCCTGGCGCTCGACGTAGGCGCTCGCCTGCGGCAGTTCGCGCATCATCAGACACACCGCCTCCGAGAACGCCCACTTCAGGTGCGCATTGCCGATCTTGCGGCCCATCGGGCCCGCCTTCTTGCCGGCGGACTCCTTGCTGCCGCGCACCAGCCTGGCGTAGGAGCAGAACTGTCCACACCCTTCGACTGGCGCTTCACGCGCGCCGATCTCACACGCATGACCAACAAGCTCCTGGAGACCGCCGTTCCCATGCGCCTCGCCGCGTAGCTGAATAATACGTTGCCGAATTTATGAACCAGACTACTTAGTGTGCAGTCGGCGTCAATCACATGCCCAACCCATCATTCCACCGGACCTGCGCGAAAAAGCCGCGCAGTCCGGTGAATTCAGACGTTGAGCGCATGATTTGAACCTGCCCGCGTTTCTGGCTATAATCTGGCCAGAATGCGTTTTGAGATCGTCCTTGCCCCGGAAGCCGTAGAAGATCTTCGGCATCTGAGGGCCAATCTGCGAACCACTGTGCGGGAGGCCCTCGAAACGCATCTGAGGCACGAACCGACGAAGACCGGCCGCAGCCGTATCAAGCGGCTGCGCGGCCTGTCGAGGCCGCAATACCGGCTGCGGGTGGGCGAGGTGCGTGTGTTCTACGACGTTTCAGGCTCGACCGTTGAAGTATTGGCGATCATGGCCAAATCGGAGGCTGAGTCATGGCTGGCGCGATTCGGAAGTCCCGAGTGAAAGAGGTTCCCCTGTCCGAGGTAAAAGACGACTTGTCACGCTTTCTCCGCGAGGCGGAGACGACCGAAATCGTCATTACCCGCCACGGCAAACCGGCCGGGGTGTTGATCGGTTTTGAGTCGGAGGACGATTGGTTCGATTATCGCCTGGAACACGACCCGCGCTTCCTTCAGCGAGTCGAGTCCGCGCGGCGCAGCTTGCGCGCCGGGCGTGGTGTCAAGCTGGAAGATGTCAAGTAAAGATGCGTTCTGACCCGGTCGAAAATGACGCTCTGCGAGCGTCGTTGCTCGCACGCGCATTTCGCTGCGGACGTTAGGCTGCTCTGTATCGTATGCCCGGGCCGTTCTTAATCAATCACTTTTCGCAAAGGAGGCTTTATGCGATTTAACGTGATTGCACTGTCCGCTACAGCAGCGTTGTTTTGGGGTGCGGCAATCCTTATCGTTGCCTCGGCAAACCTGATCTGGCCGACTTACGGCCGCGCTTTCCTCGAACTCGCGGCCTCCATTTACCCGGGCTACCATCCCAGCCCCGCAATCGGGTCGGTCATTACAGGAACCCTTTACGGGTTGGTGGATGGGGCAATTGCGGGTGCCATATTTGGCTGGCTCTACAATTTCCTGTCGCGCCAACTCCCGGGTTCGTCAGCCTAACCGCGTTGAGAGAGACGCGCGACGAAACCTGCACGCTAGTGCTGATCTACCAGACTTTCTTGGTGGAGGTTGCCCTGTCCATTCCCATTATCGGATTGGCTGTGACGGTGCGGCTGGCATATATCTCATACCATATGCAGACGTCGCCATGCCGCGCGTAGGGATCATTTCGGATACTCACGGGCTGTTGCGGCCCGAGGCAACAGCGTTCCTGCGCGGCAGCGATTTCATTGTTCACGCGGGGGACATCGGGCACGCGACCATTCTCAAGGAGTTGGCGGCCCTTGCACCTGTTACCGCAGTGCGGGGCAACAACGACAAGGGATCGTGGGCCGAGGCGGTGGCGGAGACCGAAGTCCTCCAGGTCGGCGATGTCTTCATCTATGTCCTGCACAACCTCGCCGAACTGGACGTGGACCCCGTGGCGGCCGGGTTTCAGGTGATTGTGTCCGGGCATTCGCATCACCCGTCGGTCGAAGAACGGGATGGCGTGCTCTACGTCAACCCGGGAAGCTCCGGCCCACGGCGGTTCAAGCTCCCCGTCGCAGTGGCTGAGTTGCACGTTGCAGGCGATTCCGTCCAGGCGCGCGTGGTGGAGCTGAAAGTGGACGGCGCTGACCGACTGTCACGCGAAACGCGGTGACGCGCACCACCGGCCCCGCGCCCAGGCGACCGCTTCCAGTATGTACTCTTTCGGGACCGCAATATGCGGGCGGTCGTGTCAGAGTAGCGCGCCTCGCGCGTCATGTCGGTTCCGCCCGCCGCAGCGTCGTGGGCGCCGGTCTAAAGCGCTCAGAGCTGGATCACCCTGCCGTCGGGCGTGATTTGGCACATTGCGCGCCAGTTCGGGTCGCGCTCAGGCAGGCAGGGACGGTTCATGGTTCGCTCCATCGGGGCAACCAGTTGATTTGTTTTTGTAATCATTCGAAACGACCGAGCAGAAGCTGATCGGTCTTTCGCCGCGCTCGCAAGCGGTTTCGGGCGGCCGGCGCGACCACGAGGCGAGCGCCCCGGTTTGATATATCTTGCCGCCGCGGCTACGATGTAATGGGCATATCCGCCGACGACACTGCACGGAGGGCACACATGGCTGCCAGAAAGAAAGCTAAATCCAAAACCCAGCGCAAGAAGGTGCCGGCCCGGAAAAAGGCCGCACCGGTCAAGAAAAAAGCCGCGATCCGGAAGGCGCCGGCCCGGAAGAAGGCCGCACCGGTCAAGAAGAAAGCCGCGGCCCGGCGCGCGGCGCCGCAGAAAAAGCCCGTCGCCCGCCGCGCTGCGCCCAAGAAAAAGGCTGCGGTCCGTGCCACACCGGTCAGTAAGCCCGCCCCGGTGAAGTCCGCACCCGCAAGGTCGGCCCCGCCGCCGCGCCCGGCGGCACCGTCAGCACCGGCCGCGCCGGCCACGGCGCCCGCGCCCCTGGCGAACGAGGACCGAGTCGGGACCGTAACGCATTACTACAGCCATCTTTCGGTTGCGGTCTTGCGTCTGGAGTCGGGCACGCTGCGCGTGGGCGACACGATACACGTCACCGGACACACGACCGACTTCCGCCAGCCGGTCGAATCGCTGCAGATCGAGCACCAGCCGGTGTCCGAAGTGAACGCCGGCCAGGAGTTCGGTCTGAAGGTGATCGACCACGCGCGCGAGCACGACGTGGTCTACAAGGTCAAGGCTCAGTAGCCGCCGAACGCGTCAGCGAACCGGCGTTACCGGCGGCAGCTCCATGCCCAGCCGCGCGGCGACCCGGCGCAGCCGGTCCGGATAATCGGAAATGATGCCGTCGACGCCGACATCGATCATGCGCCGCATGTCCTTTTCGGCGTTGACCGTCCACACGACGACCTTGAGCCCGAGGCTTTGCGCCTCGCGTACGTTCTCGCGCGTGACTTCGCCATAGTAGGGCGACCACACCGCGCCGCCGGCCGCTTTCACCATGCGGGGAATGGAGTCTGCGAAGCTGCGCACTCGCAGCCCCGCGGTCCACGGCGACTCGGCCTGGCCGGCAAGGATGTTGTCCATGAAATCCTGCTGCGCGGTGAGATAAGCGGTCGGAATCTCCGGCGCTTCCTGCTGCACGACCTTGAGCGTGCGCCAGTCGAAGGACTGGATCGTCACGCGCTGCTGCATATTCCCGGCGCGCACCACCTCGATCAGCGTGCGCGCAAACGCTTCCGGCGCGAGCGTGCGTCCGGGATGAAGCGGCGAAACCTTGGTCTCGATGTTGAAGCGCACGGTTTCGTTTCCCGCCCGGCGCGCGAGCGCGAACACGTCGGCGAGCCGCGGCACGCGCGTGCCGTCGACCGGCCGCTGCCGGGAAAAACGCGTTGCGTAGGCGGAACCGGGCCTGATCCGCCCGACGTCGTAACGCCGCAGTTCGTCGTAGGTGAGATGCCCGATCGGCGGGCCCTCCTCCTTGAGCCATGTGCCGTCCGGGCCGCGCGTGATGTCCGGATTGAGCACCGCGTCGTGACTGACCACGACCACGCCGTCGCGGGTGATGGCGCAGTCGAGTTCGAGCGTGGTGACGCCGAGCGCAAGCGCATGGGCAAACGCGGGCAACGTGTTCTCGGGCATGAGCCCGCGCCCGCCGCGATGGCCCTGCAAGTCGAGGCTGTGAGCTGAGCGCGCCATGGTGACACCCGCCAGCAAGCATACTGCAAGTGTCACGCTCCATGCAGCCGATGCGCGCACGAGGGCGCGTTCAGCGCTCGCCGTGCCGCGTGATGCGCCTATTTTTCCTGGCCGATCACGAAGGCCGTCATGCGCCAGCCGCGTTCGGTTTTCACGAAGCACGCGCGATGCTCGATCGGGCTGCGGATCTGCTCTTCGGGGACATACGCGTCGCTCCCCTTGAAGCGGATTTTCACCCACTTCTGTTTCCCCTCCTTCGCCTGATCGGCCACTTCCCAGTCGGTAACCGCAACGATGTCGTATGAAAGGGTGGCGAGCGTGGCGGCGTCCGATGACGGCGCGGCCTTGACCAGGGCTTCCTTGACGGTGATCGCGCCGTGGTCGAACGGGTCGATGTCTTCCGGCCACTTCACCGCAACGTACGGCGAACATAGCTGGCGCGGTCCCTTTTCCGGTTTCAACCACGCGCTGCCCAGGAACAGCGCCGCCGGCAGCTCGCGCCACAGCGGGCTGTCGTCGGCGTCGATGTCCCAATATTTTCGAAATTCGGCAACGCCGCGCGGAACGTCGAGCGCGTTGCGGATGTTCCTGTCCACGATTCCCAGCACGAACTTGCGGTCGCGTTTTTCAAGTGCCGCGAGGAGCCGGTTCCGAAAGCTCACCCACGAGGGATCCTTGGCGGCTTCGTCGACGGGGACGAGCTTGCTTTGTTCCGGGCCGTCCTGCGCGAGCGCGGGCATCGCGACCGCGACGCACAGGCACAGACAAGCGAGCAGCCTCGAGACCATGCGGTGACGTTTCATTTGCCGTGAAACTTGCCTGCCCGCTTCTCGAAAAACGCGGCGAGCGCCTCGGCGTGATCCTCCGTCTTGTGGCAGATCGCCTGGTATGCCGCGCACACGTCGAGATGCTCTTCGAGGCCCTGGCGCTGCGCCAGCTTCATCAATCGCTTGTTGTAACGCACCGCGAGCGGCGGCTTGGCCGCGATCTTGCCGGCGATCTCCAGCGCGCGCGGCAGCAGTTCCTCCGGCGTCGTGACTTCGAGCAGGATGCCGATCTCCTTTGCCTCCTCGGCCTTGACGATGCGGCCGGTGAAGACGAGATCGGCCGCGCGCTGATAGCCGAGCAGCCGCTGCAGGAACCAGGCGCCGCCGTCTCCGGGCACGATGCCGAGATTGACGAAGGTTTCGCCGAACTGGGCGTTGGTCGAACCGATGCGGATGTCGCACATGTTGGCCAGGTCGAAACCGGCGCCGATCGCCGGCCCGTTGACCGCGGCGATGACCGGGATCTCGGCCGCCTCCAGCGCGAACGGAATGCGCTGGATGCCGCGCTTGTAGTTCTGCTGCAGCACGTGCGGCGGCGCCTTGGCGCGCTCGCCCATGGTCTTGATGTTGCCGCCGGCCGAAAACGCACTGCCTTCGCCCGTCATGATCAGCACCGAAATTTCGGGATTCGCATTGGCCCACGCGATCGCATTGGGGATGTCGTCGACGAGTTCCGTGCTGGTAAGCGCATTGCGCACGTCGTCGCGCTTGAACGTGAGCAGCGCGACACGGCCTTCGACGGCAAGCGCGGCGTCAGTCAATCGAGGCGGGGTCATTCGAGGATCCTTGTCATGATTCCATGCGGGGCGCCGCTGGAACGCGTATGGTACGCACTCGCCCCGCGCGTTACAACCGCGCGGGGCGGTCTTCGGAGCGGCAGTGGTGTGCGACTCAGGCGGCGCGCCGGGCTTTGCCTTCCTGCGCGCTTGCGCCGGCCGGGTGCGCCTCGAGCTGACGGATGGCCGCGTCGCGCGAATCGAGCACGCGCTGCTGGGCGACGCGCTCCGCCGCCGCGCCGTCACCGTCGCGGATCGCTTTCACGAGTTTCTGCCAATGCTGCACCGACTGCCGCCGCCGCTGCGGTGTCGAGAGCCCGAGCTTCGAATAGCGCAGCGTCTGCAATGCGAGCGAGTCGAGAATCATCCGCAGCCGCCGGTTGCGGGAGGCCTGGGTGAGCAGCCGGTTAAGCGCGAAGACCGTCTCGACATAGGCCTCGCCGAGTTCAGGCTGGCGCGCGAACCGTGCCAGTTTCGCCACTTCCGCTTCGAGCGCGGGCAGCAGGCGCAGGCGGTCGGGGTCCTCCGCGAGCTGCCGGTCGCGCAGCCCGTTCAGCACGGCGCGGATGTCGAAGATTTCCTTCACCTCGGCGCTGCTGAGATTGGTGATCTGCGCGCCACGCCGCGGCAGGATCGTAACGAGACCATCCCGTTCCAGCAGCCGCAGCGCTTCGCGCACCGGCCCGCGGCTCACGGCAAACTCGGCGGCGACCGCCTGTTCCATGATGCGCTGGCCGGGCGCATAGGCGCCGGTCACGATACGCTCGGAGAGCTGCGCGGCGATCTGTTCGGGCAGCGATTGCGTGAGCGGCGCCGCGCCGCGCGCGACCGCCCATTCCGCAGCGGTCGCCCCGGCCCGGTCCGCCCTGATGCGTGAATTGACCATGTGCCGACGATAAAGGGCTTTTGTAATATTGTCAACAATCTTCTTGACAACAATCTTGTCCTGCGCTTACGATGGTGCCGACATGCCGCCCGGATCGTGAGCCAAGCGCGCCGGGCGCAAAGCCGCCGTCAATTCCCGTAATCCCCCGCTGGATCGCGCTGCGCGGCCGGTGTTGCCGACGTTTTTTCGAGGAGTTTTGAACCATGGCCAAGATCGAAGTCAAGTCCGAGATTACCGGCACGGTGTGGCAGGTGACGTCGAGGCCCGGAGACAAGGTGGAGTCGGGCGATACGCTCGTCGTGATCGAGTCGATGAAAATGGAGATCCCGGTGATCACGGAGGATGGGGGCACGGTGAAGGAGATCCTGGTAAAGGAAAAGGACCCGGTCGCCGAAGGCCAGGTCGTCGCTATTCTCGAGGGTTGATGCGAGCAGCGAGCGCCGCCATGAGCTGGAGACCGGAGATCGAGGAACTCAACCGCCGCCGCAAGCTCGCCGAAGCCTGTGGCGGGCCGGAGGCCGTTGCCAGGCATCACGCTGCCGGCAAGTTGACCGTCCGCGAGCGGATCGCGCGCGTGCTCGATCCGAAATCGTTCCGCGAGGTGGGCAAGCTTGCCGGGCGCGGCACGTACGACACAGCGGGCAACCTGGTCGATTTCGAGCCTGCGCCCTACGTCATGGGGCTCGGCCGGATCGACGGGCGGCCGGTGGCAATCGGCGGCGAGGACTACACCATCCGCGCCGGCACCGGCTTCGGCAGCGATCGGCGCAAAGGCGGACAGGGCGGCTTCATCGAGGACCTCGCGTACGAGTACCGCATCCCGCTGGTCAACTTGATCGATGGCACGGGCGGCACGGTGAATACCGCAAAACGCAAGGGCTATACCGTGGTGCCGGGCTACGGCCAGGACGGATTCGAGCGCTCCGTCGACTTGATGGGCATCGTGCCGGTGGTGAGTGCCGTGATGGGGACAACCGCGGGCGGCCCCTCGGCGCGCGCCATCCTCGCCCACTGGTCGATCATGGTGCGGGGCTCGGGACAGATTTTCGCAGCGGGGCCGCCGGTGGTCGAGCGCGCCTTCGGCGACAGGCTCACCAAGGAAGAACTCGGTGGGGCGAAGGTCGCGGTCGACACCGCGGGCACCATCGATAACGTCGCCGTGGATGAGGAAGACTGTTTCCGGCAGATCCGGCGCTTCCTGTCATACATGCCGACGAACGTGTGGGAGTTGCCGCCGCAGGCCGCGTGCCAGGATCCGGTCGATCGCTGCGAGGATGCGCTCGCCGACATCGTGCCGCGCTCGAGCCGGCAGGCCTACAACATGAAGAAGGTCGTGGAGCTGATCGTCGATCAGCAATCGCTGTTCGAAATCCAGCCCAGCTTCGGCCGCGCCGTCATCACGGCGCTCGCGCGCATGAACGGGAGAGTGGTCGGTGTCGTGGCCAATAACCCCATGTTCGGCGGGATCGTGGACCACAAGGCGGCGCGCAAGCAGGGGCACTTCGTCGAGCTGTGCGACATGTTCCACATCCCGATCATTTTCTTCGCTGACGTGCCCGGGTTGATGGTCGGCGCCGAAGCCGAGGCCAACGCCATCCTGCGCGAGGGCGTGCGTGCCCGCTATGTCGGGCTGCAGGTGAGCGTACCCGTGTTCACCGTGATCGTGCGCAAGTGTTACGGCGTTGCGGGTGGCAGCGTGATCGACCGCCGCGGGCTCAACTTCAAGATCGCGTGGCCGTCGGCCGAGTGGGGCTCGCTTCCTGTGGAAGGCGGCGTGAAGGCTGCTTACCGGCGTGAGATCGAGAGTGCGCCCGATCCGGCGCAGCGCGAAAAGGAGATCGAGGAAGAATTGCGGCAGCTCGCCTCACCCTTTCGGACCGCGGAGGCGTTTGCGGTCGAAGACGTCATCGATCCGCGCGAGACGCGGCCGTACTTGTGCCAGTTCATCGATGCGCTGCAGCCGCGGTTGCGGACGCAGCTCGGACCGAAATACAAGGCCGGAGTCCGGCCGTAAGGAGAGCGTGAGATGCCGAAACGGGAGATCGAAGGCGACTGGGTGATGGGCTGGCCGGACCGCAAGCGTCCGGTGCTGGTCGCCGGCAAGGATTCGCAGGG
>JACQOK010000023.1 GCA_016202565.1 Betaproteobacteria bacterium | reverse complement strand
GTTCTACTCGATCCATTCGCTGCCGCCGTTCTGGCAGGGCCTGTCGCACCTGAATCCGATCTTCTATATGATCGACGGCTTCCGCTACGGATTTTTCGGGCACGCCGATGTCTCGCCTTTCCTGAGCCTGGCAATTGTCGGGGCGTGTTTTTTCGCCTTATCATTGCTTACGCTCTGGTTGCTGAAGACCGGCTACAAACTGAGACACTGACTATGATTCAACCGGAACAGATCAAATCCGTCATCGAGGACGGTCTGCAATGCGACCACGTGGAAGTGGCGGGCGACGGCCATCATTTCGAGGCCGTCATCGTGAGCTCCCAATTCCGCGGCAAGTCCAAGGTGCAGCAGCACCAGCTCGTTTATCGCGCGCTCGGCGACCGCATGCGCGAAGAGATACACGCCCTGTCGATGCGCACGCTCACGCCCGAGGAATGGGGCGGATAGCCAAGGTTCCAAGGGCGGCGCATGGATAAACTGGTGATCGAGGGCGGTGTTCGGCTCGCCGGCGAGATCGATATCTCCGGCGCCAAGAACGCGGCCCTCCCGATACTCACCGCGGCGCTGCTGACGCCTGAGCCGCTGGTGGTGCAGAACGTGCCGCACCTGCGCGATGTGACGACCATGCTGAGCCTGCTCGGACAGATGGGCGTGGCGGTCTCGCTGGACGAGAAACTCGGTGTGGAGCTGCGCGCCACCGAACTCGACAGCCCGGTGGCGCCGTACGAACTCGTTAAAACCATGCGCGCATCGGTGCTGGTGCTGGGGCCGCTCCTCGCGCGGTTCGGTGAGGCGCGGGTCTCCCTGCCGGGCGGCTGCGCCATTGGGCTGCGGCCCGTCGATCAGCACATCAAGGGCCTGCAGGCGATGGGCGCGACCATCGCCATCGAGCACGGCTACATGCTGGCACGCGCCGAGCGGCTCCGCGGCACGCGCATCTGCATGGATCTCGTGACAGTGACCGGCACCGAGAACCTCATGATGGCCGCAACGCTGGCGGAAGGCACCACGGTGATCGAAAACGCCGCGCGCGAACCCGAGATCGTCGATCTGGCCGACTGCCTCAACGCAATGGGCGCCAGGGTCCGTGGCGCCGGGACCGACACCATCACCATCGAAGGCGTCGACCGATTGCACCGCGCAACCCACCGCGTGATGCCCGATCGCATCGAAACCGGCACATTTCTGGTGGCGGCGGCAGCCACCGGCGGAGCCGTGCGGTTGAACGGCGCCCGCGCCGATATCCTGGACGCCGTGCTCGACAAACTGCGCGAGTCGGGCGCGCAGGTGGAAAGCGGCGAGGACTGGATCAGCCTGAAGGCCAACGGTGCGCTTAACGCGGTCAATGTGCGAACCGCGCCCTATCCGGCGTTTCCGACAGACATGCAGGCGCAATTCATGGCGCTGAACAGCGTGGCAAACGGCACCGCGGTGGTGACCGAAACGATCTTCGAGAATCGCTTCATGCACGTGCAGGAACTCAAACGGCTCGGCGCGGACATCGAAGTGGAGGGCAACACGGCGGTAGTGAAGGGCGTATCGCATCTGGACGGCGCGGCGGTGATGGCGACCGACCTGCGCGCTTCCGCCGGGCTGGTGCTCGCCGGGCTGGTTGCCCGCGGCACCACCGTTGTCGACCGCGTCTATCACCTCGACCGCGGCTACGAGCGCATCGAGGAGAAGCTCTCGAAGCTCGGCGCGCACATCCGCCGCGCGCGGTGACGCGCCGCTCCGCCATTTCGTCTCCTTTGCTGTAAAATCCTGTTTTTCTTGGGACATTGCTGCCCGTGATCACGATTGCCCTGTCGAAGGGACGAATTTTCGACGAAACCCTGCCGCTGCTCGAAACGGCGGGCATACGCACGTCCGACGACCCGGAAATCTCGCGCAAGCTCATCCTCGGGACCAACCGGGGCGACGTGCGCGTCGTCATCGTGCGCGCGGCCGACGTCCCGACCTACGTACAGTATGGCGCCGCCGATCTCGGGGTCGCAGGCAAGGACGTGCTCGACGAACACGGCGGGCAGGGGCTGTATCAGCCGCTCGACCTCAAGATTGCACGCTGTCGCATGATGGTGGCGGTGCCCAGGGACTTCGATTACCAGCGGGCCGCGCGCCAGGGCGCACGGCTCAGGGTGGCCACCAAGTACGTGCAGACGGCGCGCGAGCACTTCGCGTCAAAAGGCATGCACGTCGATCTCATCAAGCTCTACGGTTCGATGGAGCTCGCCCCGCTCACGGGGCTCGCCGATGCGATCGTCGATCTGGTGAGCACCGGCAACACGCTCAAGGCCAACAACTTGAAGGCGGTGGAGGAGATCGGGCCGGTCAGCGCGCGGCTCATCGTCAATCAGGCCGCGTTGAAGCTCAAACGCACCGCCATTCAACCGCTGCTCGACGCGTTCGCACGGGCGACCGCATGATCGCCATGCGACGATTGGACACCACACAGCCGGACTTCGATGCGCGGCTCGACGAGCTGCTCGCGTTCGAGGCCGCGCAGGACCCTCAGGTCGAAGCGACCGTGGCGGCGATTCTCGCCGACGTGAAAGCGCGCGGCGATGTTGCAGTGCTCGAGTACACGCACCGCTTCGACCGCATTGATGCGCAGTCCGCCGCGGCCCTCGAGATACCCCGAACGATGCTCGAACGCGCGCTCGCCGGCCTGCCGCCGACGCAGCGCGAAGCGTTGGAGGCGGCAGCGCAACGGGTGCGGTCCTACCATGAAAAACAGCTCACGCAGTCGTGGCGCTACGCCGAACCCGATGGCACCGAGCTCGGCCAGCAGATCACGGCGCTCGACCGTGTGGGCATCTACGTGCCGGGCGGCAAGGCCGCCTATCCGTCGTCGGTGATCATGAACGCGGTGCCGGCCAAGGTCGCGGGCGTGCGTGAAATCATCATGACGGTGCCGACGCCGGGCGGCGCCAAGAACGACCTGGTGCTGGGGGCGGCGGCAATCTGCGGAGTCGACCGCGTATTTACGATCGGGGGTGCGCAGGCGATTGCGGCCCTCGCTTATGGCACCGCGACCATTCCGCAGGTGGACAAGATCGTCGGACCCGGGAACGCCTATGTGGCTGCGGCCAAGCGCCGCGTGTTCGGAGTCGTCGGCATCGACATGGTGGCCGGCCCTTCCGAGATTCTCGTGGTCTGCGACGGCGCGACGGACGCCGACTGGATCGCCATGGATCTCTTCTCACAGGCCGAACACGACGAACTGGCTCAGGCGATCCTGCTCACCCCGGCCCCGGCATTCATCGAGGCGGTGGCGGCGAGCATCGAGCGCCAGCTTGCCGGCATGCCGCGGCGCGACGTCATCGGCGCTTCCCTGGCCGGCCGTGGCGCGCTGATCCGCGTGCGCAATCTCGATGAAGCGTGCGCGCTCGTGAACCGCATCGCGCCCGAGCATCTCGAGCTGTCGGTGGCCGAGCCGCAAGCGTTGTTGCCCAAGATCCGGCACGCCGGCGCGATCTTCCTGGGGCGCTATGCGTCGGAGGCGCTGGGCGATTACTGCGCCGGCCCCAACCACGTGCTGCCCACGTCGCGCACGGCGCGTTTTTCCTCGCCGCTGGGCGTGTACGATTTCCAGAAGCGCTCGAGCGTGATCAGCGTCTCGTCTGAAGGCGCACGCAGGCTCGGCCGGATCGCGGCGGAACTTGCGCGCGGCGAAGGTCTGACGGCGCATGCCCGGTCCGCTGAATACCGCATGAAATGAAGATTTCCGATGCCTAAAGCGCCTGAAGACATCATCCGCGACGAGATCAGAGCCATGAGCGGGTACCGCGTGCCCGACGCTACCGGCATGGTGAAGCTCGATGCGATGGAAAACCCGTACCACCTGCCCCCCGAACTGCAGGCGGAAATCGCACGGATCGTGGAAACGACTGCACTCAATCGCTACCCCGACTCGGGAGCGGCACGGCTGAAGGTGCGGTTGCGCGAAGTGATGGAAATCCCGGCCGGGGCGGACGTGCTGGTCGGCAACGGGTCGGACGAATTCATTCAAACGCTGATGCTGTCCGTGGCCCGACCCGGGGCGTGCGTGCTGGTACTGGAACCGTCGTTCATTATGTTTCGCTTGATCGCAACGTTTTGCGGCGTGCGCTTCATCGGCGTACCCCTCAAACCCGACTTCACGGTGGACATAGAGGGGGTTCTGGCCGCGGTGGCCGAGCACCAGCCGCCGCTGATTTTCATCGTTTTTCCCAATAATCCGACCGGCAACCTCTTTGATGTGGAGACCATCGCGCGCATTATCGAGGCGGCGCCCGGGATCGTCGTCCTCGACGAGGCCTACCATGCATTCGCCGGGCAATCGTTCATGCCGCGTCTCCAGGATTTCCCCAATCTCCTGGTGATGCGTACCCTATCCAAGCTGGGGTTGGCGGGGCTGCGGCTCGGGGTGCTGGCCGGCGCGCGCGCATGGCTCCAGCATGTCGACAAGGTGCGCTTGCCGTATAATGTGAATGTGCTCACTCAACTGATCGCGGAGAAAGTGCTGCAGCATCAGGATGTTCTCGCGCGGCAGGCGGCGGCAATCAAGGCGGAACGCGCGCGGCTTTTTGATGAACTGGAACATATCCCCGGGGTGCGGCCTTTCCCGAGCGACGCCAATTTCATCCTGTTCAGGATCGTCGGGGCGAGCGAGGTTTTCGCCGGTCTGAAACGACGCGGTGTCCTCATCAAGAATCTTCATGAAACCCATCCCGCACTTGCGCACTGCCTGCGGGTCACGGTGGGTACGCCGGATGAGAATTCCAGATTCCTGGGCGCGCTCAAGGAAACTGTCAACGCGGGCTGAACTCCAATCGTTGCGATAACCCAGAATCACACAGTCAACCCCGATGCTCCCATGCGTGAGGCTAAAGTCAGCCGCAATACCCTGGAAACGCAGATCAGCGTGAAGCTCAATCTGGACGGCACGGGCAAGTCGCAGCTCGCAACCGGCGTGCCGTTCCTCGACCATATGCTCGACCAGGTCGCCCGCCACGCCGTGTTCGATCTGGAAGTAGCGGCCAGGGGCGACCTGCGCATCGATGCCCACCATACCGTGGAGGACGTGGGCATCACGCTCGGGCAGGCATTCGCCCAGGCGGTCGGCGACAAGAAGGGCGTGCGCCGCTATGGGCATGCCTACGTGCCGCTCGATGAAGCCCTGTCGCGTGTCGTGGTCGATCTCTCCGGGCGTCCGGGGCTGGAAATGAACGTGAAATTCGCGCGCGCCAGGATCGGCGAGTTCGACGTCGATCTGGTGCACGAATTCTTCCAGGGCTTCGTCAATCATGCCCAGCTCACGCTGCACATCGACAATCTGAAAGGCGGCAACGCTCACCATCAGGCGGAAACCGCTTTCAAGGCGTTCGCGCGCGCACTGCGGATGGCGGTCGAGCTCGATCCGCGCACCGCCGGCGTGCTACCTTCGACCAAGGGCAGTCTGTAACAGGAGCGCGCGACGGATCGTCTTCCGCTGTCAGTCTGCATCGCGTTTCCCTACAGCAGGGGCTGTCCGCTCGTCATGCCGCTCATCACTTACTAACCCACCGTCAATGACCGATATCGCTGTCATCGATTACGGCATGGGCAACCTGCGCTCGGTGGCGAAAGCCATCGAGCACGTCGCCCCGGATCTGGCCGTCAGTGTCACCAGCGATCCGCGGATCGTGAGGCGGGCGGCTCGCGTGGTTTTTCCGGGGCAAGGCGCGATGCCGGACTGCATGCGCGAAATGGATGCGCGGGGCTTGCGCGATGCGGTGGTGACTGCTGCGCGCGAGAAGCCCTTTCTCGGGATCTGCATCGGATTGCAGATGCTGTTCGAGCACAGCGAGGAAGGCGACGTTTCGGGTCTTGGATTGCTGCCCGGAACGGTGCGGCGCTTCGCCGCCGCCGCGATGGTCGATGCGCAGGGCGCGAAGCTCAAAGTGCCGCACATGGGCTGGAACGAGGTGCACCAGACCATGGCCCATCCGCTGTGGGAGGGCATACCGACCGCGAGCCGCTTCTATTTCGTTCACAGCTACTACGTCGAGCCGGCTACTCCCCAATTGGTTGCAGGTTATAGCCTTTATCCGTCTTCGTTTGCCTGTGCGGTCGCCAGCAATAACGTCTTTGCGGTGCAGTTCCATCCGGAGAAAAGCCATGCCGCAGGGCTGCGGCTGCTTGCCAATTTCGTCGCATGGCAACCGCTGCGGTACATGGCGCCGGCATCCGGCCGCAGTCACTCACCCGTACTATGAGACACGCCTCAACGTTGTGTATGATTAAGCCATATGAGTTAACCATGTCGCCTCGTTTTCATTCCTGGCCGGACCCTGTTGTGATCGTGTTTCCATTTGTTGCGGCTTGACGGAGTCCTCACGCCACGCTGCCGCTGCAGACCGCTTTTCCCGCCATGCTGATCATTCCAGCCATTGACCTCAAGGATGGTAAGTGCGTGCGCCTCAGACAAGGCGTCATGGACGATGCCACTGTGTTTTCCGATGATCCGGGCGCGATGGCCAGCCACTGGCTTGCCCAGGGCGCCCGGCGCCTGCACGTAGTCGACCTCAACGGCGCCGCTGCCGGGCGGCCGAAGAACGAACAGGCGATCAGGTCGATCACCGCCGCGGTCGGTGACAAGATGCCGATCCAGCTGGGCGGGGGCATCCGTGACCTCGATACCATCGAGAAGTATCTGGATGCCGGCGTGAGTTACGTCGTCATCGGCACCGCCGCGGTGAAAACGCCGGGATTTCTACACGACGCCTGCAGCGCATTTACGGGCCACGTGCTGGTGGCGCTGGATGCGAAGGACGGCAGGGTCGCCGTGGACGGCTGGTCGAAGATGACCGGGCACGATGTGGTCGACCTCGCCAAGAAGTTCCAGGACTACGGCGTCGAGGCAATCATCTATACCGACATCGGGCGCGACGGCATGCTGACCGGGGTCAACATCAAGGCGACGGTTGCTCTCGCGCGCGAACTGACGGCGCCGGTCATTGCGAGCGGTGGCATCGCCAACCTCGACGACGTCAAGGCACTGTGCGCGGTGCAATCGGAGGGCATCGTCGGCGCCATCACGGGCCGCGCCGTGTATCAGGGCACGCTGAGCTTCGCCGAAGCGCAGAAGCTCGCCGACAAACTCTCCAGGAAAGGAGAGGCGTGAGGCGATAGGCGAAAGGGGAAAACGCAGGAACCT
>JACQOK010000341.1 GCA_016202565.1 Betaproteobacteria bacterium | reverse complement strand
TGGCAGAGGGGCGTCGGTATCAGCCTGCGCGGCCGCACGCTGGGCATTTACGGCTATGGCCGCATCGGCAGCGTGGTCGCCGGGTATGGCCGGGCCTTCGGCATGGACGTGCAGGTGCATGGCCGCGAAGAATCGCTCGCGCGCGCCGCGGCCGAGGGCTGCAAAGCGAGTCCGAGCAAGGACGCTTTCTTCGAGCAGTGCGACGTGATTTCGCTGCACCTGCGGCTCACCGAAGGCACGCGCGGCATCGTGACGGCCGCGGATCTCGCGCGCATGAAGCCGACCGCGCTGATCGTCAACACCAGTCGGGCGCCGCTCATCGAGAAGGGGGCGCTAGAGCGCGCGTTGCGCGCCGGACGTCCCGGGATGGCGGCGGTGGACGTCTATGAAGAGGAGCCGGTGACCGACCCGCACCATCCGCTGCTCACACTGGACAATGTGGTGTGCACGCCGCATCTGGGCTACGTCGAGCAGGACAGCCTCGAGGGGCAATTCAACGAAATCTTCGAGCAAATCCTGGCGTACGAGCGCGGCAAACCGATCAACGTGGTCAACCCCGCGGTGCTCCAGGCGTAGCATAAAAGTCGTGCACCGCGCGCTCCAGATCCGCCGGCGGCTTCGCCCAATAGAATCCGCGCCGAGATACGCCGAACCCGGCGCCGCGCATGTCGGCCCGCATTTCGGCCATGCGCAATAGGGGCAGGCGCGGATCGAGCACCACCGCGCCGTCGAGCTGCCGTATGCCCGCACGCCACAGCAGCTCGGCGATGATGGTCTGGCCGGGTAGCAGGACATCTACGCCGTGCTCGTGCATCGCTTTCTGCGCCGCCGTCTTGAACGCCGCCAGGAAGCGCTCCGGCTTGCCTGCCACCGCATCGCCTAGGTCCTCGTAGCCACAGCCCATGTAAGCGGTCGGCGCGGCGCGAGATTCCATGCCTTGGTCGCGGATCATGGCACGCACCAGCGGGTCCATGTTCGGGTTGATGGCGACGAAAGTGAACCGGCTGCCGAGCATGCAGGCGGTGAGCATGGAGACTTCGCCATAGCCGATGACCGGGATGTCCACTACCGAGCGCGCCTCCCTGAGCCCCGGATCCTGCAGCACTCCGATGATGACGGCGTCGAAGCCTTCGCGCTCCGCGCGGCGCACGTTCTCAATGATCTGCGTGTCGTGGAAGCGGTGCAGGTAGGCGTAATTGACCGCGCGCCCGGCGATGCGCGCGGCGGTCTCGCTCACCTCGTCGCGCACGCCATGCACCGCGATCTCGGTCCCGGGCCGCTGGTATGTCGCGTAATGCTCGAGAATGAGCTCCTTGTAGCCGGGCAAGGAATACGTCGCGACCAGACCCTGCTCCCAGATGCGCATCTCGCCTCCGCAAAGCGTTGAATTATGTCACCTGCGTACGCCATCGGCGCACAGTCCGGCGGCGCCCTACTCCCACTCGATCATCAACGGCTCCTGCAAGCCGTTGTCCCATCGATAGTTTTGTTCCGCGAGTAGAAATTTTACCGTCAGATTTACCGTCAATCTCATTCGGATACCCGAAAACAGCTTTCACCATCTATCGACATCTATCGAGGACGATCGGCGCTCGTGTATGGGCTACCTTTCGAGATGTATCGAGATCTATCGCGCCCCGCCCTGGTTCTTGGCAGCATCAACGACGCCTTTGCATCGTTCGAGATGGCGCTCAAAAACACGCCGGCATCAAGTGACTTAACTTATTGTCTCGCAATATCCTTTCGCCAATTTTTTTACCGTCACGAAACTTGTTGTTCAGGATCCGCCGAGTCCCCTTCCGATTGCGGCACGCCGACGTGTACCCATATATGTCTCGACTTACAACGGCGACCTGGCCAGCACCGTACAAACCGAAGGGATCGACGATAACGTCAGCAATGCGCGGGGCATCGCGGGCGTTTGCGACGCGCACGATTATGTACACCGAATCTTGCGCCTGGTGACATTCGCGAGCCTTCTCCCATTCGTTGGCAGTCATCGGAAACGATTCACTGCCGTCTCCCGGAGACGCCTTCACCTCGATGCAGCAAAGCGGACAATTCGAACGACCGACCAATCGATTCTCTATGTCTCGATACTGAAAGCCTTAGTCCCTGGTTCCGTCGTTAAGTACAACGAGACCGGATCACGCTGGTTCATCGCGGTGGTGCGCAATAACCTCGCGGCGGTGCTTGAGCTCGAGTTCCTGAGCGGCACCCGAG
>JACQOK010000314.1 GCA_016202565.1 Betaproteobacteria bacterium | reverse complement strand
TTCCTGGTCGTCCTGACAGACGAGGCCGCGTACGATCAGTTCACGGCCTTTCTGGAACAGCGCGGGTCCATCGACCATATCGCAGAGCGCCTCGAGGCGATTGAAGCCGAACGCACCACCAGGAGTACGTCGCCTCCCGGAGCGCCGTGACGCCGACCGGCTCCCTCGCCAACATCCGGGTGATTCTCGCCACGGACTGCGGCAGTACGACCACCAAAGCGATTCTCATTCAACCAGTTGACGGCGTGTACCGGCAGACCCACCGTGGCGAAGCGCCGACGACCGTGGAAGCGCCGTTCGCCGACGTGACCCTGGGTGTGATCAACGCGGTCACTGAAGTACAGGAACTGGCCGGAAGGCGGCTCGTCAACAGCGAGGGCCGCATCATTCAGCCGGCGACCGCGAATGAAGGCTGTGACATCTATATCTCGACGTCAAGCGCTGGCGGCGGCCTGCAAATGATGGTCGCCGGCGTGGTGCGGGAGATGACGGGTGAGAGTGCCAAGCGTGCTGCGTTGGGCGCCGGCGCCATCGTCATGGACGTGATCGCATCGAACGACAGGCGCCGGCCGCATGAACAGATTCAGCGCATTCGCGAGCTGCGTCCCGACATCATACTGATCTCGGGCGGCGTGGATGGCGGGACGACGACGCACGTGGTGCAGATAGCAGAGCTGATCGCGCCAGCCAAGCCGAGGCCCCGTTTTGGCAGCGAGTACACCTTGCCGATCATCTATGCCGGAAACAGGGACGCCGCTCCACTGGTCCAGAACGTGATCAAGGAAGGGTTCGCCCTGACGGTGGTCGACAACCTGCGGCCGGTGTTGGAGCGCGAGAATCTCGGTCCGGCGCGCGACGCGATCCACAATTTGTTCCTCGAGCACGTGATGAAGCATGCGCCGGGGTACGACAAGCTCATGGAATGGGTCGACGCGCCGATCATGCCTACACCTGGTGCGGTCGGCAATATCCTGCAGACCATTGCCGGCCGGCAGGGTGTCAACGTCGTCGGCGTCGACATCGGAGGCGCCACGACCGACGTCTTCAGTGTGTTCGACGGGACATTCAACCGTACGGTCAGCGCGAATCTCGGGATGAGCTATTCCATTGCGAATGTCTTTGCCGAGACCGGAATGGCGAACGTGCTTCGCTGGATGCCGTTCGACATGGATGAGCGTCAGCTGCGCAATCGCGTCAAGAACAAGATGATCCGGCCGACCACGATTCCTCAGACGCTCGAGGCGCTGGTGTTCGAGCAGGCAGTCGCGCGGGAGGCGTTGCGGCTCGCCTACGTGCAGCACAAGGAATTCGCCACCACACTAAAGGGTGTGCAGCAACAGCGAACCGTCGGCGACACGTTCAGCCAGGCCACGTCAGGCCAGACCATCGTGGACAACATGAAGCTGGATTTGCTCGTGGCGTCCGGGGGGGTGTTATCGCATGCGCCTCGGATGCATCAGACGGCGATGATGCTGGTCGATGCCTTTGAGCCGGAGGGCTTCACGAGACTCGCCAAGGACTCGATCTTCATGATGCCGCACCTCGGCGTCCTGGCGCAGGTGCACCCGCAGGCGTCCCTCGAGGTCTTCGATCGCGACTGCCTGATCCATCTCGGCGCATGCATCGCGCCACGGGGCGCGGGCAAAGCCGGTCGTCCATGCTTCCGCTTCTCGATTCGCACGGGCGACCGCGAGGAGTCCGGCGAAATGCTGTATGGCGACCTGCGCTTGGTGCCGCTCGGCGAGAGGGAGACCGCCATCGTGATCATCGATCCGGAGCGGGGCTTCGATTGCGGCGGAGGACCCGGCAAGCGCGTCGAGCGTGAGGTGCGGGGCGGCACGGTTGGCATGATCCTGGACGCCCGCGGGCGTCCGCTTGTGGTTCCGACCGCACGCGCCGCCAGCCGCGAGATGGTCGAGCGGTGGGGCGCCGCGCTCGGCCTCTATCCCGAGCTTGCGCCGCTGTTGACAAGACACTCATGAGCGGAGCCTACACCCCCGGGCTCAGGGTTACCGCGCGCACGCGCCACCAGGTGCGCCGCCTTCTGCCGATTCCGGGCGAGGTCCTGGTCAAGGTCGGCGATCGCGTCGAGGCCCGGCAGGTTGTCGCCCACACATTCATGCCGGGCGACATCACGCCGCTCAACCTCGCCAAACAGCTCTCGATGCCGCCTGCCGATGTGCCCGAGTGCATGTTGAAGAAGGAAGGGGAGCGCGTCGAGCCTGGCGAGGTGCTGGCGCGGACGAAGGGTATTTTCGGCCGGTTCCGTACCGAATATAAGGTCGCGGTCGCCGGAACGATCGAATCGATCTCGTCGGTCACGGGGCAGGTGATTATCCGGGGAGCCGAGCTGCCGGTGCAGGTCCTCGCGTACCTCGCGGGACGCGCCATTGAGATCGCGCCGCGTGAAGGTTGTGTCATCGAGTCCGACGTCTCGTTTGTTCAGGGCATCTTCGGGATCGGGGGCGAAGCCTTCGGACAGATCCGCCTCGCATGCGAGGCCCACGATCAGGATCTCACTGGTGCGCGGATCACACCGGACATGAAGGACTGCATCGTTGTCGGAGGCGCGCGCGTCAGCCACGAGGCGCTCGAGCGGGCGCGCGGCGTCGGCGCGGCCGCGATCGTCTCCGGAGGTATCGATGACCAGGATCTGGAGCGATTTCTCGGTTACGCGCTCGGGGTGGCAATCACCGGCTCGGAGCGGGTGGGGCTTACGGTTGTCGTCACTGAGGGGTTCGGGCAGATTGCCATGGCCGAGCGCACGTTCACGCTGATGGCCTCGCGGCAAGGAGCCGACGCGGCCGTCAACGGCACCACGCAGATTCGGGCGGGCGTGATGCGTCCTGAGGTGGTGATCCCCTGGAGCCGGGCAGAGGCGGTCGATGAACACGGACCCGGCACGACCCGAGGCGGACTGGAGATTGGCGCACCGGTCCGGGTGATTCGGGACCCCTATTTTGGCGCGATCGGAACCGTGACAGGGCTTCCGCCCGAGCCACAGGTGCTGCCGTCGGGTTCTCGGGCCAGGGTCCTTCAAGTGACCCTCAACACCGGAGACGGTGTTATCATCCCGCGCGCGAATGTCGAGCTCATTGAAGGGTAAGGGATCCGCGAAACGTTCGATAGCGGCCGCCGTGGCGTGCGCCGCGCTCTTCTTTCCCGCCCTTGCGGCCGGCCAGGCGCCGGCGCCGCCGTCCGGTCTCACCGCGCGCGATCATTCCTGGGACAACGGCACGCGCATCGATCTTCAATGGACGGCGTCGGCGGACGAGGCCACGCTTCGCGGTTATGTGGTGAGGCGACGCAGCACCGTCGAGACGAACTTCTCGGTTGTCGACATCGTACCGGCAGGCACGAACGCGTTGACCGTCGGCAGCCTGAATCGCGAGGCGGGGCACCTGTTCCGGGTGACGGCGCTCGGCGCCAACAGCCTCGAGTCGACGCCCGCGGCCACGACGGCGCCGGTCTTTCCGACGATGGAGTGGTTTGACGGCACGCGCGTGTGGTTCCTCTTCACGCTCGTCCTGTTGTGCGGGTCGGTCGTCGCGTTTATCGTGCTTGCCCGGCGGGGAATGCCGCTGACGCTCCGGCGCATCGCCGGCCTCGAAGCCGTGGATGACGCGGTGGGCCGCGCCACGGAGATGGGCCGTCCCTGCCTGTTCATCCCTGGCATCAACGACATGAACGAGATCCAGACCATTGCCGGTCTGACGATCCTGTCTCGAGTGGCGAAGACGGCCGCCGAGTACGACGCAAAGCTCGAAGTGCCCACCAGTAAATCGCTGGTCATGACCGCCGCGCGCGAGACCATGCAGACGGCGTTCCTCACCGCGGGACGGCCCGAGGCCTACAACCCGGACAGCGTCTATTACGTCACCGATGAGCAGTTCGGATATGTGGCGTACGTCCAGGGGTTGATGGTCAGAGAGAAGCCCGCAGCGTGCTTTTACATGGGGTCGTTCTTTGCCGAGTCGCTGATCCTGGCCGAGACCGGCAACGCCATCGGCGCCATTCAGATCGCCGGTACGGCCCAGCCGGCCCAGCTGCCGTTCTTCGTCGCGGCGTGCGACTACACGCTGATCGGGGAAGAGTTCTTCGCAGCGTCGGCCTACCTGTCCGGTGAACCCGATCAGCTCGGCAGCCTCAAAGGACAGGATGTCGGAAAGCTCCTGGTCGGAGCAGGCATCCTTCTCGGTGTGCTCGGCGCCACGGCGGCCGCCCTCACCGGTTCGGCGTTCATCGAGTCGCTCGTCAACTTCTTTACCGGGACGATGCTCACCTGAGCGGCGTGATGAAACAAACGGGTCCCCTGCTCATCACGGCCGCCGGAGGATTCGTCCTCATCGTCGCCTATTTCATACCGTTTGCCCAGAACTGGGGCGAGCTCGCGGCGATCTGGTTCGACATCCTCGCGGCGGTGGCGTTCATCCTTGGCGGAGGCAATCTTCTCAAGACGCATCTGAAGCGCATCTCCGATCGTGCGCGCGGGTGGGGATATTCCGGCGTTGTCGTCGTCTCGTTTCTCGCCACGCTCTTCGTCGGTCTCGTCAAAGTGGGCGTCAATCCCTCTGCGCAGTTCCCCGACTTTGCCTGGTCGGGCCAGTACCGGCAGATGGGCAGCGCCTTCTGGTACCTGTTTCAATACGCCTTCACGCCGTTGACGGCGACGATGTTCTCGCTCCTGGCGTTCTATATCGCGTCCGCGGCGTTCCGGGCGTTTCGAGCCAAGAACGTTGAAGCCGTGCTGCTCCTCGGCACCGCATTCATCATCCTGCTCGGCCGGACGTTCGCGGGCGTTGCGCTGACGAGCTGGATCGATCCGGACGTGTGGGCGGGCTTCGCGTATTTCACCGGGCTCCGGCTCGAGAATCTGACCGTCTACATCATGAGCGTGTTCAACACGGCGGGGAACCGCGCCATCATGATCGGCATCGCGTTGGGCATCGTGGCGACCTCACTCAAGGTGCTGCTCGGCATCGACCGCTCCTATCTCGGCAAGGATTAGCGGCATGTCCTCCCGCGAGCGGTACTCAATCAGTTCGGACGGGCCACTAGGATGACCGAGTTCATCGTCAACCAGTGGTGGCTGGTCGCGATCGTGATCGCGTCGTTGATACCGCTGGTCATGCGTATTGTCTCCGCCGGTTTGCTGGAGACGCTGCGGACACTGGATCGCCGATGGATCTTCCTGCTTCTGTTGTGGGCTGTCCTCATACCGATCTACTTCATCGGGGTGACAGGCCGAACCTTTCCGGAGGTGCCCAGCGTGCTCGCCCGAGCCACGTTCGACGAGATTGATCGGCTCAACCCCGGCGATCCGATCCTGCTGGCGTTCGACTACGACCCGCCGAGCGAAGGCGAGCTTGGGCCGATGGCTACCGCGTTTGTGTACCACGCCGCGAGCAAGAAGCTGCGGATGTACTTCATGGCTCTGTGGCCGCTTGGCGCGCAGATGATCGACAACACGATCGCCAAGGTGATCACGCCAGATTTCCGTGACCTCGTCTACGGCCGCGACTATATCAATCTTGGCTTCAAGTCGGGTCAGGAGGGCGTGATCAAGGTCGTCGTCACGAACCTGCGCGAGCTGTACACGACCGACAGCCGCGGCACGGCGATGCAGGACATCCCGATGATGGAAGGGATCACGAATATCCAGCAGATGAAGGTAATCGTCAGCGTGTCAGCGGGCTATCCCGGCACCAAGGAATGGGTGCAGTACGCGGTCACACCGTTCCCTTCGCTTCGCCTCGTGGCGGGGGCCACCGGAGTCCAGGCGCCTCTCCTCTACCCATATGTACCGCGTCAGCTGCCGGGCCTGTTGGGCGCGATCAAGGGGGCAGCGGAATATGAAAAGCTCGTCGTTGATGCCTACGGCGGAGCCAACGCGGATCCGAAGTATCTGGAAGCCCTGCGCCGCATGGGCCCACAACTGGTCGCGCATCTGCTGATCATCACGCTCATCGTCGTGGCGAATGTCGTGTTCCTCATGGACAGGGGGAGGAAGCGATGAGGCGGGAGAATGTCTTCTGGATGGCGTTGCTCGTCATCGGCGCCGCCGCCCTCCTCTGGCGCAGTGCGTTCACCACGGAGGGCATGGGGCGCGAATACGTACGGGCCGTCCCGGTGGCCAACGGGCGATGGACGCAGTCCGATCCCGCGACGTACGGTGAGTATCAGGGCGCCGAGGCGGCGTTGCCTGCGCAGACCGAATACCAGTTCAGCCTCCCGCGCACGATCGGGCTCTGGCTGGCCGCCTTCTTCACGCTCGCCATCTTTTCGTTTCTGTTCGGCGATAACCCGTTCTACAAGGTCGCCGAGGCGGTTCTGGTCGGCGTATCCGCCGCGTATTGGATGGTGATCGGCTTCTGGGACGTGATCGTCCCGAATCTGGTGGGGAAGATCTGGCCGGCGCTGGTGCGGGCCTGGGCGATGCCGGGCCTGAGCGGGCCGGAAGCGGAACCGAGTCCGTCCTATATCGTGGTGCTCGTGCTGAGTGTGATGTTGTTGTGGCGGCTGGCGCCCAAAGGCGGCTGGATTGCGCGGTGGCCGCTCGCCTTCATCATCGGCACCACGGCGGGCCTGCGCCTCATCGCGTTTCTGCACGGCGATTTTCTCGTCCAGATTCGCAACACGATTCTGCCGCTCGCCGTGATCGACGGTGGCGTCTTCGACCCCTGGTTATCTCTGCAGAACCTGCTGATTGTGGTCGGGGTACTCTGCTGTCTGGTCTACTTCTTTTTTTCCTTTGAGCACCAAGGGGCCGTGGGCGCGACTGCGAAAGCCGGCATCTGGGTCTTGATGATCACCTTCGGGGCGGCGTTCGGCTACACCGTCATGGGCCGCATCGCGCTCCTGGCGATTCGCCTGGAATTCCTGCTGGATGATTGGCTCTGGCTCATCGATCCGACGGGCCGACGTGTCGCCGCGCTGCTGGCGGGTGCGGGACTGGGCTAAACACAAACGCGTTAGGTTAAAAGGCCAGGGTCAAGCGTCACGTTACGTCACGGGCGGAATCTGCCGTTCGCCTCTTCATCTATAAGAGACGATCCAGTTCAGCGATTCTCCTTGTGGTTTCCCGGCGTAACCCGTATTGTGGAGGGGACCGCTTTCCTGAGTCCTGCGCCCTGCCGCCTGCCGGGCCTATCTCTCACCAAAGCTTCACGAGACTCGAGGTTCCACCATGAGTGCCGTTGGAAAGAGTGTCCCGCCGCCCGCGCCGGCGAACCCGCCGTCCTGTCCGTTCTGCCGGTCCCGTCGCGTGGCGACAACGAGCAAGACGGTGAGCGAGGCGACCTACTGGCGATGTCATGAGTGTGGACAGGTGTGGAACCCCGCCCGGCTGGTTAACGGGCGTTCTTCGGCACGCCGATGGTAGAAATCACGAACACCCCACCCCCTGGCGCCGACCAGGAGTCGACCGACGGCGTGTCCGACGGTCATCGGTGTGCCTGGGTCACGGGTCTTCGTACCGCGATCAGACCACCTGGCATGGCCTGAATCGATGGAAGCCGATGGAGGCTGTCCAAATCATCGGCTCGAAAAGGGTAGGCGCCGATTCTCCGCGCGATCAGGACCGCTGCACCCGCATACCGGGGGTTGTGGAGCGTCTCCGGGGTGAGCAATTGGGTGCGCTCGTCGTAGCCGGCATGGGGATAGAGGCCGCTCTGCACCAGCACGACGCGCTCGCCTGCGAGCCGAGACAGCGCGTCCGGCACCGCGGCGATCTCGGTTCGCCAGGGACGGAGGCTGTATCCGCGACTGCCGCTGCCGACAAGCAAAGCACCGAGCAGAATGAGCGTGGCGGCCGATAGCGCAGCCCGGCCGATATCCGTGGCAACTCGGCGGGCCAGCATCAAGGCTCCCGTCGAGGCTCCAAGAACCAGAAACGGAACGAGGGGGATCGAGTAGTAGATCCCGAACAGGCGCAACTGCGGATCGTCGGAAGCGCTGTAGAGCGCCACGATCGGCACGATCCCGAGCGTCCAGCGCCAGCCAAGCACGGGCAGAAACAGGTGCGGGAGAATCACCGTACGGAAGAAGCCCGAGCGCAGGCTTGCTAGCAGCACCGCCCACGGGTGAGCGATCATGCCGACCAGCGCCCGCATCGGTGTCGGGCCGTAGCTTGCCCAGAAGTGCCCGTATGCGGGAAGACCTTCCGTCGTCAGTGCCGGGACGACGACAGCGTAGTAGATCCCGAGATTCGCCAGCGCGAGAATCACGGGCAGCACGAGGAAGACGGCACGGTCGAGGTGATTCATTCTTCGGAATTCGATCAACCCGAGAGCGACCGACGCCGCGAAGAGCGGCATCGCGGCATCCTCCTTGACCAGGATGCAGGCGAGGGTGGCGGCCACGAACTGTCGTCGATTTCCCCGCAGTGCGGCATCGAGCAGCCAGGGAATGAACCACGCGTAAAGCACCTCTGGATGGAAGCCGTAGTTCAGCGTGCGAGCGGTGTTGTCATTGAGGACGAAAGCGATCGCGGTGGCTGTCGCGAGCACACCGCCCGTGCCCAGCCGCTGCATCGCTCGCAGCACGTGTACCGCACCGGCAGTGACGGCGATGACCGAGAGCGCGAGGAGCCAGAGCGGAGTGGCATGAAGGGCATACAGATAGCAGACCGGGAACATCCCCCAATACGCATGGTGGCGGAGACCGCCGCCCTGCGAGAGCTCCGGAAAGTCAGCCGTTTCGATGAAGAGGGGGCGACCCTGCGTTGTCTGGAAGCATGGTCGGTCGAAGTACACGGTGAAATCGACAGCATTGATCTCTCCCGAGCGAAACCGGGTCAGCACGAGCCAGAACAGCAGCAGTCCAACGACGAGGGCTCCGGTGCAGACTACCCGGGCTGAAGGAGTCCACTCCTCCAGTGCCCGCCACTCGGATGCACTCCACCGCCACGGTCGCAGGACCACCACGGCCAGGATGAGTGCAGGTACCAGGACTGCCGGCAGGCGTACAACGCCGGGCCAGCCGACCAGGGGCGCACCTAACACGACTGCTCCCACTGCAAGACCGATCAGAGCCAGCGACATGCGCCACGCCTCGAAAGCTGTCGATAACATTGGGAGACCAGGGCGGGTGTGATTGTAGTTCGTGTGGCGCGGTGGTCCATCCGCATGGGAGCGGCGCGTCGAGTGAGCCGGCAAGCGCCGCCGTTACGGTGGCACGTTGCGGATGAGCGTGAGGAGCCACATCCTAACGAGGCAGAATTCGCACGGTCCGCTGTGACCTTGTCGTTTCTCACACGGCGCCCATCGTGTTCATCCTAATGCCGCCGGCGCGCGCCTTATCGCCGAACGGCTCCGGTCGTATCTTCAGCCGGTCCTTCAAGAAGTAGACCCCTCAGCTCACACCTTGGAGCGTTGGGTGCAGACTCGGTCGGGCCTCGATGCTGATCGTTGCCGGACGCGCGATCGTGGAGACGCGGAGCAACCCCTTCATGGGGTATTTCAGGCGATTCCCGGAGTTGACGCTGCAGATCTCAGGGCAAGAACGGATCCCTGGCCCCCGACACTGGAACGCCCGCGTCTGGGCGGTGTTAAACTAACGTTCGACTGCGGCCTCGCACGGGTTGCCTCCTGCTGCCCGCGTGCGCGGCATTGTCGCCGCCACGCGGTGAGAGCCGGGGGAATGATCTGATGATGAGAAGAGGCTGGCCAGCGTCCTGCGCCGTGGCGCTGATCATGGCCGTTCTTGCGGCGCCGAGCGCTGCCGGCGCGCCGCAGGGTCCGGCTCTCGTTTCCGGTAAACCACCGTCGCGGCCGGTTCCGAGTGAGGCGCCCGATGGCGCCGACGATCCGGTTGACGCCCAGGGAGCGAGCGGTGTCGCCGTGGCCGTGTCGGCCGCCGCGCTTCCCCCCATCGACGGACCGGCGCCGCCGTTCGCCCCAGCCGTCATCAATCGCGACGAGCGCGGCCGGGCCACCATTCGTGCCGTTCGTCTCGAGCGTCCAATGCGGGTCGATGGCCGCCTCGACGAAGAGTTTTACGGAATCGTGCCGCCCATCACCGATTTCATTCAACAGATTCCGAACGAGGGGGCGCCCTCCACTGAACCGACCGAGGTGTGGGTCTTCTACGACGACGAGAATCTGTACATCGCCGTGCGATGCAGCGATAGTCACCCCGAGCGAATCGTTGCGAACGAACGGCGGCGGGACAATGGCGCGATTTTCGCCGGCGGCGATAACTTCACGATCGTGCTGGACACGTTCTACGATCGCCGCAACGGGTTCTTTTTTCAGACCAATCCCGTCGGCGCCATCCGCGATCAAGCGGTCGTGAGTGGGCAACAGCTCGAAAGCTGGAACACCGTCTGGGACGTCAAGGCCGACCGCTTCGCGAACGGTTGGGCCGCGGAGATTGTCATCCCATTCAAGTCGGTGCGATACCGACGATCCGGCCCGCAGATCTGGGGAATCAACTTGCGGCGGATCATCAAGTGGAAGAACGAATTCGCCACTCTGACGCCCGTCTCGGCCTCCTTCGGCACCGGTGCGATGTATCAGTTGGGACTTGCCGCGACGCTCGTCGGCCTCGAGACACCTGCCCAGTCGATGAACCTCGAAATGAAGCCGTACGGCCTGTCGTCGGTGACGACCGATCGAACGGCCCCCGCCCCCTCCCGCAACGACGTCACGTCCACTGCCGGCTTCGACTTCAAATACGGGCTGACACGCAGCTTGATCGCCGACGTGACCGTCAACACCGATTTCGCGCAGGTCGAGGAGGACCTCCAGCAGGTGAATTTGACGCGCTTCAGCCTGTTCTTTCCTGAAAAGCGCGATTTCTTCCTCGAGGGCCAGGGCATTTTCGGGTTTGGCAGCCGGCGGCTCGACAATGACGCGGGAGCGCAGGACGTACCGATTCTATTCTTCAGCCGTCGCATCGGGCTGAGCAACGGGCAATCGGTTCCAATCATCGCGGGCGCCCGGCTCACCGGAAAGGCCGGTCCGTTTGACGTCGGACTGCTGAACATCCAAACGGCCGACGATCTGTCAGCCGGTGCCACCGCCACGAATTTTTCCGCGATGCGTATCAAACGTGACGTGCTTCGCCGCAGCAGCATCGGCATCATCGCGACAGAGCGGTTGGCGTCCGCCGGAGGCGGCGATTCGAACCTGGCGCTTGGCGCTGACGCGAGCCTGCGCGTCTCCGACGACGTCACCGTGCACGGGTATTACGCGCGGACGTCGACGGCGGAGCGCGACGGGGATGGTGCGAGTTATCGAGGTCGTTTCGATTACGCGGCCGATCGCTACGGTGTGGCGCTCGAACATCTGATGGTCGGCGACCTTTTCAATCCGGCGCTCGGCTTCGTACGGCGGGACGGCTTCCGGCGCAGCACCGCCACGGCGCGGTTCAGCCCGCGCCTGCGGCAGAGCCGCTACATCCGCAAGCTGACCGGACAGGGCACGGTGGACTACGTGACCGCCGACCACGCGGCGACCGTTGAGAATCGATCTGTGGACGGCAGCTTCGGAATCGAGTTTCACAACGGCGACCAGGCTGCGCTCCGCTACGGCCGTGAGTACGAGTTGCTGCCATCAGGCTTCGCCGTCGCGCCCGGCGTGACCGTGCCTGCTGGTGGCTACGTGTCTCACGATCTCGGCGCGTCCTATTCGCGCGCCCAACAACGGAAGCTGTCGGGACAACTGTCGGTATCCGGCGGCACGTTTTATGAGGGAACGAAGTACACCGCGACCTACTCCGGCCGCCTCGGGCTCGTTCCGCGATTTTCGGTGGAACCAGCCGTTTCCCTGAATTGGGTGACACTGCCCTACGCGGACTTCAGGGCTCAGGTGTTCAGCGCGCGTCTCTCCATCACGCCCACCACGCGCCTCGCGGTGAGCAGCCTCCTTCAGTTCATCGGAACCGCTCACACGCTGTCGTCCAGCCTGCGGCTCAGGTGGGAGTACATCCCGGGGAGCGAGCTCTTCGTGGTGTACAGCGACGGCCGGGACACCTCCAGAGCGCGCCCGGAGCTTGTGAACCGCGCCTTGGCGGTCAAGGTGACCCGACTCGTTCGCTTCTAAACCAGAGGACTCTCGGCGTACCGACGCGTCGTCGTCTCCGACGAGTTTCTGCGGCCCGCTCCTGCTGCAGGCAGCTCGCGGGTCCGGAATCACGGCGACGATCTGCTCGTCTTCCCACGCATCGTTGCTCAGTCAGGCCGTGGCCAACCCAGATTCAATTGCCACAGAGATGCCACAGAGATTGACAGACACGATCGGCAAGCGCAGAATGCGTCTCTGATACAGCCGCAGTGGGCATTCGGTTCGCTGGCGGCTCTGAAGAAGGAGTGGGGCCATCATGTCTCGTACAGCTTCTTGGCGGCGGACGGCCTTTCTGATTCTCGGGATCGCTGGCGCCGTCGCTGCATTCGTTTTCTCCAGCGGCAGCACAGGAGACCTGTCGCTTGTCGAGGAACTGCAAGCGGCGGATCCGCGGCTGATCTCCATCGAGCCGCTACCGGAACCGATGTGCGAATTACCGGGCGAGCCGGGGGGCTATCAATTCCAGCAAGCCGGCTTTTGGGCGAGGCTGCCGCAAGCGCCGGTCTCGGCCGCCGCGGCGGCGGAACCACGGCCGGACGACGCCACCCGACTGGCGGCCTCCCAGAGAAAGCCGATCCGGGTGATCCGGGATCCGTACCCCTCGTATGCGGCGATAGCGGTCGACCCGGCTAACAACGAAGTCATCCTCACGGATCAGAACCTCTTTCAGATTCTGGCGTACGACCGCCTCGCCAACACGCCGCCAACGGCTTCCCTGACCGAGCCGAAGCGCGTGCTGGGAGGTCTGCGCTCGAAAATCGAGTTCCAATCCGGAGTGTATGTCGATCCCAACACTGGAGAGATCTACGGAGTGAACAACGACACCGTTGGCGCCTTGGTGATTTTTTCCCGACAAGCCAACGGTGACTCCCGTCCGAATCGGCAGTTGTATACACCGCAATCGTTCGGGGTGGCGGTGGATGAAGTCGCCCAGGAAATCTTCCTGACCGATCAGCAGGACGCGTCAGTTGTCGTCTGGAAAAAGACAGCGTCAGAAAACGACGAGCCGATCAGACTGCTGCAGGGCGACCGCACCGGGCTGCAGGATCCGCACGGCATTGCTGTCGACTCGAAGAACCGGCTGCTGTTTGTCACCAACCATGGCGACGTCCACCAGAAGGTTCCTGGTGGCCGCTTGACCAGCAGCCCCGGCGGCGGCCGCTCTGAAGGCAAGAAGAACTGGCCCGTTGGACAGCATATTCCAGGCTCCGGACAGAGTCTCCCACCGTCAATCACCGTCCATGCTCTGGATGCGCAGGGAGATACTCCCCCGCTCCGCACCATTCAGGGAGACCAGACTCAATTGAACTGGCCCACGGGCGTGACGTTTGATCCGAAGCGCAACGAGATCATCGTCGCCAATGACGGGGCAGACTCGATCCTGGTGTTCAGTGCGGCAGCCAGCGGCGATGTCGCCCCTCTGAGGGTCCTCAAGGGGCCGAAGAGCCTCATCAAGAATCCCACCGGCGTGGCTATCGACACGAAGAATGATGAGCTGTGGGTTGCGAACTATGGCAATCACACAGCAACGGTCTATCCTCCAACGGCCACCGGTGATACGCCGCCGCTGCGACTGATCCGCAGCAGTCCTCTGAACCGGCCGGCGCTCATCATCGGCAATCCCGGAGCCCTTGCATTCGACAGCCGCCGGGAGGAGATTCTCGTACCCAATTGAGTGTCTCATCCGCAGATTGCGGCCTTCGCCAGGCTGGCGGAGGGAGGCACCCCACCGACACGGAAGATCGAAGGACAGAAGACGCTCCTCGGCCGCACGATGCATTCACTTGCATATGACGAGATCCATGATGAGATCGTGGCGCCGCAGCCATATGCCCAAGCCATCTTGACCTTCAGAGGCGAGGCGAATGGACAGGAGCCGCCGCTCAGGAAGATTCAAGGGCCGTTGACGCAAATGGGCTTCGGGAGCGGCGATGTGCCGGACCAGATCGCAATCGATCCGGTGAATAACGAGATTTATGTCGCTAATGGAGACAAGCTCCTGGTTTTCTCCCGTCTGGCGAATGGCAATGTGCCGCCAATCCGAGTACTGAAGGGCCCGGACGCCATGAGATCTGTCTCCAAAGTCGCCATCGACCCGTTACACAACCTGCTCTTGATGACGGGAACACCAGTTGGCGGCGGCGGCGGCGCGATAATCATCTTCCCTCGTACGGCCGAGGGCAATACAAGACCGCTCGGGATCATCCAGGGCCCCAAGACCAGCATGGGCGGGAACTCACGCATCTACGTCTATCCGCCGCGCGGCATGGTCATCGTCGCCGGCCAGGTGGAAGGGCCCAAACTGGCCGGCCTCGAGGACGCGGAGGGCGGCGCGGAAATGGCCAACGACCGCGGCTTCGTCGGCGCCTGGAGCATCTACGATCGGGGAGATGTCCCGCCGCGGTGGATGATTGGGGGCCCCAAGGGGATCATGCTGCAGATCCGGGGAGTGGCCTTGGACCCAAAGAACAAGACGGTCATGATCTCCGACAAGCGTCTCAACGCCGTGGCTACGTTCTCCTTCCCCGAGATCTTTTGAGTTCGGGACGTACCTGTGAATACCCGGCCGTGACCAATGGACTGTTCCGATAGCTGCTGAAACCTGAGAGCGGCGGCTCCCCTGCTGGTCGTGCCACACGACTGGTGGTTCCAGAGTCGCCGCTGCCCTCAATAGTGCCACCACAAGACACCGTGCGGCGCCGGATCCCCATACGAGGCGTCCGCAGGACCACGCCGCTCGCATGCGCGCTGGCGCTTCTGGCGGCGGCGCCAGTGATCGCGCAGTCGGGCGGAGGGGCGCCATCCGGTGGATCCGCACGAGTCCTGACGCGCGATGTCGACGGCCGCATCTCCGTGCGGGCCACCCGCATCACCGGATCGATCAGGGTCGATGGCCGGCTGGACGAGGCGGCCTATCGCCAGGTTCCGCCCATCACCGACTTTATTCAGATGGAGCCTGCCGAAGGCGCACCCACCACGGAGAAGACCGAGGCCTGGATACTCTTCGACGATAGGAATATCTATATCGCGTGCCGGTGCTGGGACGAGCATCCCGAGCGTATCGTCGCCAATGATCTGCGTCGCGACAGCGGCAATCAGAGTCAACACGATCACTTTGCTGTTGGGTTCGACACGTTTTACGATGGACGAAACGGTTTTCAATTCGGGGTCACTGCCGCCGGTGGCCTTCGGGACGGCACGATCACCGATGAGCGGCTGAACGCCGACTGGAACGGCGTGCACGATGCGAAGTCGAGTCGATTCGACCGCGGCTGGATAGCAGAAATAGCCGTGCCCTTCAAGACGCTGAGGTATACGCCAGGCCGGCAGCAGACCTGGCACATTCAGCTCCGCCGGCTGATCCGCAGCAAGAACGAGATGACCTACATCACCCCGGTGTCCCCCACGTGGGGCATCCGGGGGATGAGCCAGTTTTCTTTGGCCGCGACCCTGGTTGACCTCGAAACCCCGCCCGTGGCGCTGAATCTCGAGGTGAAACCTTACGCTCTCTCACGCGTCGTCACCGACCTGTTGCGACGTCCGATGGTTCGAAACCACCTCGACCCGGACGCCGGCGTCGACGTGAAGTACGGCCTGACGAAAGGCTTGACGGCCGACCTCACCTACAACACAGATTTCGCGCAGGTCGAGGCCGACGAAGCGCAGGTGAACTTGACGCGGTTCGGCCTGTCCTTCCCGGAGAAACGCGAGTTCTTCCTCGAGGGACAGGGTATCTTCCAGTTCGGCAGCGGGGGCGCCGGTGACGTCCCGAGCGCCGATGTCCCCACGATCTTCTACAGCCGACGCATCGGCCTGAGCGGTGCGCGGGCCGTCCCTGTGATTGCGGGCGGACGCGTGACCGGAAGGGCCGGGCTCTGGAGCGTGGGCGCGCTCACCATGGAGACCGATGACGACGTGGCTGCGGCGGCGGCGCAGACCAACTTCACCGTCCTGCGGCTGCGGCGCGATATCCTGCGGCGCAGCATGCTGGGCGGCATCTTCACGCGCCGGTCGGTGTCGATGACGGCGCCTGGCGCCAACACCGTCTGGGGCCTCGATGCCAAGTTTGCCTTTTATCAGAACGTGTACTTCAGCGGCTATGCGGCGCAATCAAAGACCGAAGGCCAGCGCGAGACCGACGGAAGTTACCGCACACAATTCAGCTACACCGCCGACCGATACGGGCTCGCACTCGATCGACTGGTGGTCGGGGAGCATTTCAATCCCGAAGTGGGTTTCTTACGCCGAGAGAATTTCCGCCGGAACTTCGCACAGACGCGATTCAGCCCTCGGCCGACGAACCACCGACAGGTGCGCAAGGTCACGTCGCAATTGAGCTTCGACTACATCACCAACAACCACAATTTCCTCGAGTCCCGCGAATTGCAAGGCCTGTTCGCGGTGGACTTCCACAATGGCGACGGCATCTCCGCGCAGTATTCGCGGCTGCTTGAATTCCTCCCCGCACCGTTCCTGGTCTCCAGAGGGGTGAGCATTCCGGCTGGCGGTTACCAATTCGACAACGTTCTGGCAACCTATACCGCGGGCGCGCAGCGCCGCGTGTCGGGGTCGAGCGCGCTTGAAATCGGGAGCTTCTATGATGGCGATAAGACGACGGCCACGTTCCGCGGCCGCGTCGAGGTCACCCCACAGCTGGGTGTCGAGCCGAATGTGTCCGTGAACTGGATTGAGCTGCCACAGGGGCGCTTCACGACCACCATCGTCGGTGGGCGCGCGTTCTTCACGATGACACCCCAGATGTTTGCTGCCGCTCTGGTCCAGTACGGCTCGAGTAATGCCTCGCTCTCAACGAATCTCCGCTTTCGCTGGGAATACCAGCCGGGCAGCGAGCTTTTTGTGGTCTACAGCGAAGGCCGTTCGACGTTTCCTCCCCGCGGCACCGAACTCGAAAACCGCGGTCTCGCGGTCAAGATCAACCGCCTCTTCCGCTTCTGACTACAGCGCGGTTCACGTCGCTGCAGCACTGATTCGTGGGGCGAGCTTTTTCGGCTCGCCCCGCGAACCCGAAGGGGTCGCGCCACATCCGAATGAAATCCGCGTTCGAAAGAGCCAGCGTCAGTTGCTTCGGGACGCAAGTGGCCCACGCACAGCCTCCTTGAAGAACCAACGGATGACGCTGTAGTGCGCAGAGGCAAGCTGCCTTGGCATCTCGACGTGCGCGTAATGCGTCAACGGCAAATCCCAAACAAGGAGGCGGATCTGGGCGTTGGGATTCCTGGCTCGATACTCGTTCGCGAAGAAGAGCTCGATGGCCTTCGAGGGATCCTCAGGCACCCAGTGGTTTCGATCGAAGTGGGCGACGGTCCAGACCATTTGTTTGTACCCGTCCAGGCGCGTGTAGTGCGTCGCGAAGAGATCCTTGCTCACGTCCTCGAGATTCACCCCCCATGGATTACCGGCCTTCTTGAGGAGATCCTGAAGCTCGACCTCGATGCGTCCCTTCTCTTCGATGTTACCGCCGTGTTCCAGATCTTGAATCTGCTGTTTGAAGTTCCCGCGACGGCGCCCCTCGACCTCCAGCCAGCGTTCGGCGATCTGATAATGCGACATCCCGGGTTCATAGAGCGGATTCAAGAAGCCGCTGTAGCCGCGGCTGTAGCTGTTCGGGTCGCGTCTGGCCAGAATATGAAGCGGAACCGCTTGCCTGGGAGCCGGAGGCGCTGCACCAGATCTGCCGCCACCTCTGCCGAAGCTTGTCGGGTCCTTCACTTCACGGACGCGGTCGAGTCGCGCCGGTCCGCCGCTGCCCCAGCCGAAAAAGCGGCCGTTGAGCCGCGCGCGCAGGTCGGGATCGTCGTTGGCGAGCATCGCGAGCTCGCCGGAGGTCGAGTGACCGCTGATGAGGATCTCGCCCTGCGTGTGCTTCACGATCAGAGCCTTCAAGCCCTGCATCAGAAGCCCGTTCGTGTACAGCACGTTCCGGACCTCGGATTCCTCCATCGGCAGATCGCGGTCGAGCAGGTACGCCGGTTGGCGCTCGATGCTTTGAATCGGCTGCTCCCAGCCGCCGTACTTGAAGTTCCCGGGGATGGTGACGACCATCACGTTGAGCTTCTGCGCGAGGTACTGCGCCCAGCCCGGGCGATTCCTGAGATCGACGACGAACTCGTACAGGTTGGCGGCGCCGCCGTTGATGATGATGAACCACGGATATTTCCTTGCGTCCGGATTCAGGCTGGTGAGCCGCAGCCCCGTGATGTCCCAATCGAGGTTGTAGCGGCGGTAGCGTTCGACGATCCAGTCGGCTTTGTAGCCAAGCGTCTTCGGGTCGATCCTGGCGACATCCCGTGGATCGAACGCCCCGCCGGGGGCCTTGAGGGCAAGGTCGGTGACGGTGCTGCCGCCGTCCGGGAGATCGAAGCCGGCGCCAAGCGCCCGAAAGTCGGCCTCCGGAAGGGAAACGAATCTGGACTGGTCGTCGTCCAGCAGCTTCCAGATTTTCCGTTCGAGGTCGGCAGCATCGGCGAGCGGCGACGCAGGCGCCCAGAGCAGAGCTGCAACCGCAACGACCAGAGCCACCACACGTCGCGTGCTTCGCATCCTCATAAGGCGATCCCTCTTCCAAAGATGATTGACCGGCGCTCCGCTTCTGTTTCGCTGGAAACAGAAAAGGGGGACTACTCCGAGTAAAGGAAATAGTCCCCAGCGTCAGCGCGTGAGATCTAGAACGCTAACCGGAATCCCAGCTGCAGCGTCCGGGGCGCGTAGGCGACGTTGGTATTCCGCTGCGGCTGCCCGTAAGTTCTGGAGGATTCCTGGGTGACGTACGACCCGAAATTCTTGTGGTTGAACGCGTTGAAGACCTCCACGAGGCCGTCGATTCCCGCGCGGCCGCCCAGCGGGAACCGCCGCTGGATCCGCAGATCCACCCGGTGAATCGGCTTTCCGACGAAGCTGTTGCGTGAAACGATGGTGCCGTTCGGGCGCAACCGTGCGGACCCGACCTCCCCGATCGTATCCCCCTGAGCCCCTATCTGACGCAGATCGGGACCCCACCTGGTATCGAAACGCTCGCCGGAGCCGTAGAAGTACAGGCCGCTCAACTGGAAGCCGTAGCGAAGCTGCCAGATGCCGTTGAGGGTGGCACGATGACGCTGGTCGCCCACCGACAGGGTATAGAGGCTCGCGAGATCATCCGCGAGACGGAACGGAACGAGCTCGAGACCTGAGCGTGGCGGCGGCGCTTGATCCTTCAGCATCGACGTCGTATAGGTGCCATTCACCTGCCATCCGTTGCTCATCCGCTTCGTGAAGGCTGTCTGCAGTTGATGAAGGTTGGCCCTGGCGCCGTTGAACGCCAGCCTGACCCAGCCCCACTCGGGGTAAGGCCGTCTGCTGACGTCGCTGAACGGATAGTTCGCTCCCGTAGCTGGATTGAATGTCAGGTTCATCGGGACCGGGCGCGGGCTGTCGCGGCTGCCGACGTAAACATAGTCGGCCTCAACTGCCATGGTGTCCGCCAGTTGCCGCTGGAAGCCGATCGACGCCTCGCGGCTGTACGGCATGTAAAAGCCGGGCGCGGTAATCTGGGCAGTCGTGGTCGGGAGCTCAGGCCTGATACAGCCGGCCACATTCGCCGTAGTACAGAGCCTCGCCTGAAGCGACCCGTAGCTCGGCGGCGCCCCGTTCCACGGGTTCGAGGCGAAGTCGGAGCGACCATCGTTGTCGACGGTGACGGTCACGGTCGAGGCAATCGGCCTGGCCTGGGAAGAGGCAACGACGGTGCCGTAGTACAGTCCGCCGCCGCCACGCACCACGGTCCGATCATTCACGCTCCAGCTGAAGCCCAGCCGTGGGCCTACGTTATTGAGGTCATCAGGCTGACCACCGGGCCGGAAGGGCAATATCTCCACGTCGTTGGCGAAGGAGTGGAACTCGACGTCATAGCGCAGCCCCAGATTCAACGTCAGGCGGGGCGAGATCGCCCAGTCGTCCTGTACCCAGGCGCCATACACGTATCGTGGCTCGTCATTGTCAAACGAAGCGTCTGAAGGGCCGAAGGACTGGCGCCACCTGGAGGAAATGGACGACAACAGATTCAGTCTCCATGTTCCCGCGTTGAACAACTCCGGGAACACATCCTCGAGATTGGCCGGCAGCGGACCGCGCGTGGCCGTCAGCTCGCCGTCGCATGAGGTGCAGCGGAAATCACGCGCATATTGCTGCAGATACTCGCCGCCCAGCTTCACGGTGTGGCGACCACCCTTGGCAAACGAATAGGTGAAGTCATCGCGAACGCTGAAGGTTCGCTGTCCCTGATCCTGAGGGTGCCGCTGGACCCCCCCTGCGGTAAACCCAGTCAGCAGGATCAACGGCCCATTGGTTCCAAAGAAGCGCGCGTTGGGGTTAATCAGATATTTGGTAGGGTGCTGAAAAAAGTCGACATACCCCCCTTTGATCTCGTTCACGGTGCTGCTGCTGAGCACCTGCGTCAACGTCCCTATGTACTGGCTCGATCGGTTGAAATTGTCGCCAACCGAGGAGGGGGCCACGGTGCTGCTGCCACCAGACGGTCCGCTCTTGTCCCTCCAAATCGCCGTACGAACCGTCAGGCGGGTCCGCGGCGAAAACTGCGCGTCCACGCGCCCGCCGCCGATCTTTTGAGTCTGAGCGCCGCTCAGATCGATATTGAACTTCGGAAATGGAGTCGTCCAGACCGCGGTCTGCGGCTCGCGTTCGTATTCGTAGTTGCCAAAGAAATGCAAGCGGTCCCTCCGAATGGGGCCGCCAAACGTTCCGCTGAGCTGCTGGTTCTCGTATGGGAGGTTGCGCCCCGTCACGAGGTCGGCAGCTCGGAGCTTGTCGTGGCGGAAGTAGCCCGAGAAGGTACCTGCCAGCTGATTCGTGCCGGACTTCGTGACGGCGTTGACCTGCACGCCGCTGGAGCGGCCCTGGGTGGCGTCGAATCGGCTTGACAGCAATTCGAACTCCGCGATCGCATCGCGGCTGAATTTCGGCTGTCCCGAATCGGAAGCCGAGAGGAGGTTGGTAATCGACTGCCCATCGACGTTCAGCTGGTAGTCGCCGCCGCCGCGCTGACGGCCGGTGCCTTGGGCGCTGCTGGGCCCGCCCCCACGCACCTGGGTATCGCGGGCGCCCGGCGCCAGCATCGCCAGATCCATCCAGTTCCGGCCGTTGACCGGCAGCTCCTGGAGCTGGCGCGGATCGATGTTGCCGCCCAAACTGGATCCCGTGACATCGAGCAACGGCGCTTCGCCGGTGACCGTCACCGACTCTTGCACGCCCGAGACGCTCATCTGGAGGTTCGCGACCGCTTGCTGGCCGACCAGCAGCGTGAGGGTCCGCGCGACAGGCGCAAATCCCGCCAGATCGGCCGTCAGCCGATAAGTGCCCACGCGTACGGCGAGCCGGTAGCCGCCGCGCTCATCGGTCGCCGCTTCGAAGCTGTTCCCGGACGCTTCGTGCACGGCCCGAACCGTCACGCCGGGGAGCGCGCCTCCCGTGGTGTCCGTCACGGTGCCGCTCAGCGTGGCTTCCTGCGCGTAGGCCAACATCGGCAGCGCCAACATTGCTGCAACTACCAGCCACCGTTGGAGTCGACTGTGTGACCTCATGTCACCCTCCTTCCGTGTCCACATCCATACGGGTCAGGGTCGGCGAGATCCGAAGAGCCGGCCCCCGTCCCACTTGTCCCGTTGGTGGAGTGACCGAATCCTAGGGCCGCTGAGAGCCTCCGTCAAGAAGAAACCGCAGAATTATTGAACCTGCTGCGCCTGGACCTGAAAGAGACACGAGGCCCGGCGCCGGCTAGGATAGGCGTGGCATAGGCAATGCGGCTCGAGTCGAGTGGCCTCGCACGTGCGCATTGCCTCGGAATTTCCGGACTGGCGTGATCTTGCAGATCCTGGCGTATTCTCCCGTCCGTCCATCATCCGTCCACCGACTTCGGCTGCGCGGACCTCAGCCGTTCTCGCTGAGAACGTTCACGCCAGTCAGGTGGAAATGCGGCGCGGCCTTCAGCATGTGGAGATCGCTCGTATAGACCTCGTGAAAGCCGTGCTCCTCGGCGCAGGCCAGGTGCGCCGCGTCACCGGATCGGAGGAAGACCGTGCTCGGAATCTCGAGGACGGCGCTGCGGGCCTTTTCCAGCAGCTCAGTAGTCACACCAAACCACTGCCACACGCCGTTCTGCTCGTCTTCTTCGAAGTCTTTCAAGATGGCCCTCTTCTCGCGGCGAGTCACGTGGTGCTCTCTGAGGTGCCG
>JACQOK010000313.1 GCA_016202565.1 Betaproteobacteria bacterium | reverse complement strand
GAAGGAGCGAAGCGGATTCCGGGAATTCCTCTCCCGGATTTCATTTCATTCCATCCGGGCTACCTTCCCCTGCAAGTTTTATGACACAGTAGAGTTAAGAGAGGCTCATCCTTGTCCGGTACGGGGGGTGGTCTTGCAACCGCAGCCGCGGGGCGATGACGGCGAAGGCTCCTGCACCAGCCTGTGAGTCCGCTACGGAACCCATGAGTGAATTCGTGCGGCGCGCCAAGCAAGCTTGGGCGCGGCTCATCCGTAACGTGTACGAAGGCGACCCGCTCGAATGCCCGAAGTGCCGAAGTGTAAAAAGCGGGCCGATGCGGGTGATCGCGTTGATCGACGCCCCCATCTTGGTGCGCGAGATCCTCATCTACCTCGGGCGCTGGCAGCCCGAGGCGCTCGCGCGCGCACCGCCCGTGCCGCCTGAGGCCTGGCCCGTGCACGCGAGCCTCGCGCTGAAATACCACCCCATCCCCGACATCGCCTGACCTGCCGTATGAAAGAAACACCTTGGAACAGCCGGGGTGCGGGATAGGCATTGCCGCGCTCCGGCGGTTGGAATAGATTGCGCAGTAATTGGCCGCTAAATCCGCTCAATGCCTGCTCGGAATGCGGCCCTATCCCGGGGAGGGAGAAGCAAGCATGAACATAAGGCCCGTTACGCGCATTCCGGAACTTCTTCCGCGCCTGCTCCCGCTGCCTCAGCTCGGCGAGGCGGGACCGCGGCCGGATTGAATTTTCTATCTGACGATTCATGAAGCTCGAGGCGCTGGCCACCGCCGTAGTCGCCGCTATCGTGGTCGCGATTGGCGCGGTGCCGATCTACGCCGGCGGGTCGCTCATCTACGAGCGCATCGCCTACGGCAGCGCCGCATCTTCGGCGAGCGCCGACGTCGTCTCGGCCGACCGCCTGTGGCTGCGCGAGTTGATATCGCCCTTCAAAAGGGAGAGGTGGGAGGTCACCTACGAGTTCAAGACCGCGAAAGGCGCGGTGGTGCGCTCGACCGGAATCTACACGCAGAGCACCGCGACAACCAAGCCGGAGCCCGGCAGGAAACTGCGCGTGCTCTACCTGCCGGACGATCCGACCTCGAGCTACCTCGAGGACCAGCACAAGCTGTTCGACGCCGTCTGGTACATCGGCCTCGGGCTGTTCGTCTGGTTTGTCGCGGGCGGCTTCGTCTGGTGGGAAATCAGGCAGGCGCGAAAGAAGCAATGATGAAGTTGGTGCATGCATTGCCCGAGTTTGTTTCCAACGGTAAAAGGGGCCAAAGAAAGCAAAAGAAAGGGGCCAGGCTTGGCCAGGCTCGATTTTTCGTAATTCGAGCCTAGCCCCTTTAATTACTCTCTGGCAAAAACAGGCAGGGGATTGCCCAGGACAAGAACTAACAGAACTAACAGCGCTTCGCCGAGCAACCAGCCTGCGCATGTGCGTTTCATGATTGTTCCTCCTCAATCGCGATCGGCCGATGCGCGCTTTTCCAACGGCAGATAGCTACGCGCTTCCTCGATTGCATAGACGGGCAGACGGATAAATGTTTTCGGTTCGCTCGTTTCGAGCTCGATGAATTCGCCGGTAAACCCGGGGTCGTATTTCGCCTGAAATACTGTTCCGGATTCCGCTATAGGCTCCACCCAGCTGGGCGCGTCAAACGGCTTTGCCGATGCGATGGCCGACCACGGCAGTTCAATGGTGGGGAAGAGAAACCTCGCAACCGATGGCGCCACGATGTACAGAGCATAAGAAGTAAATTACCCCGCCGCAAGCGGCGGGGCTTTCAAAACCTGAACACCTAAAACAACTTCAACCGCGGATCGCTCATTCCTCCCCACCGCAAGCGGTGGGGCATCCTGAGCGTTTTTCGTGAAACCTACGCTGATTATTCCGCCGGAGAAACGCACCGCCGCCATCTGAAACGTTCTGCACCGGCGCAACTCTCCAGTGTATGGCGCTCTTTCTGGATATTTTCCGACGAGCGCGTGCCAGCCGCTGCGGCGTGTCATGAGGTACGCGATCACGCCGGCGATGGCCAGAATAAAGAAGATGGTGAATGCGGTTTCCATTTACTTCTTCTTGCCGATCACGATCTCCACACGGCGGTTTTTCTGCCTGCCTGCGGGGTCATCCGCGCCGTCGGGCTTGGTGTTGGAGACAGCCGGCTTCTTCGCCCCGAAGCCGGTGGTCGAGAAGCGCACGTTCTTAAGCCCCTCATTCTTGACGAGCCAGTCCCTGACCGAGTTGGCCCGCCGCTCGGAAAGCTTCTGGTTGTACCCATCCGACCCTTTGGAGTCGGTGTGGCCTTCGATACGAACGGTGCCCTTGGCTTTCTCCTTGATGATGGCACCCACCTGCTTCAGCGCATTCTGGGCTTCGCGTCTGATATCGGCCTTGTCGAAGTCGAACAGCACGTCCGCTGCAAGCTCGATCCGGATCTCCGTGTCGGTCTCCTTCAACTGCAGATCCATGACCTTGCCGCCGATGTCCTCGACCTTGTAGACGAGATCGAGGATCTGCAGCTTGGGATTCGCTATCGGCTCGGGATCTTCGGCGGCCCAACCTGTCTGGACCATCAGGCCAAGCGCGATGAACGCGATGCAGGCGCGTAAAGAAATCATGGCGGCCTCGATCTTCAGCGGCTGATGGGAACATCATCCATCGGAGAGAAGGTCGGAACGACCACCGCGATCTTTTCCACGTTCTCAGGAGGCGCGGGGAATCTCGCCCAGAGATTGGCGCGCGATTTGGCAGCAACGTCCTTGACGCCTCTGCTGCAGTCGCACTTGTTTTCGCTGTCACGGACGACCAGGTATTTTTTCTTGCCGACGGGCTCAATGAGATGCACTCCGCCGACGGTAGCGATGTCGGACGTCGATCCCGCGCCGAGCGCGTAGCCTACCGAAAACGTCTGATCGCCCTCGTTGATCAGTGCAAACCTGAGCATCATCGTGCCGCCGCTCACGCGTTTGAGCTCTTGGATTTCCACGCGCGATCCGGGTTTCTCTCCCTCAGCAGTTGCGAGCGCGGCTTTGGCCGGCGCTGCCGCAGGCGCGGCGGGTGCGGCCGGAGCCGGCGCGGCGCTCGGCGGCGGCTGGGCCGGTGCTGCAGCCTGGGGCGCGGGCGCAACGCTGGGCGGTTGAGCGGGCGCTGCAGTTGCAGCCGCCGGAACTGGCGCCGCAGCTTGGGGCGCCGGTGCAGCGGCGGGCGGCTGCGGTGGAGGCGGCGGCGCCGGCGCCGCCTGCGGAGCCGGAGCTACAGGGGCTGGAACAGCCGGTTTGGATTCCTCTTTCTTCTGGCACCCCTGAATTGGCAGAAAGATCACGAACAAGAACGGGATAATGCCGAAGTAATTTCGCGACATGGATCTTTCTCCTTTGCGAAGGTGTTCTCGGTGGATAGCTGGCCATTTTGCGCTTGGATAAGCTCCGCGTCGAGTTCCGAAAACGGGAGCCAACGCAGCGGCTGAGCATCCGCGGCCGCTCGTGGCGTGCGGATAAGCGATAAGAAAATCAATCCGCCCGAAAAATGAAACCGCCCGTCGCCAGCGCAACGCTTGCGACCGCGTTCGCGGCAGGCTCGTCGGCGCGCCGAATCGGCGGTGCCACGGTAGCGCAAACGATTAGATCAGCCGGTTCCTCCGCGCGGGCCGAGCAGCTGGAACGAGCATGCGGGAAGCGCCAGCCGGCGTGTAAACATGGCCGGCACTATGACGGTAAAAATGCTGGCGGTCTATACAGATGGCCGAAACACGGTTTTCCTGCACAAATGATGAAGGATCGGCCGGTTCAGAAGGACTGGAGCTGCTGGTCGGTGGGCTCGGCGCAGCAGAACCAAGGCTCCGAAAAATGCGGGATGGACGCGCCGAGGTTCAGGTGGTCGAGCGGCGGGGCGGTCTTGCAGAGCGCCTGGTGAGCCATCGCCCAGATTCTCGCGAATACCTCGCGGCGTAAAAGGCCTGCTTGCCCGGCGCTCGCGACGAACGCTTGAACCTGCTGTTGCAGCCCATCGACACGGGGATCCTG
>JACQOK010000321.1 GCA_016202565.1 Betaproteobacteria bacterium | reverse complement strand
GACTAGAACCTATCTCAATAATAGGCGCGTGATGCGTTGTGGCCAAAACGTGATGAATGCGAGGAGCGGGGCGCAGTTAATATCGCGAATATTAACAAGACCCGCGACAACGCAGGCGCGCGTTTTGGCCACAACCCGAAGGGACGGGGCGCACACGTGCCTATTATTGAGATAGGTTCTGGGTTTAAGTCAGCCCCGCCACACTGCCACGACCTCTTCCGGAACCGGACGGGGCAGGGGCGATGAGCCGCCGACACGCGTGCCGATGTAGAGAAACCCGATGATTGCGTCGCCTGCCTCGAGACCGAAGGCCTGTTTTACCGTGGCATCATAAGCGGCAGGGCCGGTTCTCCACATCGCGCCATATCCCAGCGCATGTGCTGCGAGCATGATGTTCTGCGCTGCGGCGCCCGTCGAAATGATCTGTTCGACCTTGGGAATCTTGTCGCTCGGTTTCGTATGCGCCGCGACGACGATGATGACGGGCGCGCGCAACGCCTTCTGCCGCTCGCGGGCGAGCGCCTCGGGCGACGCGTTCGGCTCCCGCAGCCGCAGCGCGTCAGCCATGACTTCGCCGAAGCGCTCACGCCTGTCCCGCGGAATGACGACAAACCGCCAGGGCCGCAGCCGGCCGTGGTCGGGCGCCCGCAAGGCGCTGCGAAAAATCGTATCGAGCGCTGCCTCGTCGGGGCCCGGCTCCTGAAGCCGCAACGCGGAATCGCGGCCGAGCAACAGTTCTAACGCGTCCACAAACTTGTGTTCCCATGGCAGCGCCCTGCGGCAGGGCGTCTCAAGCTGACTCCAGTTCCCGCAGCGCCTGGCCCCCGCCGTAGGTCGAACGCGGCATCAGTTCGCCGCCTTTCATCACCTTCACCGCGCAGTACTTGAATTCCGGGATCTTGCCGAATGGATCGAGCACGGGATTGGTCAGAAGATTCGCGGCGGCCTCGTAGAAGCAGAACGGAATGAACACCGCGCCGCGCGGCGTGCCATCGTCGGCGCGCGCGTAGAGCGAGATGATGCCGCGTCGCGACTCGACCGTTATGACATCGCCCTGTTCGGCGCCGATGGCATCGAGATCGAGCGGGTGCAGCGAGGCGACGGGATCGGGCTCGATCGCGTCGAGCACCGCAGCGCGGCGCGTGATGGCGCCGGTGTGCCAGTGCTCGAGCTGGCGACCGGTGATGAGCACGAACGGAAACGCGCTGTCCGGCTGCTCGGCTGCGGGAATGATATCGGCCGGCACGAACCTGCCGCGCCCGGTCGGCGTCGGAAACCGGTCGACGAACACCACCGGCTGCCCGGGATCGCCCTCCTTTTCGCACGGATAGGTGACGCAGCTTTCTTGCTCGAGCCGCTCCCAGGTGATGCCGGCGATCGACGGCATGGCCTTGCGCATCTCATTGAATACGTCGGCGGGCCCGTCGTAGTTCCAGTCAAGCCCCAAACGTCGCGCGATCTCCTGGATGATCCACAGATCCGGCTTGGCCTCGCCCGGGGCCGTGAGCGCCTGGCGGCCAAGCTGCACCATGCGGTCGGTATTCGTCACCGTGCCGACTTTTTCCGGCCAGGCGGTCGCCGGCAGGATGACGTCGGCGTGATAGCAGGTTTCGGTGAGGAAAATTTCCTGAACCACCAGACAGTCGAGTTTGGCGAGCGCCTCGCGCGCGTGATGCACGTCGGGGTCCGACATCGCCGGATTCTCGCCCATGATGTACATGCCGCGAAGCTTGCCGGCGTGCACTGCATCCATGATTTCGACCACGGTCAGTCCCGGCTTGGGATCGAGCTTTGCGCCCCACAGCTGCTCGAAGCGCGCGCGCGCTTCATTGTTGTCCACGCGCTGGTAGACGGGGAACACCATCGGGATCAACCCCGAGTCGGACGCCCCTTGCACGTTGTTCTGGCCACGCAAGGGGTGCAACCCCGGTCCCGGGCGCCCCACTTGCCCGGTCATCAGGCACAGGGCGATGAGACAGCGCGCGTTGTCGGTGCCGTGCACGTGCTGCGAGATGCCCATGCCCCAGAGGATCATCGAACCCTTCGACGTGGCGTAGAGCCGCGCCACTTCCCTGATCGTTTCCGCCGGGACGCCGCAAATCGGCGCCATCGCTTCGGGACTGTAGCCTGCGACGTTCTTCTTCAGTTCCTCGTAGCCGATGGTCCGGCTCTTGATGAAGTCCTCGTTCACCAGCCCCTCGTGCACGATGGCGTGCATCATGGCGTTCAGCAGCGCGACGTCGGTATCGGGCTTGAACTGCAGGGAGTAGGCGGCGTGGCGCGAGAGTTCCGAGCGGCGCGGATCGGCATAGATCAGCTTCGCGCCCTTCTTCGCCGCGTTCTTGATCCAGGTCGCCGCCACCGGATGGTTGACTATGGGATTCGCCCCGATCAGGAAAATCACCTCCGCCCGCATCACGTCGTTCACCTGATTCGACACCGCCCCGGAATTGAGCCCCTCCATGAGCGCGGCGACCGACGAGGCGTGACAGAGCCGCGTGCAGTGGTCCACGTTGTTGCTGCCGAAACCGGTGCGCACCAGTTTCTGGAACAGATACGCCTCTTCGTTCGTGCCCTTGGCGGAACCAAATCCGGCGAGCGCGTAGCCGCCGTGCGTGTCGCGGATTTCCTTGAGCCTGCCGGCGGCAAGATTGAGCGCTTCCTCCCACGTGGTTTCGCGGAAATGTTCCAGCGGATTCGCCGGGTCCATGGTGAAATCGGCGTGCTTGGGCACGCCGGGTTTGCGCACCAGCGGCCTGGTCAGCCGCTGCCTGTGGTGCACGTAGTCGAAACCGTAGCGGCCCTTCACACACAGCCGCCCATGGTTCGAGGGCCCGTCGCGGCCTTCCACATGGAGAATCCGGTTGTCCTTGATGTGGTACGTAAGCTGGCAGCCCACCCCGCAGTACGGGCACACCGAATGCACTTGTTTGTCCGCCTTCACCAGGCCTGCGCCGCGCGCCGGCATCAGCGCGCCGGTGGGGCAGGCCTGCACGCACTCGCCGCACGCGACGCAGGTCGATTCGCCCATCGGATCGTCGAGGTCGAACACGATCTTGGAGTGCTCGCCGCGGAAGGCGTAACCGATGACGTCATTGACCTGCTCCTCGCGGCAGGCGCGGACACACCGCGTGCACTGGATGCAGTTATCCAGATTGACCGCGATGCCGTAATGCGAGAGGTCGGCCTGCGGCTGGTGCCGCGGCGCAAAGCGCGGCTTGCCGATCTTGAGCCTCCTTGCCCAGTGGTCGAGTTCCGAATTGAGCGTATAGCGCTGCTTGGGCATGTCGGAGAGCAGGAGCTCGAGCACCATCTTCTGCGAAGCAAGCGCGCGCTCGTTGTTTGAAATCACCTCCATCCCCGGGGCCGACCGGCGGCAGCAGGAGGGCGCGAGCACGCGTTCACCCTTGATCTCGACCATGCAGGCGAGGAAGTTGCAGTCGGGCCGCATGCCCTCCTTGTAGCAGAGATGCGGAATTTCGACGCCGTAGCGCTTGGCGGTCTGGATGATGGTCTCGCTGGCGTAGCCGACCACCTCCTTGCCGTTCAGCTTGAACTCCACCGGCATCGCAGCCAGTTCCTCTTTGCTCATCGCAGTCATAGTTCACCTTCGGTCAGACGAGGAATGAAGCGTGAGGAGTGAGAAGTATGAGCGTCAGCGTCGGTTTTGACCTTGCTCCTCTCTCCTCTCTCCTTTCTCCTCACTCGATCTCCTTGGGGAAATACTTCATCACGCAGCGGATCGGATTGGGCGCAGCTTGTCCGAGTCCGCATATCGATGCGTCCGCCATCGCACTCGAAAGTTCCTCGAGCAGGCCCTGGTCCCAGCGCGGTCTTTCCATCAGCGCCAGCGCCTTGGCCGTACCGACGCGGCACGGCGTGCACTGGCCGCACGACTCGTCGGCAAAAAATTTCATGACGTTGCGCGCTGCGGCCGCCGCCTTGTCCTGGTCGGACAGGATGATGACCGCCGCCGAGCCGATAAAACAGCCATGCTGATTGAGCGTGTCGAAATCGAGCGGAATATCGCCCATCGACGCCGGCAGAATCCCGCCCGAGGCGCCGCCGGGGAGGTAGCCGTAGAACGCGTGTCCCGGCAGCATCCCGCCGCAGTATTCCTCGATCAGCTCTTTGACGGTGATGCCGGCAGGCGCCAGATGCACACCCGGCTTCCGGACGCGGCCTGACACGGAAAACGAACGCAATCCCTTGCGGCCCTTGCGGCCGTGGGAGGCAAACCACTCGCCCCCTTTTTCCAGGATCTCGCGCACCCAGTGCAGCGTTTCCATGTTGTGCTCGAGCGTGGGATAACCGAACAGTCCGACCTGTGCGACATAGGGCGGGCGCAACCGCGGCATGCCGCGCTTGCCTTCGATCGACTCGATCATCGCCGATTCTTCGCCGCAGATGTAGGCACCCGCCCCGCGCCGCAGGTAGATCGGCGGCAGCGGACAGGGCGGGTCGGCCTGCAGCGCCTTCAGTTCACGCTCGAGGATTTCCCGGCACCCGGCGTATTCATCGCGCAGATAGATATAGATTTCCGAGATCTGCACCGCCCACGCGGCGATGATTGCGCCTTCGAGGAAACGGTGGGGATCGCGCTCAAGGTAATAGCGGTCCTTGAACGTTCCCGGCTCGCCTTCGTCGACGTTGATCGCCATCACCCGCGGCGCTTTCTCGCTTCGTACGATGCGCCACTTGCGGCCTGCCGGAAAGCCCGCGCCGCCCAGGCCGCGCAGGGCCGAATCTTCCATGGTCTTGATCACGGCCTCGGCGTCGCGCTTGCCGGCGAGGCAGTCCGCGGCGAGGCGATAGCCTCCGCCCTTGCGGTACTGCGCGTAGCTGGCGTACCGGCCGACGGGGCATTTCGTCTTCCGGGCGTCCACGGCGGAGCGGACTTTGTCCGCGGTCGCCGCCGCCACCGGATTCTGGCCCACGACCGCCACCGGCGCCTGTTCGCAGCGGCCGACGCACGGCGCCGGAACCACGCGCACACCCGCGCCCAGCGCCTGCTTGAGCGCGCCGATCAATTCGTTCGCGCCGGCCATCGCGCACGACAGCGAATCGCACACGCGGACCGTCAGCGCAGGCGGTGCCTTGTCGCCTTCCTTGACGACATCGAAGTGATGATAGAACGTCGCGACCTCGTAGACCTCGGTCGTCGCCAGACGCATTTCCCGCGCCAGCGCCACCACATGCGCCGCCGAGATATGGCCGTAGCGGTCCTGGATCCGGTGGAGGTGCTCGATCAACAGGTCCCGGCGGCGCGGCGCATCGCCCAGCAAAGCCTGAACTTCTGCCAACGCCCGTGGATCGACCGCGCGGCCCTTCGGCTTGCCGCGGGCCCCTCTGTCGCGTTTCACAATACCGCCTTCCAATTCAATACTCCTTGGGGTGCTGGCCGCGGCTTCGCGGCTTAACATTCGCCTCGCTCATGTTAGCCTTCACCGAAAGGCTGGCCTATTTCAAGACGGACTTAAGCAGCTTGCCCATTTCTGCCGGATTGCGCGTCACCTTGATCCCGCATTCCTCCATCACGGCCAACTTTTCCGCGGCGGTCCCTTTGCCGCCGGAGATGATCGCGCCGGCGTGGCCCATGCGTTTGCCCGGCGGCGCAGTGACGCCGGCAATGAAACCCACCACGGGCTTCCTCATGTTGTCCCGGATCCAGCGCGCGCATTCCTCTTCATTCGAGCCGCCGATCTCGCCGACCATGACCACCGCCTCGGTCCGGGGGTCATCGTTGAACATCTGCATGACATCGACGTGGCGCAGCCCGTTCACCGGATCGCCACCGATCCCGACGCAGGTGGACTGGCCAAGACCCACCTCCATCAATTGCCCGACCGCCTCGTAAGTGAGTGTGCCCGAGCGCGACACCACGCCCACCGGGCCCTTCTTGTGGATGTGCCCCGGCATGATGCCGATCTTGATCTCGTCGGGCGTAATCACCCCCGGACAGTTGGGACCGACCAGCCTCGTTTTCCTGCCCTGCAGCCGGTACTTGGTGCGGATCATGTCACGCACCGGAATGCCTTCGGTGATGCAGATGACAAGCTCGAGCCCGGCGTCAGCGGCCTCATCGATTGCCGCCGCAGCAAAAGGCGGCGGCACATAGATGACCGAGACGGTCGCGCCCGTCGCCTCTCTGGCTTCCTTGACCGTTTCGTAGATGGGAATGCCCTCAAAACTCTGGCCCCCTTTTTTGGGGGTAACGCCGGCGACATAACACTGGCGCCCGTTGGCGTACTCCTTGCCCATCTTGGTGTGGAACTGGCCGGTCTTGCCGGTGATGCCTTGCGTGATGACTTTGGTGTCTTTATTGATCAGGATCGACATGTCGCTTTCTCGCTTACTTTCCCTGCGCGGCCGCAACGACCTTTTGCGCGGCATCGGCCATGTTGCTCGCGGAAATGATCGGCAGCCCCGATTCGGCCAGAATTTTCTTGCCGAGATCGACGTTGGTGCCCTCGAGCCGCACCACCAGCGGCACCTTGAGGCTCACCTGGCGCGCCGCGGTCACCACGCCCTCGGCGATCACGTCACACTTCATGATGCCGCCGAAGATATTGACCAGGATCGCGCTGAGCTTGGGGTTCTTGAGCATGATCTTGAAGGCCTCGGTCACCTTCTCGGTTGAAGCGCCGCCGCCCACATCGAGAAAGTTTGCGGGGTTGCCGCCGTAGAGCTTGATGATGTCCATGGTGGCCATCGCCAGCCCCGCGCCGTTGACCAG
>JACQOK010000320.1 GCA_016202565.1 Betaproteobacteria bacterium | reverse complement strand
GGCATGAAACGCACGCTGGTGATCGTGCCGTAGGGGCGGACGTTGCAGTAGACGCCGGCCGCGGTGCGCAGCGGCGCGTTGGCGGACTTACCGAGAACCACTACCTTCTTGCCGTTCTCGTTCACCATGAAGTCGCCGGCGGTGGACCACTTGATCGCCGTGTACTCCAGCTTGCCGAACCACTCGAGCGACTTCAACTTGGTGTCGTGCCGGAACTGCGCCATCATGGGCACGCCCAGGAACGGCAACCCCAAGACGTCGAGCGCCATCAGCGTGCCGTTGAGCGCAAACATGTCCGTGAACGCGTGGGCGACCGGCTTCACGTTGCCGTGCTGGTTTCCCCCTTCCCAGATGATCGCATCGGAAACGCCCCGCGGCTGGATCCTGGATCGCCGGTAGATTCTGTCCAGCAGCTTGAACAAATCTCCGCTCTGTTCTTCCTGTGCGATCTTCAGCAAGTCGAGTCGTTCAGTCATGGTTCTGCTTCTCCCTTCGAATTCGGTCAGTCAGGGGACTGGGCCGGTCAAGTGATCATTGCGGCGATCCGTCGGGTGCCCGGAAGAAATCCGTGCACAGATCGCTTTTGCACTGCTTGCTCCTGTCGGGATCGGGTCGCCGGAAAAAAGCGCCGCGCCCATTCGGGTGCGGCAGGTGCTGCAGGAAAGCTGAAATTATAGCAGAGCGTCAACCGGTTCCGGCTGCACCATCGGTCCCGCGCCAGATTACTTCTTGGCGCATGTCCGGATTTCGTGAACGCACCTCCTTTCGACGCACCCGGCTGTACCGCAACGCGGCATCAACGTGAAGTGGGCACTGGCTATTTCGATGCCGTCACCCAAGTCATCCAAGTGGGGTCTCGTCGGTTACCGCCCTCACCGCTTCCACCGAGGAAGCGCAATTTCACCTTTCGGATAAGGCCGCATTGCATGTGGCATAAGCAAGTTGAATTGCGCTTGCGGTCACGGCGCGTAATAATGCGCCGCAACAATATGGCATGTGGTACGACTTTTCACAATACGAAATGTAATGCATACCCCATTTTTGAAAATACTGACGACGAGGAAACATCATGCTTCACAACCCCGCACTACCGGAAGGCATCGAGGTCCTTGGCAGGCTGAACCCGCGGTATGGCGAGATCCTCACGCCCCAGGCGCTCGCGTTCACTGCCAAACTGGCGCGCAAGTTCGAAGCGCGCCGGCGCGAGCTGCTGGCGCTTCGCGCCAAGCGTCAGGCCGAGTTCGACAGCGGCAAGCTCCCTGACTTCCCGGCTGAAACGCAGCACATCAGGGAAGGCGACTGGAGCGTCGCGCCCGCACCGCACGACCTCCGGGACCGCCGCGTCGAGATCACCGGCCCGACCGACCGCAAGATGGTGATCAACGCGCTCAACTCCGGCGCCAACGTGTTCATGGCGGACTTCGAGGATTCGAATACGCCGACGTGGGAAAACATGATCGAGGGCCAGATCAACCTGCATGACGCGATCAACCGCACCATCGCGTTCGTGAGCCCCGAGGGCAAGAGCTACGCGCTCAACGACAGGATCGCGACGCTGCTCGTGCGCCCGCGCGGCTGGCATCTGCTCGAGAAGCACGTCCTGGTCGATGGCGAACCGGTGTCCGGCGCGATCTTCGATTTTGCGCTCTACTTCTTTCACAACGCGAAGACGCTGCTCGCGAAGAATTCCGGACCGTACTTCTACCTGCCGAAGATGGAAAGTCACCTCGAAGCGCGGTTGTGGAACGATATTTTTGTTGCCGCCCAGCGCGAGCTGGGGCTGCCGCTGGGCACGATCAAGACCACCGCGCTGATCGAAACCGTGCTCGCCGCGTTCGAAATGGACGAGATCCTCCACGAAATGCGCCAGCATTGCGTCGGCCTCAATATCGGGCGCTGGGACTACATCTTCAGCTGCCTCAAGAAATTCCGGGCCAACAAGGATTTCTGCCTGGCCGACCGCGCGCAGGTGACGATGACCGCGCCCTTCATGCGCGCCTATGCGCTGTTGCTCATCAAGACCTGCCACAAGCGCAAGGCGTTCGCGATGGGCGGCATGGCGGCGCAGATCCCGATCAAGGGCGACGCGGCGGCGAACGCGGCCGCGCTCGAGAAGGTGCGCGCCGACAAGCTGCGTGAAGCAACCGACGGCTGCGACGGCACCTGGGTCGCGCACCCCGGCCTGGTCGGCATCGCGAAAGCGGTGTTCGACGAGCACATGCCGGGCCCGAACCAGGTGCACCGGCAGCGCAATGACGTCCACGTCACCGCCCGTGACCTGCTCGATTTCCAGCCGGAAAAACCGATCACCGAAGCCGGCTTGCGCAACAACATCAGCGTCGGCATCCAGTACATCGGCGCCTGGCTCGCCGGCAATGGCTGCGTGCCGGTCTACAACCTGATGGAAGATGCGGCGACCGCGGAAATTTCGCGCTCGCAGATCTGGCAGTGGATCAGGAGCCCTAAAGGCGTCCTGGACGACGGCCGCAAGGTCAGCCGCGAACTCTTCCGCAAGTTGTTGCCGGAGGAATTGGCCAAGGTCAGAACGCTGCTCGGTGAAGAAGCCTGGAATGCCGGCAGATACGAGGAAGCAGCCCAGCTCTTCGACCAGATCACGACCAGCGACCATTACGTGGAATTCCTTACGCTGCCCGGCTATGAGCGCCTTACGCGCGACTTGCGTGCTCCCGTTGCCGCATAAGCCGGCGCTACCGCTGTGATTGAAAGCCCCCATGTTTGGGGGCTTTTTTTTGTGCGCGCGCGCATAACCTGGCGCGAACTGCGCGACGCCGTCGCCAAATCCCGACACCGGCTCCTCGCCCATGACGCCGCCCGGTGCCGTGCGGCTTGTATTTCAACCGTCTGTTTAAGCACATTTTCCCAGGTCCCCGGGCGATTCACGGCACGCGGTTCGCCCACCGTCGTGGCAGCCTGTCAACCGACCACGCGCGTCTCCCGTTATTGGCGTTGACCGAAGAATGCGGTCAGGTTGAACCAACCACTTTTCAACTCACCAAGAGGAAGAACCATGAGCAAGCTGCTATCCACGCTGTTGGCTGCCGTCTTTGCCGCCGTGACCATTACGCCGGTCGCGTTTGCGGCAGAAAAAAAGGATGAAGCCAAAAAGGAAATGAAGAAAGGCGAAGGCAAGAAAACCGAAGGCAAGAAAGAAGCGAAGAAAGGCGAGCCCAAGAAATCCGAAACGAAAAAAGACGACAAGGCGAAGTAATCGCCCTTTCATTGCCGCAATAAGGCAGGGTTTCCCCCTGCCTTTTTTTCGTTCCCGTTTTTCTTGGGGGGCCTTCGTTCCCGCTTTTTTTGTTGCGTCCGTGCCGAACCCGCGCGTTTGGGAATGCGCGGAAATTGCCTGTGTCATGATTTTCGGCTAGGCTACCCCTGCTCAAACGAGCTTCCGGCGCCCACAGCGCCGGGATGTCAAAAACAGTTC
>JACQOK010000319.1 GCA_016202565.1 Betaproteobacteria bacterium | reverse complement strand
TCGGTGCTGGTGGCGGCCCCGATCGTGATGTGGCTCGGCGTCTCCCGCGAGGATCTCGCCAAGCCGGAGAAGAAGGCGGAAGCAGAAGCAGTAGTCTAGAGCGTACCAGAAAAGCAACAACATTAGCCGCAGATAAACGCCGATAAACGCCGATGAAAAATCTCTGCGTCCAATGCTTTTCGGGGTTGATCTTATCTGCGTCCATCTGCGTTCATCGGCGGCTTGAACTGGGTATTTGAGGCCGCTTTTTGGGAGCCTTTAGGCGCACGCGCTCGTGGAACTGGTCGCCGCCTTCGTCGATATCGTCCTCAACCTCGACCGCCACCTGCAATGGCTGGTGGCGAACTACGGCCTCTGGATCTACGCGATCCTGTTCCTGATCATCTTCTGCGAGACCGGCTTGGTGGTGACGCCGTTCCTGCCCGGCGATTCGCTGTTGTTTGTCGCGGGGACGCTTGCGGCCGGGGGCGACATCTACATTCACGGGCTGTTCGCGCTGCTCGCGCTCGCTTCGTTCTCCGGCGACAACACCAATTACTGGATCGGCCGCTTCGTCGGGCCGCGCGTTTTCACCCGGGAAAAATCATGGGCGTTCAATCCGGCCCATCTCGAACGCACGCGGCGCTTCTACGAGCGGCACGGCGGCAAGACCATCGTCATCGCGCGCTTCGTCCCGATCGTGCGCACCTTCGCGCCGTTCGTGGCCGGCATCGGCCGCATGTACTATGGGCGTTTTCTGTTCTACAGCTTTGCGGGAAGCGTATTCTGGATCGGATCACTCACCTTCGCCGGGTATTATTTCGGCAACATCCCGGTAGTGAGGGAGAACCTGACGCTGGTGATCATCGGCATCGTGGTCCTCTCGATCATGCCCGGCGTGATCGAGTATCTGAGAAGCCGCGCCCGCTCCGCATAGAGAGGTGAACGACTATTCCGGCCGGATGCCGGCATCGAGAATCACCTTGCGCCAGCGCGCGGTGTCTTCCCGGATGACCTTTGCGAACGCCTTGGGCCCGGTGGCGCCGGGTTCCAGGCCCTGCTCGACCAGCGTTTCGCGCAGCTCCGGCGAGCGCATGACCGCGACGAGCTCGCGGTCGAGCAGTGCCGTCACCGCACCGGGCGTGCGCGCCGGAACGAACATTCCCATCCACAGCGAAGCGTGATAGCCGGGAAGCCCCGATTCCGCAACGGTCGGGAGCTTGGGCAGCACGGAAATCCGCTCACGGCTGGTAACAGCCAGCGCGCGCAGCCGTCCAGCCTTGACATGAGGCAGGGAGGCCGGGATGGTGCCGATCTGCAACTGGACGCGCCCGGCCAGCAAATCAACCAGCGCAAGAGTGGACCCCTTGTAGGGCACGTGCACCATGTCGATCCCGGCCGCTTTCTTGAGAAGCTCACCAGAGAGGTGCCCGAGGCTGGCAGCGCCCACGGAAGCGTAGTGCAGCTTGCCGGGATGGGTGCGCGCGTAAGCGATGAACTCCTGAAGGTTGGTCGCGGGCACTCCGGGATGCGTCGTCAAGAAATAGGCTGATTCGGCCAGCAGCATGACCGGCGCGAAATCCCTGATCGGGTCGTAGCCCAGCAGGGGGTTGAGGGTAAGGGCCAGCGCGTGGGTGCTGGTCGTGCCGAGCGCCCACGTATAGCCGTTGGGCACGGCGCGCGCCGCGATTTCAACCCCGATCGTGCCGCTCGCGCCCGCGCGGTTGTCCACCACGATCTGCTGGCCGAGGCGCTCGCCAAGCCGCGGCGAAACGAGCCGCGCTACGACGTCGGTGGACGTTCCGGGCGGAAACGGAACGACGAACCGGATCGGCCGCGTCGGGAACGCCGGCGCGGCGGCGTGCGCCGCCGCCGCAAACAGAAACCCATCACCGCCAAGGACGCCAAGGAAAGCAAGGAAACTCAAATTGAACCGCCAAGACGCCAAGGCGCCAAGGAAAACAAAATCAAACCAGAACGAAATGCGTTTGCTTGCTTTCACTTCCTTTGCGTCCTTTGCGTTAAGGCTTTTGAAGTGATCTTATCGGCGTTCATCGGCGGCTTGCATCACCTCAACGCCTGGTCGAGATTCAGCAACAGTTCCTCGAAGTCGTCAAGCGCGTTGAAGCGCGGCTGGGCCGCGATATGCGGCGTGATGATCACGTTGCGGAATGCGGGCAGCGGATCGTCGTCGCGGCCGGGTTCTTCATACGGCGTGTCCGTGGCGTAACCTCCCAACCGCCCGGAGCACAACGCCTCGGTGAGCGCGGACCGATCGACCAATTCGGCGCGCGAAACGTTCACCAGGATCGCACCGGGTTTCATCAGCTCGAGTTCACGCCGGCCGATGATGCCGCGGGTCGTGGCGTTGCCGGGCAGGTTGAGGCTCACGTAATCGCTGCCGCCAAGCAGCGCGCCGAGAGGGACATAACTCGCGCCGTAGCGCGCTTCGTCCTCGGCCGCCAGTTGCCGGCGCTGGGTATAGACGATGCGCATGCCGCAAGCCGCGGCGCGCAGCGCCAGCTCGCGGCCGATTTCACCGAAACCGAGGATGCCAAGCCGGGCGTTCGCCAGCATCCGGATTCCTGCGATCCGCGCCCAGTTGGAGTTCGCGGTGTGGGCACGGTCGAACGGCTTCGGCGAATAGCCGGCGGCCTTGAGCCGCGCGATGCTGATCAGGCCGTCGGTTTCGGAGATCTTGCGGGCGAGCGCGAGCATGAGCCCCAGCGCGTGCTCGGCGCAGGCGATGTTGGCGCGCCGCCGGAGCGTGAGCACGCGAATGCCGCGCGCGGCGCATGCGGCCGTGTCGATGTTCGCCGTGACGCTACCGAACTTCTGCACCGCTTTGAGTATCGGCGCGTGAGCCAACTCCGCAGCGCCCACTGTCAGCCCCTCGACGACTACCGCATCCGCGGTGGGCAGCGCAGCGGTAAGTTCTTCCTGGCTTGCGACCAGCCGCACGTGCGCGGGGTGGAGGGTCCCCAGACGTTGCCGCAGAGCGGTGAGCCATCCGGTGAAATCCGGCAAATCGTGAGCGAAGAAATCCGCGAACGCTGCAATGCGCGCCGGCGCGACCTCCGGGTCGAGAACCACCTGGATGATCCGGGTGAACGGGTCATCCTCGACGACGATGACGGGCCGTGACGGAGTGGTCATCAAAAGCTCAGCTCAAAATCAAAACCTGTCGCCGCAGAGACGAGGCGGACGCGGAGGGACAGAAGCCGAATTCCGCATCCATCTCTCCGTCAAGCCGCTTTCCTCTCACGATCTCGCGATCTCACCACCTCCCGGCTTGCTTCGCCCCCTGACAGGCCGGGGCCATTTAGATGTTAGGCAGCGCGTTTTGAAATGCCTCGCGTCGAGTAAAGTGTTTCCGGTGCGATATCCGCGCCGTTTGGCCAGCAAATCGTCCCACCGGCGATATAGAACTTTCGGAATGCTTCGCGATTACGAAGCGGCTCAAACACCGGCCCTCTTAGCCAATGCGAGAAGTCGATCGTTTTTCGAACACCAGTGTTAAAGAGAAGTTCAATGCGGTATCCAGAGACGTACCGAGCCTCTATGACGTGTGGGAGTGTCTTCATGGTATCTACTCCAACGGCGCGATCTGCTGTAATGGTTTAAGTGCCTTGACTTTCTTCCAGTTTGCTACGAGTTCTTGTTCGTGAAGCCGTGCCCATTCCCGAACCAGGCGCCGCGCTCTCGCAGATCGCAACTCGCCCGCGAGGAGCTTCCCTGAGAAATCGAACGTCGAAAACTGCCCTTGGTATTCAACGTGGAAGTGTGGCGGCTCGTGGTCGTCGAAGAACATGCGAACTATGATTCCAAAGAAGGTCGATATCACGGGCATCGGAGTATCCTATCACCGTTGCCCCACGTCGCCTAACGAGTCTGTAGGAAAAGCCATCGCGCACAAAGCGCGAGAGCGGTCGGAAAAAAATCAACGCCTACGGCGTTGACCGGTCCTGCTTCGCCCCTTGACAGGCCGGGGCAATATAGAGGTTAGGGGCTGGAGCGTGCCACCAGCGGAAATTGCTCGGGGTGGCGAATAGATTCGACGGCCAGGTCGACATCGAGGTCGGGCCAGTAGAGATGATGAGGCTGCGGACGCTCGACGTTCATTAGCTTCGCGATCGGCGCATCCTTGAACCATGGGAACTCCGAAAAAGGCACGAACAATTCCTCGGCTCCCAGCATGAGCCAGAAGCCGTGAGTCGAGACGTTCGTGACCTCAACGTCCAAAGTGCTTGCGCCAGGCAGCGCGGATGTCATTTTCGTGTTTCGGGATCAGAGCCTCGGCCGCCCGAAATCTGGCGGTCGTTCAGACCATAATTCTGCGCCAGTTCAAGCTGCGGCTCAAGCCAGAACTTCGCTTCCCCGTCCGCGTGGTTCACAGGCTGCGCTACAAGCAGTACAGCCTGCGCACGGAGCAGGCGTACATCCACTGGATCAAGCGCTTCAGCAAGGCTGGGACATCGCCGAGCGGGAGAGCGAAAATGGACAAGCCACATAAGAAGCTCGACGTGTGGAAGCCGTCTATGGTTGGCGGTTCAGGTGTTCTTCCCTGTCTCCGGCTCGGGATCGATCTTCAGCGCCTTCAGCACGCGCGTGTGCATGTTGTAGGCGCCGATCAACACCGTGATCTCAACTGCCTCGCGCTCGCTGTAGTGTCGGCGCAGCGCGTCGAAGACCTCATCCGGCACGTCGATGTCACGCGTCATGGCATCGACGTAAGCGAGCAACGCGCGCTGCTTTTCGCTGAAGAGAAGTGATGCGGCGCGCCAGTCGGCAAGAGCATCGACCTGCGCAGCGGACAGTCCTTCTTTGATCGCGTAGACCGCTGCGTGGGCGCGCACAATGTAGTCGACGCCGTTCAGCATCGCGACGCGCATCACCGCCAGTTCGCGCGTCTGGCCGTCGAGCTCGGTCTGGAAGCGCACCGCCGAATTGAAATCGAGCCAGGCCCCGGCGACTGGCGGACTGTGCAGCATCATGCGGTAGATGTTGAGCAGCCGCCCGCCGCGCGCCCCGCTGATGCGGGTGATAAGGTCGGAAAGTTCAGGATGATCCTGTTCGTCGATCAGGGAAACGCGCGCCATGGAAGCCGTTCCGTAGTGGGATGAAAATCAAATAGCCTTTGAAGCGGATTGTCACTCTCCCCGGATACCGGCGTTTTTCACGACCTTCGCCCACTTCGCCATTTCCTCCCTGATGAATTCGGCGAACTGTTCGGAGGTGTTGCCGCCGGGCTCCGCGCCGAGGCCCGCCAGCCGTTCCGTTGTCGCTGGCGATTTAAGGCGGCGCGCAATTTCCGAGTTGAGTCTGCCGACGATCTCCGGCGGCGTGCCGGCGGGCGCGAGCAGCCCGAACCAGGTGGAAAAGGCGTAACCCTTGAGGCCCGCCTCCGCCATGGTCGGCAACTCCGGCAGCAACGCCGAGCGATTGGCGCCGGTCACTGCGAGCGCGCGCAGCCGGCCGCTTTTCACATGAGGCCGGGTGATCAGCATATCGGTGAACCCGACCATGACTTCGCCGCCTATGAGGGCGATCAATCCCGGGGCGCTGCCTTTGTACGGTACGTGGGTCATCCTGACGGCTGCGCTGCTGCCGAACAGCTCGCCGGCGAGATGCTGCGCCCCGCCGCTGCCTCCCGACGCGTAGGTGATCTGGCCGGGGCGCGCCCTGGCCAGCGCGACGAGTTCCCTGACGCTCTTTGCCGGCAGGGAGGGATGAACGACCATGATGTTGTTTACCGTGGCGAGCAAGGTGATGGGCGCGAAATCGCGCGCCGGATCGAATGCGAGTCTGCTGTCGAGCGCCGGTGCGACCGTGAACGAAATGCCGACGGCGTTGAGGGTATAACCATCCGGCGCCGCCTTGGCCGCGAATGCCGTGCCGACGTTGCCGCTGGCGCCGGGGCGGTTGTCGATGAGGACCTGCTGGCCCCACGCGTCGGTCAGGCTCTGGCCGGCGATGCGCGCCAGAAAGTCGGTCGGCCCGCCCGGCGCGTAGGGCACGATGATGCGTATCGGCTTCACCGGGTAGGCCGGCGCGGCGGGGCGCGTCTGCGCGAACGCCCCCGGTGCGCTGCCGAGCATGGCTAAAAGCAAAATGCCTAAACCGCCAAGACGCCAAGACGCGAAGAAAAAAAACGAAACAAAATTCGGAAACCCGCAAACCGGGAAGTTCGTCGAGATAAGCGGGCAGTTAGTTTTCGTGGTGATCCCCAAACGGTTTGTCTCGGTGCGTGCTTTTATTTGAGAATTTGACTTTCTTGGCGCCTTGGCGGTGCCATTCTAATACATCGCGCTCGCCAGACGCTTACGGTACGTGCTTACGAGGTCCCCCTCGTTGCCGAGCAGGCTGAACACCTGCAGCATGGTCTTGCGCGCGATGTCGTCACGGAACGCGCGGTCGCGGCGCACGATTTCCAGCAGGTGATCGAGCGCGGTCGCATAGTCCTGCGTCATGACGCACAGGTTGGCGAGTTGCAGACGCGCATCGAGATCGTTCGCATCGCGCGCGATACGCTGCCTGAGCGATTCGGCGTCGGGAGCCGCCGCGGCAGAGGCCGCGAAGTCCATCCGAGCTTTCAGTGCCGCGACGCTTTCCTCCATCTGCGTGAGCGGGGAGAGGGTTTCGAGCAGCCGTTTTGCATCCGCGAATTTGCCGAGATCGAGCATGATTTCGGCGCTGTCGATCAGGGCGGACTCGTTTTTCGGGTCCGCCTCCACCGCCTGGGCCAGCAGCTCGAGCGCCTTTGATGCGTCCTTGGTCTGTTGGTAGGCCTCCCGCGCCTGCAGCCGCAGTTCCTCGGAGAGCGAGGGAATCACGCGGTCGAGGAACTCGCGCACCAGCGGCTCGGGCAGCGCGCCCGAGAACTCGTCCACCAGTTCACCGTCGACGAAGGCTTTCACGTTGGGAATGCCGCGCACGCCGAACTGCGCCGCCAGGTCCTGGTTCTCGTCGGAATTCACCTTGGCGAGCGTGAACTTTCCCTGGTATTCGTCCGCGAGCTTCTCCAGCACCGGCGTGAGCGCCCGGCACGGCGCGCACCACGGCGCCCAGAAATCGACGAGCACGGGCGCTTGCCTTGAGCCCTCGATCACAACCTCGTTGAAGTTCTTCGCGGATACGTCGATCGCCATGCCTTCGTCCCTTACGCTGGAAACAATGGTCCGTTAATATATCGGGAAAAGAGCCGGCCAAGGTTTTCCTGCGCGATGCTGGCAGGGATTCCCAGCCACCTTCAAGGTTTCCTTCGTTTATTATCGACCGTTTCCGAAGCGATTGGTTGCGGTCACTCGACCGTACGGCGGCGGATGGATCTTTCCAACCAGATCATTCTCTTCGGCGCGCTGCTCATTGTGGCGAGCATACTGGCGAGCGCCTTTTCGGCCCGCTTCGGTGCCCCCATCCTGCTCGTTTTCCTGGTGCTCGGCATGCTCGCCGGGGAAGATGGCCCGGGTGGCATCCGGTTCAACGATTTCCAGCTTGCCTATCTTGGCAGCACATTGGCGTTGGCGGTGATCCTGTTCGACGGCGGCATGCGAACGAACGCCGAGAGTTTCCGCGTGGCGCTGCGCCCCGCGGTGTCGCTCGCCACCTTCGGCGTTGTCGTTACCGCATTGATCACCGGCGCATTTGCGACGTGGATTTTCGATCTGCACTGGCTGCAGGGATTGCTGATAGGCGCGATCGTCGGATCAACCGACGCAGCGGCGGTGTTTGCCTTGCTGCACGCGCACGGGATGGAATTGAAGCAGCGCGTGGCCGCGACGCTCGAGGTGGAGTCGGGCAGCAACGATCCCATGGCGGTATTTCTTGTGCTGGTCCTTATCGAGGCGCTTGCAGCGGGGCAAACCACCCTGTCCTGGACGGTGGGCCTCGAATTCGTGAAGCAGATGACGATCGGCGCGGTCGTCGGGGTTGCCGCCGGCCGGCTGCTGGTATGGCTTATCAACCATCTAACGCTCGTCACCGGCCTCTATCCGCTGCTGGCGGTGGCTGGCGGCGTAACGGCCTACGGCGCGGCGACCGTGGCCGGCGGCAGCGGCTTTCTGGCGATTTATCTCGCTGGAATCATCCTCGGCAACTCGCAGCTCCAGGCGATGCAGAATATCCTGCGGGTCAATGACGGCCTGGCGTGGTTGAGCCAGATCATGATGTTTCTGCTGCTGGGACTCCTCGTCACGCCTTCCGAGTTTCTGCACGTTGCGCTGCCGGCGCTGGGAGTGGCGCTTGCCCTGACGCTGGTAGCG
>JACQOK010000039.1 GCA_016202565.1 Betaproteobacteria bacterium | reverse complement strand
GGATGAAGAAGTTCATCTACGACCTGTGGGGCGACACCGAGAACATCGCGAGCCGGGTCACGGCGGAGGCCGGGGCGGGCGTCATACTGGTGGACGTGGTGACCCACCGGCGCGTGCGCGACCGCTTCGAGTTCGAGGGCCCGCAACTACTCAACGTCAAGGGCAAGGGCGAGATAACCGCCTATCGCCTGATCGGGCGCCTCAGGCAGGGTGCTGGCGCGGAATCGGGTGCCGCGAGCACCGGCATCTGAAAAACAAGTTCCGAGTTCCGAGTTTCAAGCTTCAGGTTTCAAGGTGCAAGGCGTTAAACCCCTTGAACCTTCAACCCTCACCCATCACTTCTTCCCATAGTTGAACCACCGCGCGACGCGAGTCGGCGGCCGCGGCGGGGTCGATGCGCGCGTAGGTTTCGCCCTGCAGGCGCAGGCCGTGCTGCAACTGGCGGAAACGGCGGTACGCGTCGTGCGCCGCCTGCGCGAGAGGCTCGCCGACCAGGCCCAGGCGCGCGGCGAGCTTCAGCAGCGCGAGATTGCCGATGTTGCCGGTCAGCTCGGGGTGGGCGTGAGCGTAGCCGAGCACGAGATACTGCACGATGAATTCCACCTCGATGATGCCGCCGCGGTCATGCTTGAGATCGAACAACGGCGTCGGATTGGGGTGTGCATCGTGTATCTTTTTACGCATCGCAACGATCTCGCGCTTCAGCTCGCCAAGCTCGCGGGGCTGGCGCAGGATCGCGATCCGCACCGCCTCGAACTCGCGGCCGATCGCCTTGTCGCCGGCGGCAAAGCGGGCCCGCGTGAGCGCCTGATGCTCCCACACCCACGCGTGCTTCATCTGGTATTCGCGGTAGCTTTCAAGCGGGCTCACGAGCAGGCCGCTCACGCCTTCGGGTCGCAGCCGCAGATCGGTATCGTATAGCACGCCCGCCGGCGTGATGCTGGTGAGCCAGGCGTTGATGCGCTGCGCCAGCCGCGCGTAGTTCTCAGGCGCTTCGGCCGCGGCGTCGTCATAGAGGAAGACGAGATCGAGATCGGAGGCATAACCCAGTTCCTTGCCGCCGAGCTTGCCGTAGCCGATGACGGCAAATTTTGGATCGGCGCGATGCCGGCTGCGCAGTTCGTTCCAGGCCACGCGCAGCACTTCTTCGAGGATCACGCATGCGAGATCGGAGAGGTGGTCGCTCAGTGTCTCGAGCGGCAGCGTGCCGGAGAGATCCTGGGCAATCAGCCGCATCGTGTGCGCGTGCTTGAAATGGCGCAGGATATTCATCTGCCTTTCGGTATCCGCGGCCGCGTCGTCGAGCTGCGCGTGCAGCGTGGCGACCGATGCCGGCCAGTCGGGAGCGGCATAAAGCGTGCGCGTATCGAGCAGTTCATCGAGCAGGATCGGGTGCTGCGTGAGGTACTGCGCGACCCATTGGCTCGCGCCAACCAGGTCGGCGAGCCGCGCCAGCGCTTGCGGGTACTCCTCGATCAGCGCGAGATACGATTCCCTGCGGCTTATGCTCTCGAAAAGCGCCAGGATGCGCTCGAGGGTCGTGTCCGGATCGCTCGCGCGGACCGCAGTTTCGATGGCGAGCGGCACCAGCCGGTCGAGGCGTAACTGGCTTGCGGCCGGCATCTGGCGGTAGCGGGGGCTCGCGCGCATCGCGCCGAGACGGTGCTGAAGTTCCAGGGGACGGCGGTAGCCGAGGCTCGCGAGTTGCGCGATGTTCTCCTCGGGATCGCCCGCTTCCTGCCACAGTCCGGCGAGCGCGTGCTGGTCCGGAGGCGCCGCCGCAAAAATTGCGTCGAATTGGCGAGTGACGTGTGCGCGGTGGCGCTCGAGTTCCGCCGACAGGGCCGCGTAATCCACAAACCTCATGCTGCGCGCCACAGCCAGGCGGTCGTCTGCGCTCTTCGGCGGCTCGTGCGTCTGCTGATCGTCAAGATACTGCAGGCGATGTTCCAGGTTACGCAGAAAGACGTAAGCGCCCGTGAGTTCCTCCACGGCCGGCGCCGGTAGCAGATTGCGAACGGCCAGGAGCGGCAGCACCTCAAGGGTCGGCTGGCGCCGCAGTTCCGGATCGCGGCCGCCGCGGATCAACTGGAAGACCTGCGCGATGAACTCGATTTCGCGGATGCCGCCCGGCCCGAGCTTGATATTGTCGAACAGCTCGCGCCGTTCGACTTCGCGCCGGATCTGGCGGTGCAGGTCGCGCATCGAGGCAAACGCGCTGTAATCGAGATGGCGGCGGTAGACGAAGGGGCGCACAAGCTCCATCATCTCGGCGCCGCGGTCACCGGTGAGCGGCCGGCCCTTGATCCAGGCGTAACGCTCCCACTCGCGGCCCTGGGTGATCAGGTAGTTTTCGAGCATGTCGAAGCTCGCCACCAGCGGACCGCTGTCGCCATAGGGCCGCAACCGCATGTCGACGCGAAAAACGTGGCCGTCTTCGGTGGTCTCGTTGAGCGCTGCGATCAGGCGCCGGGCGAGCCGGGTGAAGTACTCGTGATTGCTGAGCGGCTTTGCGCCGTCGGTTTCCCCCTCTTCCGGATAGGTGAAGATCAGGTCGACATCGGAAGAAACGTTCAGCTCGCCGCCACCCAGTTTGCCCATGCCGACCACGTGCAGCTGCTGAATCCCGCCGCTTTCGGCACAACGCGGCTGCCCGTGCTGCTCTGATAAGCGGGCATCGAGCCACGTCAGCGCGACGGCGATGGCGGTCTGCGCAAGCGCGGTGGTGGTGGCGAGCACCTCATCGAGATCGGCGCGTCCGTCAAGGTCGCGTGCGATCAGCCGCAACATGACCCGCTTGCGCAGGATGCGCAAAGCGCGCCGCAGGGCAGCTTCATCAGCGACGGACTGCTGCGCCAGGAACGTGCGCATCTCGGCGCTGTCGAAGGGGCGGTCGCAACCAGCCGCGGCCGCGAGCTGCGGCTCTGCTTCAAGCAAGCGCCGCGCCAGGCGGCTGAAGCCGCGCGCGACGTGCAGCGCCGGGTCGGCGCAGGCGATGGCTCCTGCGTTATTCGATTCCATGAACGTATTGGCGTAAAATATCTAAATCATTGTTTGAATATCGCATTTTTTCGCACTCCAGGCAAAACGTGCCATTTCCAGCTTTTTCCAAATGGCTGCGAATCAGTTCGCTCTCGCTCTATCGCCTGGTCACATGGACGGTGCTGGTTGCAGGACTGGCGTTCGCCGCGATCGTGCTGAGCTTACGCTACTGGATATTGCCCAGTATCGACCAGCATCGCGACGGCATCGCGCACGTCATGACCAAGGCAATCAATCAGCGCATCACGATCGGCAAGGTCTCGGGCAATTGGGACGGAATGCGACCCGAGCTCGTGCTGGAGAACGTCACGGTATTCGATCACGCCGGGCGCCCCGCGCTGAAACTCTCGCGCGTTGACAATACGTTGTCGTGGCTGTCGCTGGCAGCCCTGGAGCCGATATTTCACTCGATCGAAATTCATCAGCCCGCGTTGGACATACGGCGCGATGCGCGCGGGGTGATCTCCGTTGCCGGCATCGAGCTGAAAGACGAGCAGGGAGGCGGTTTTACCGACTGGCTGCTGCGCCAGCGCGAGCTGGTGGTGCGGCAAGCTGAGATTTCCTGGCACGACGAACTGCGTGGCGCCGCTCCGCTCCAATTGAAGCAGGTCGAGTTGTTGATCCGCAACAGCGGCAGCCACCACCGCTTCGGTCTGCGGGCAGTCCCGCCGCAGCGTCTGGCCGGCCCGCTCGACCTGCGCGGCGATCTCACTGGAAAGACCACCGCGGCGCTCGCCGACTGGAACGGGAAGCTCTTCGTGCAGGTCGACAGCGTCGACATCGGCGCCTGGCGGGCGTGGGTGCCGCTTTCGGTCCGGGTTCCGCGGGGCGCGGGCGCGCTGCGGATGTGGGCCACATTCCGCAAAGACCAGCTCACCGATCTCATCGCGGATGTGCAGCTCGCCGACATCAAGCTGCAACTGGCCGAAGACCTGCCTGAACTCGATCTCGTCAAATTGTCGGGCCGTGTGGCGTGGAAGACATCGGCGGCAGATGTGGAATTTTCGACCACCCGGTTGGGGTTCATGACCCGAGAGGGGCTTACCCTGCAGGCGGCCGACCTTCTGCTGCGCCTCACCGCGGGAACCGACAAGAGTTCGGCGCGCGGGGAATTGCGCGCCAACGCCCTCGATCTGGAACCGCTGGCGATGCTGGCCGACCGCCTGCCGCTGGATGCGCAATGGCGCAGGCAACTGGTGGAGTTATCGCCCAGGGGCAGTCTTTATGACACGGTCGTTAGCTGGAACGGCGAATGGAACGCACCAACCCGGTATGTCGCGCGCGGGCGGTTTCACGACCTTGCCATGAACGGTTTCGACACGGTTCCAGGTTTTTCCGGCTTGAGCGGCAGTGTCGAGGGCAATGAAAAATCCGGCACGATCCATCTCGACAGCACCAATGCCACCCTCGACATGCCGCTCGTGTTTCGCGGCCCCCTCGCGTTCGACACCTTCGTCGCGCAGGTCGCGTGGTCGCATACTAGTGCGGGCCCCGAGCTGCATCTCAACCGCGTCGCTTTCTCCAATCCCCACCTCGCAGGCACGCTGTCCGGAAATTACCGGATCGTGCGGGACGGGCGCGGCGTGGCCGATCTCGCGGGCAGCCTGTCGCGGGCGGACGCGCGCTACGTTCCGCACTACGTTCCCTTGGTGATCGGCAAGTCCACCCGCGACTGGCTCGACACCTCGTTGCTTGCCGGTCAGTCGAACGACGTGTCCTTGCGGCTGAAGGGGAATCTCAACGATTTTCCGTTTCCGGACAACAAGGGCGGCCTGTTCCAGGTGGTGGCCAAGGTAACGGGCGGGATGCTCGATTACGCGTCGGGCTGGCCGAAAATCGAGAATATCGCCGGGGACGTCGTCTTTCGCGGCAGGCGGATGGACGTTAACGCGCGCCAGGGGACGATCCTGGGGGCGAAGCTCGGCAAAATGCATGCTGAAATTCCGGACCTGGTGCTCGACTACGAGATCCTGCGCATTGCCGGCGAGGCCGAAGGTCCGACCGGTGAATTTCTGGCGTTCATCGAAAAGAGTCCGGTGCTCGGCATGATCGACCGCTTTACCGAGGGGATGCGGGCGCAGGGCAACGGCAAGCTCGCGCTCAAGCTCGAAATTCCGCTACGCGCGCACGAAAAGAGCAAGGTCGCCGGGAGCTATCAGTTCCTCGGCAATCGCCTCATCGCCGCCCCTGATCTGCCGCCGCTCGAGCAGGCCAACGGACGGCTTGAATTCACCGAATCGACGGTGCGCGTTCCCAATGCGACCGGCACATTCCTCGGTGGACCGATCGCGCTATCCACCGCTCCGCAGGCCGACGCGACGGTTCGCATCAACGCGCAGGGCCGCGCCAACATCGACAATCTGCGTCAGTCTGCCGGCAACCCGTGGTGGACGCAGCGTTTGCGCGGCGCAGCGGACTGGAAGGGCACCTTCATCCTGCGCAAGAAGCTCGCCGATCTCATGGTCGAGAGCAACCTGCAGGGCATTGCATCGGACCTGCCCGCGCCGCTTGCCAAATCCGCCACGGATGCCGTGCCGCTGCGCTTTGAACGCAAATTCATCAGCCGCGAGCAGGACCAGGTGGACCAGATCGACGTCTCCTACGGGGAGATCGTCAACGCCCGGTTGGTGCGGCGCCTCGACGGCCGCGACTACGCAATCCGACGCGGCACGATCCGATTCGGCGGCGCGGCTGCCGAGCCGGAGCGCGATGGCGTATGGGTGAGCGGAACACTGAAAAGCCTGGACCTTGACCGCTGGCTCGCGCTGAAACAGGAGGAAGCGCGCCCCGCGCCGCTGGAGGTCGTCGGGCTCGACGTGAAATTCGATGAACTCACCGCCCTCAACCGGACGTTTCACGAGGTGGCGGTCAGCGGCGTGGCACAGGACGGTACCTGGCGCTCGACGCTCTCCGGCCGCGAACTCGAGGGCACGGCGATCTGGCAGCCCCAGGGGCGCGGCAAGCTCACCGCGCGCATGAAAAAACTGGTCATCCCCCCGAGTGAAGCCGTGCAGCCGCCGGCGGACGCAGCCGCGCGCCGTCAGGAGTATCCGGCGCTCGACGTCAGCGCCGATCAATTCCAGTTCAAGAACAAAGCGCTCGGCAAACTCGAGCTGCTGGCCACCCCGGCGGAGCACGACTGGCGTATCGACCGGCTGCGAGTGGTCAATCCGGACAGCGTGCTTGCGGCCGAGGGCCTGCTGCAAAATGCGCTGTCGCAACCCCGCATGCGTGCCACCGTGCGCCTGGACGTGAGTGACATCGGCAAGCTGCTCACCCGGCTCGGCTATCCTGAAGGCGTGCGGCGCGGCACCGCCAAACTCGAAGGGACACTGGCCTGGCCGGGCGGCCCGCAGGAATTCGATTACGCGGCTCTGTCTGGCAATTTCACGCTGGATGCGGCCAAGGGGCAGTTCGTCAAGCTCGAGCCGGGTATCGGCAAGTTATTGGGAATACTGAGCCTGCAGGCGCTGCCGCGCCGCATTACGCTCGATTTCCGCGATATCTTCAGCGAGGGATTCGCATTCGATCAGATCCTCGGCGCGGTTGCCATCAACCGCGGCATTGCAACGACCGACAATTTCGTCATTCTGGGACCTGCCGCGCGTATCCTCATGACCGGCGAGGTCGATCTCGCGCGCGAAACCCAGAAGCTGCACGTGCGGGTTGCTCCCAGCCTGAGCGACAGCGTTTCGATCGCCAGCGCGCTGGTCGGCGGGCCTGTGGCTTTTGTGGCCACTTTTCTCGCCCAGAAGATACTGAAGGATCCCCTGGGCCAGATCCTCGCGTACCAATACAACCTGACCGGAACCTGGGTCGAGCCCCAGGTGTCGAAAATCGAACTTCCGCCCCCGCCTGCGACGGAACCGCCATGATGAGCGCGTTGATAACTCCAAGGTCTGTCACGAGGGCACCATGAGCACCAGAGTGCGTTCGGCGTTTGGACAAGAGTGGCCCCGGCAGGCGAGTACTACGGCGCGCTCCGGGGTGACCCGCATCGCAGCGGTCCAGATGGCGTCCGGCCCCAACGTCGAGGGCAACCTCAACGAAGCGGCCCGCCTGATCGCGATTGCTGCCGACCAGGGTGCGCAGCTCGTCGCGCTGCCCGAGAACTTCGCGATCATGGGCGTGGCCGACGAAGACAAACTCGCGGTGCGGGAGAAGCAGGGTGAGGGACCGATTCAGGACTTCCTGTCGGCTACCGCGAGGCGGCACAAACTCTGGCTTGCCGGCGGTTCGGTGCCGCTCGAGTCCTCGGTCGAGCACAAGGTGCGCAACAGCTGCATGGTCTACGATGGCCAAGGCACGCTCGTCGCACGCTATGACAAGATCCACTTGTTCGGTTTCGAGATGGGCGGCGAAAGTTATCGCGAGGAGCGCACCATCGAATCGGGGCGGGAGGTGGTGACCGTCGACTCGCCCGTCGGCCGCCTGGGATTGTCGATTTGCTACGATCTGCGGTTTCCGGAAATTTATCGCGCGATGAAGGAGGTCGACATCATCCTGGTGCCTTCGGCGTTCACCGAGACCACCGGAAAGGCGCATTGGGAGCCGCTCATCCGGGCGCGTGCGATCGAAAACCTCGCGTATGTGCTGGCGCCGGCGCAGGGCGGGTATCACGTCAGTGGCCGCGAGACACACGGTGACTCCATGATCGTCGATCCCTGGGGGGTAGTACTCGACCGGCTCCCGCGCGGTTCTGGCGTAGTGATCGCCAACGTCAACCTCGCGTACTTGAAGCGCCTGCGGCAAAGCCTGCCGGCGCTCACGCACCGGACCATCCATCAGTGCTGAAGGCGGTCACACCGCAGCGCGTGCCCCTGGCCTGACGGTTGGTTTTGCGATTTTTGACCTCATTTAATGGATTACGACCCAAGAGCGATTTCCCATGGCACAGACCCGCACGCCCGATATCCTGAATACGCAGCCCGAGCAACTGTTTGCCACCGCCAATGCCACGTTGCTGGCGCCCTACGCGCTCGACAGCCAGAGGCTGCAAACGGTATTCGGCCAGATCCTGACCCACCGCGTCGACTACGCGGACCTCTATTTTCAGTACAGCCGCAGTGAGTCGTGGAGTCTGGAAGAGGGCATCGTCAAGTCCGGGAGCTTCAACATCGACCAGGGCGTCGGCGTGCGCGCGGTCACGGGCGAGAAGACGGCGTTCGCCTATTCCGACGACATCAGCCTGGAGGCGCTCAGCGCCGCGGCACAGGCGACCCGAGCGATCGCGCGCCAGGGCAGCGGCGGTGCGACCCAGATCGTGAAGCGCGGCAACGGCCATAATCTCTACACGCCGCATGATCCGCTGGCAAGCCTCAAGGACAACGACAAAGTTGCGCTGCTCGAGCGGCTGGAGCGCCTGGCGCGCAGCCGCGACCCGCGGGTCACGCAGGTCATGGCTTGGCTCGCTGGCGAATACGAAGTGATCCTGGTAGCACGCAGCGTCGGCGTGCTCGCGGCCGACGTGAGGCCGCTCACGCGGCTGTCGCTGCAGGTCATCGTCGAGCAGGGGGGCCGGCGCGAGCAGGGCAGCGCCGGCGGCGGTGGGCGCTTCGAATACGGCTATTTCACCGACGCAGTGTTGGAGGATTATGCGAAGAAGGCCGTGGATCAGGCGCTCGTCAATCTCGAAGCGCATCCGGCGCCGGCGGGAACGATGACCGTGGTGCTCGGTCCGGGATGGCCCGGAGTATTGCTGCACGAGGCGATCGGACACGGACTGGAGGGCGATTTCAACCGCAAGGGCACGTCGGCTTTCAGCGGCCGCATCGGCGAACGCGTGGCTGCCCCCGGCGTTACCGTGGTGGACGACGGCACGATCGCGCGCCGCCGCGGTTCGCTGAACATCGACGACGAGGGCAATCCGACGCAGCGCAACGTGCTGATCGAGAATGGCGTGCTGAAGAATTACATGCAGGACAGCCTCAACGCGCGGCTCATGAAACTGCCGGTCACTGGCAACGGCCGCCGCGAATCGTATGCACATATCCCGATGCCGCGCATGACCAACACCTACATGCTGAACGGCGCGAGCGACCCGCAGGAGATCATCGCCTCGGTGTCCAACGGACTTTATGCAGCGAATTTCGGCGGCGGACAGGTCGACATCACCAGCGGCAAGTTCGTGTTTTCGGCCTCCGAGGCGTACATGATCGAAAACGGCAGAATCACTTATCCGGTCAAGGGCGCCACGTTGATCGGGAACGGCCCCGATGCGCTCACCCGCGTGGCGATGATCGGCAATGACATGACGCTCGACCCGGGCGTGGGCACCTGTGGCAAGGAGGGCCAGAGCGTGCCCGTAGGGGTCGGCCTGCCCACCTTGCGCATCGACGGGCTCACCGTCGGCGGCACGAGGTAAAAACGGGAACGAAGGCCCCCCAAAAGAAGCGGGAACTAAGCGGACGTAGCCTGGATGGAATGAAATGAAATCCGGGGCGTAAGAAGCGGAAACGAAGCCCCCCAAAAAACCGTGTTCCCGGAATGCGCTTCGCTCCTTCCGGGCTACGATGCTGCCCCTCGCTCCCATCCTCATTCATCGTTCATCCTTCACGTTCCACGCGTCCTGCTATAATGCGTTGATTTCACGAAAACTTAACCAGGACATGCAATATAAGACCGACGACCTGCGCATCAAGGAAATCAAGGAACTGGTGCCGCCATCGCACCTCCTGCGCGAATTCCCCATATCCGAAAACGCCGCGAAAACGGTATACGAAACGCGGCGCGCAATCCACCGCATCCTGCATGGCGCCGACGATCGCCTGCTGGTGATCATGGGGCCCTGCTCGATCCACGACGTAAAGGCTGCCAAGGAATATGCGGGCAGGCTCGGGGAGGCGAAGGATCGGCTTGCGGGCGACCTCTTGATCGTGATGCGCGTCTACTTCGAAAAGCCGCGCACGACCGTAGGCTGGAAAGGCCTCATCAACGACCCCAAACTCGACGGCAGCTTCCGCATCAACGAAGGCCTGCGCATCGCGCGCGAATTGCTGCTTGATCTCAACGATATGGGGGTGCCGGTGGGATGCGAGTTTCTCGACATGATCACCCCGCAGTACATCGCCGACCTCGTGTCGTGGGGCGCGATCGGGGCGCGCACGACCGAGAGCCAGATTCATCGCGAACTCGCTTCCGGCCTGTCGTGTCCGGTCGGATTCAAGAATGGCACCGACGGCAACATCAGGATCGCGCTGGATGCGATCCGCGCAGCCCAGACCCCGCATCATTTCCTGTCGGTCACCAAGGGCGGACACTCGGCCATTGTGTCCACCACCGGCAACGAGGACTGCCACATCATCCTGCGCGGCGGGAAACAGCCCAATTACGATGCGGCGAGCGTCGATACCGCGGCGAAGGGCCTCGCCGAAGCCGGCATACCCGGACGGCTCATGATCGATTTCAGCCACGGCAACAGCAGCAAGAAAGCGGAAAAGCAAGTCGAAGTGGGGCGCGATGTCGCCAACCAGGTCGCCGGCGGGCAGGACCGCATCTTCGGCGTGATGGCCGAAAGCCACCTCAAGGCAGGCCGGCAGGACCTGATCCCCGGCAAACCCCTGGTTTACGGTCAAAGCATCACCGACGGTTGCCTGGGCTGGGAAGAAAGTCGCGGCCTGCTCGATATGCTGGCGGATGCCGTTCGCAAGAGGCGGCTGAAGGCCGAAACCGAAGCAGAGTAGTGCAGATGGCACAGGACGAACCGGAACTCGCTTCGGACCAGGAAAACCTGCTCCACCTGGAGAACATCGGAAAGGGCACTGCTCTCACGGGAGAGATCTCGGGCCTCGTCGGCAGGTCGCAGTTCTTCGCCGAATTCTCGCGCGAAGACATCGCTGTTCTCGCGGAGTACATGGACGTCTACCGCGCGCAGCCGGGTGAAATCATCATTCGCGAAGGCGACACGGGCGATTTCATGCTGCTTATCATCGAGGGCGACGTCGATATCCTGAAAAAGGGGGTGCGTGGCGAGCAGCAGCACATGACCAGCGTCGGCCCGGGCATGACGCTCGGCGAGATGTCGATGATCGACGGCGAGCCGCGCTTTGCCACCTGCCTTGCCACGCGAACCACGGTCTTCGCCGTGCTGACCCGCGACAACATGGCGAAGATCATTCTCGACCATCCCAGCCTGGGATCCAAGATCCTGGTCAAACTCGTCACGATGCTGTCGCTGCGGCTGCGGCAGACCAGCGCGAAATTGCTTCATTACATGGAAGGCGGCAGGTAGCCGTTGCGACGTTCCGCCGGGTACGCGCTGTCGCTGTGCTGCGTGATGGCGTGGGGTCAAACCGCTCACGCGGCAGAACTGGGTGATGACCGCGGAAGGATCGTGCGACTTGCGGCGCCGGCGGCGCGCATCGTCACGCTTGCACCGCATCTTGCCGAGATCGTTTTTGCCGCGGGCGCGGGGGAAAGTCTGGTCGGCGTGGCCCGCTTCAGCGACTTTCCGGCGGCTGCGCAGCTCCTGCCCCAGGTGGGCGATGCGGCCCGTGTCGATCTCGAACGCATTCTCTTCCTGCGACCCGATTTGATCCTCGCCTGGAAGAGCGGTAACCAGGCCGGGGACATCGCCCGCCTCGAGCAGCTGGGGCTCCGCGTTTTTGTCACCGAACCGCTGCGTCTTTCCGATGTTTCACGCCTGATTCGCGCTGTCGGTACGCTGGCCGGCACCGGGAATGCCGCGCAGGAAGCGGCCGCGGCATTCGAGGGTCGAATTGCGGCGCTGCGCGAGCAGTTCGGGATGCGGCCGCGGCTGCGCGTGTTCTATGAAATCTGGCACCGGCCGCTCCTCACCGTGAACGGCGACCACATGATCAGCGACGTAATCAACGTGTGCGGCGGGGTAAACGTGTTTGCTGATGCGCCGCTGCTCACGCCTTCGGTATCGCTCGAGGCGGTGCTCGCAGCGCGACCGGAAGCGATCATCGGCGGCGGCTCGGCCGTCGCCGCGCAGGAATTCGTTGCGCAATGGCGCCGCTACGATGTCGCGGGATTGAAAGGCGTCGCTTTCATTCATGTGGCGCCGGACGAAATCCAGCGGGCGACACCGCGCGTTGTCGAGGGCGCGAAGGCCATTTGTGAAGCGCTGGAGAAGCTCAGAGCAAACCGGCGATAGGAACAGAAACGCCCTTTGCGGGCCGTTCGCAGGGTCGGTCGCGGTTATTTCCTGTTCCGGCCTTGTTGCCACAATACATCGCTGATGCCGGCGTAACGGTTGAGCGTGCGCGCCAGCACGAACAGGAGGTCGGACAGCCGATTCAGGTACTGCAACGCAAACGGAGGAGGCGGTTCTTGGTGCGACAGGGCGACCAGCCGCCGCTCGGCGCGGCGGCAGACGGCGCGCGCGATATGCGCCAGTCCCGCGGCGCGCGATCCGCCCGGAAGAATGAAATCCTTGAGCGGTGGCAGGCTGGAATTGAAACCGTCCAGCAACTTTTCAAGCCGGGTGACGTGCGCCTCGCTCATAACGGCGTGCCCTGGCACGCTGAGTTCTCCGCCCAGGTCGAACAGGTCGTGTTGCACGTCGGTCAGGCCGGCGCGCACGTCCTCCGGAAGGGCTTCCGCGAGCAGCGCGCCGAGCACGCTGTTCAACTCATCCACCGCGCCCATCGCCTCGATGCGGGGTTCGTCCTTCGCGATACGCGAGCCGTCCGCGAGCCCGGTCGTGCCGTTGTCGCCGGTGCGGGTGTAAATCTTGGTAAGACGATGGCCCATGCACATGCTCTTGAAGTGACGGTGCAGCTGATTATATCGAGACTGGTGCAACTTCGTTACGGCGCACCCCGACCCCTCTCCCGGAGGCGGGAGAGGGGAGGCCGGGTCGCAGTGCCGGTGATGTACGTTACTTTCGAGGGGCACGCCGTGCTACTGCGCGCCGCTGAGCGGACACGACTTCGGATCGAACGAGGGATCGTCTATCCGCTGATAGATCGCCTCGAGTGCCGCATCCTCCGTGCGGAAAAAACAATCGGTGCCGATCAGCGCATGAAGGCCGGTTCTTTCCATGACCCGTAGGACCTGCATTTTCAATCCGCTGAAGACCATCGTGATGCCGCTGTCTTTCAGCCGCTCGGCCATGTGACGGATCGCTTCCTCTCCGGACCCGTCGATTTCATTGATGCCGTCGCCGACCACCAGAATGTATTTTGCCCTGGGACTGCGCGCAGCCTCCTGCAGCACGGCGTCCTCGAAGTAGGGAACGTTGGCGAAATACAGCGAACCGTCGAAACGGATCACGATAATGTGCTCGCTGGTGGGCAGCTGGTGCAGGCGTGCGTCGCGCAGGGTGCCGTCGGGATGGCGCCCGAGTACGGCGACCCGCGGCCGCATGGTCCGATACAGGAAGAGCACGATCGCGAGCCCGGCGCCAATCAGGATGCCGGTGTCCAGATGCGGCGCGAAACCAAGCGTAGCGACGAAGGTGACGATCGCGGCGACGCCGTCGTGTCGCTGCGCTTCCCACGCGTGCCGCATCGCCTTGAGGTTCACCAGGTTCACGACGGCCATCATGATGATCGCCGCCAGCACGGCCTGCGGCAAATGGTAGAGCAGCGGCGTGAAGAGGAGCAACGTCACCAAGACGAGCGCGCCGGTGAACACCGATGACATGCCCGTTACCGCGCCGGCGCTCACATTGACCGCCGAGCGCGAAAAGGAGCCGCTGACCGGAAACGACTGCGACAGGCTGCCGACGAGGTTGGCCAGCCCCTGGCCGATCAGCTCCTGATTGGGGTCGATGCGCTGCCTGGTCCGGGTAGCCATCGCCTTGGCGATCGAGATCGCCTCCATGAAGCCCACCAGCGTGATGACCAGCGCGCTCGCAAGCAGCGTGACGAACAGGCTCCAGTCGAACGTTGGCCATGACAGGGTGGGCAGGCCGGAGGGTATCCGGCCGACCACTTCGCCGCCGCCGGAGAGCTGAAGGCCGTCGGGCGCGGCTTTCGTGATCCGCCAGTGGTAAGGGTCCTTGTCCGTGGACGGATAGGTGCCCACGAGATGGAAGCGGGGGTCCGCGCCGCGCGGGCCAGCCGCCCGCTCGAAGACGAAGCGGCGGAGTTCGCGCATGCGCAACCGATGCTCCCGTTCGAGCGTCTTCACCTCGAGCCGGAGTATTTCGATGTCGGCGCTCAGTACGAGCGTGCGCGGACTGACGCCCTCAAAGGGTTTCTCGATCTTTTTCAGCTCCCCGGACTTCGTTTCGAGTTCAGCGTTGAGTTCCGCCATGCGGCTGGCCGTTCCCGCCACGGATTCGATCACGCTCCTGACCGCAGCATCCTCGAACTGGGAGAAGTCGGCGGTCACGTTGCGCTCGAACTGAATGGCCCAGCTCACGGCAGTCGTCGCGGCGACAGTAATCAGCACACCCGGCCACTTCGGCCGATACCTTCGCAGCAGCACGATGAGGATGAGCGCCGACAGGCTCATTACGAGGGTGGGCACGTGGGTATCGCCGAGCTGCTGCAGCACGATCCAGATGTCGACCAGAAAGTGCTCGCTGCGCCCGATCGGCACGCCCAGCATCCGGTTGATCTGCGACAACGCGATGATGATCGCCGCCGCGTTGGTGAAGCCGACGACGACCGGGTGCGACAGGAAGTTGATGACCGCACCCAGCCGGAAGGCCCCGAGCGCGAGCTGCATGAGCCCGACCATGAACGCGAGCAGGATCGCGTAGGCGATGAACTGTTCACTGCCGGGAGAAGCAAATTGCGCCAGCGTCGAGCCCGTCAACAATGACACCATGGCCACCGGTCCGGTCGCGAGCTGATGGGATGAACCCCACAGCGCGCCCACGATCACCGGCAGAAAGGCCGCGTACAGGCCATAGTAGGCCGGCATGCCGGCGAGCTGGGCGTAGGCCATCGACTGGGGGATCAGTATGAGCGCGACCGTGGTGCCGGCAATGGCATCGGCGCGCAGGACGCTGCGCGATAGAGGAAACCAGCGCAGAAAGGGAAGGATCTGATGCGGTGCCAGCATGAATTTCAGTGATTGTGTGCGTGAACTCTGGCGGGCATATCGTCGGATTGATGCTGCGATCAACAATATTGATCCAAAACGGCGTCGTGTAACGTGCTTTTTTGCTATCCTTATAGCATAAGATTACGAGGAGGAACTTGGTGTACTCGAGCAAGCCGTACTGGAAGCTCTGCCTTTCAGGCGCGGTTTCAGGCGCCCTCTATCTGCTGCTGTATCTCCATGAGAAAGAGGTCATGGAGAATTTCACGCGAACCGACGGTTTTTACCCCGCGCTGCCGATCCTTGCGGCCTTCGTCTTCTCGATCGCGCACGGAGCATTCACCGCATATTTCTGGGAAGTGCTCGGCATCCGGGCCCTGCGCAGGGAATAACCGGATGGAGTATGCCTCCGCCCAGTTCATCGAGCTTGCCAGCGGTAGCGTTGCTGCGCTGCTGCTGATCGGCTTCGTCGGCGGGCTGGTGAGCGGCTTCATCGGCTCGGGAGGCGCCTTTGTGCTCACTCCGGCAATGATGAGCATGGGCGTGCCTGGCGTAATCGCCGTTGCCAGCAACATGTGCCACAAGTTCCCGAAAGCGCTGGTCGGCGCATGCAGGCGCGCCAAGTACGGCCATGTCGACGTCAAGCTCGGGCTGGTGATCGCGGCATCGGCGGCGGTGGGCGTGTGGGTCGGCGCCGACATCCAGCAGCGGATCAACGCCAGTTTCGGGGAGGCCGGTTCCAACCTCTATGTGAGCCTCGCGTTCGTCGTCGTGCTCACCATCGTCGGCGGCTACGTGCTGCTCGATGCGGTAAAGATTTATCGGTCCGGCCGGACCCATCTGGAGGAGAAGCCTTCGCGCCTCGCACGCTGGGTCCAGTCGGTGGAGATTCCCGGAACGATGATGCATTTCAAGACAGCCGGAATCCGGATCTCCGCGCTGTTCACGATCCCGCTTGGATTCGCGACCGGCATGCTGGCGGCCACCATTGCAGTGGGCGGGTTCATCGGCGTGCCGGGAATGATCTACGTCCTGGGCGCGCCTGCGTTGATCGCGAGCGCAACGGAACTCGTCATCGCGTTCGTGATGGGGTTGGGCGGAAGCATCAAGTATGCGTTGCACGGGCTGGTGGATATCCGGCTTGCGCTGATCCTGCTCGCCGGCTCCCTGTTCGGCGTCCAACTTGGCGCGATCGGCACCACCTACGTGAGGCCGTACGTGATCCGGGTGGTGATGGCCGCGATCATGCTGATCGTGGCGGTCAGCCGTGGCCTCGTGGTTCCGGTCTACCTCGCCCAGCTTGATATGGTGGATCTGAGCCCGGGCACCATGGTCGGGCTGCGATCCGCGAGCTTCGTCTTTCTCGTGGCCGCCCTCGGCGTGGGCGCTTTTATCATCCTTGGCGCGATGCTGCGCGGCCACCGCGCCGTCGTACTGAAACGCCAGCAAACGGCAGCCGGAGAATAGCCGATGCTATTCCCGTGATCGCGGGGATTCCGGCGGGCGCAGTTGGCCGTTGGGCAACGCTGCGCGGCATTCGTGGAATATGCGCGCCCGGCAGGTGCGGCAGATGTCGGAATCGAGTTTGGGATAGATCGAGGCAATCGCGCGCGTTTTCACCGGAAAGATGTTTTCCCACCCCACTGCCGTCAGGTAGCTGCCCTTTTCGAGCAACGCGCGCGGAGTGTCCTTCAGGCGGTAGAAGTAGAGACCGCCGCCCATCCTGCGCCGGCGCCGCGCCTCCTGCGCGAGCATTTCCGCCCCGGCGATGTCGATGAAGTTGATGCCGCTCGCGACGATCAGGACATGCTTCTGCTGCGGGTTGATTTCGTCGATCAGCTCGAGATGGCGCTGCACGTGGGCGACCGCGCCGAAAAAGAGCGAGCCGTGGAGGCGCAGCATCTGGAGCTGGGGGCAGTCGGGCAACCCGCTGTCCGCGGTGTAATGATAGCTGTCGGGGGCGGGATCCGGCTTGACGTCGAGTATCAGCGGGCGCGAAGTGCGCGTGAGATACAACAGGAGCGACAGCAATACGCCGGCGTAAATTGCGAACTCGAGGTCGGCGAACACCGCGGCAAGGAACGTGAGCAGCATCACCGCTGTTTCCTGACGGCTGGTCCTCGCGATGTTGCGCATATGATGCAGGTCGAACAGGCCGTAGGCCACCATGAACAGGATCGCCCCCATCACCGCAAGCGGCAGGTAAGCGACCAGGGGGCCGACCGCGAACAGGATCGCGATCAGGAGAAAAGCGGAAAAGATGGCCGCAAGCGGCGTGCGCGCGCCCGCCTCCTGGTTGGCGCCGCTGCGGTTGAATGACCCGCTGCTGGCATACGCGGAGAAAAAGCTGCCGCAGATGTTGGACAGTCCCTGACCGATGAATTCCTGGTTGGCGTCGATCCGCTGGCCGGAGCGGATGGCGAGCGCGCGCGCGATCGACACCGCTTCGGTGAGCGCAAGTATGGTTACGGCGAGCGCCACCGGGAGCGTGTTCTTGAGCGTGTTCGGCGAGAGGTCGGGGGCGGAGAGCGCGGGCAGCGCGGCAGGCAGCGCGCCGAGAGTGGCAATGCGGGTGACATCCGCACCAAAAAGCGCGTTGAGTCCAAAGGCGACGGCGCTGCCGACGAGCATGGCTACGATCATGTACGGAAACCGCGGGAAGAAGCGGCGGGCGGCAATGCCGGACAGCAGCGTGATGACGCCGACTGCCGTCACATAGAGGTTGACGTCGTCGAGGTTCAGCAGAAACTGGGTCAGCGTCTCGGAAAATGACGCACCGCGTTCGATGTCCAGCCCGAAAAAATTCTGGATCTGTGCCGCGATGATCAGGCATGCCGCGCCGGCGGTGAAGCTGACGATTACGGTATGCGAAATGAAGTTGACCAGCACGCCCATGCGGGCGAGCCCCATGCCAAGCTGCATCACCCCGGTCAGAAAAGTGAGTGTGAGCACAAGGCGGATGTATTCCGGACTGCCGGGCGCTGCCAGCGGGCTCAGGCTCGCGAACACGACGATCGAGATCACGTTGGTCGGGCCCGAAACGAGGTGCCAGGAAGAGCCGAACAGCGCGGCAACGACTGCCGGCACCATCGCGGCGTAGAGCCCGTACTGCGGCGGCATGCCGGCGAGCGTGGCGAAGGCGACGCCCTGGGGCAGCACGATGGCTGCACCCACCAGGCCGGCCATCGCGTCCGCGCGCAGCGTGTCCCGCGTGACGAGCGCCCGCCAGCGCAGGAACGGAAACAGCTTCGACAACCAGGTGTGGAAAGGCGCGGGAAATTGCGAATTCAATTAGAACCTATCTCAATAATAGGCGCGTGATGCGTTGTGGCCAAAACGTGATGAATGCGAGGAGCGGGGCGTAGTTATTAATAATATCGCAAATATTAACTCTACTGTGTCATAAAACTTGCAGGGGAAGGTAGCCCGGATGGAATGAAATGAAATCCGGGAGAGGAATTCCCGGAATCCGCTTC
>JACQOK010000323.1 GCA_016202565.1 Betaproteobacteria bacterium | reverse complement strand
GTGGCCGCATGTTCAGCGCGGTGTTGAGAATCGTCCATCGTCGAACCAACTTTTAGAGTGCCTAACATAATGAAGCGCGTGCTGCGCTGGCACGAATTTTGGCTCAGGGCGCGAAGCTCGCCGCAGTCAATATCGCGAATATTGACAAGGTGAGCGACAAAGCCATGGGCCAAAATTCGTGCCAGCCCGAAGGGTTGCGGCCACAATTGCGGCTGACTTTGTCGGGCGGCTTGCTCATATTCGCGATATGAGCTGCACCACCCTTCGCGTCATCCCCAATTCTGGCTCGCAACGCACACGTGTTTCATTATGTTAGGCACTCTAAAAGTTGGTTTGACGATGGACGATTCTCGACACCGCGCTGAACATGCGGCCACGCCCGATTCCAGGGTACAGGTGGCGATCCACCACTGGGCGCCGCGTTTTGTCGCCAATGGCGTGCCGCTCACCGACTTTCAGGAAGTCACCGCCGGCATCGCGCGCTGGGAGGAGTGGTGCCAGGCTTGGTGCGCGCGCGCCGCGCTGCACGAGGAACTGGGCAACCAGTCGCTCGCCGCGGGCTACGGGCTTTCGGCCGGCGCGCACTTCACGCGGGCGGCAGTGTGCTACCACTTCGCCAAATTCGTGTTCGTCAACGACTACGAGCAGATGCGTGGCGCGCATCGCAAGGCGGTCGAATGCCGCATGCGCGCGCTGCCACTGCTGGATCCGCCTGGCGAGCGCGTGGAGATTCCCCATGAGGGCACGCGGCTGTTCGGCATCCTGCGCAAACCGGCAGGCGCGACCAGGCCGCCGATCGTTGTCATGTGCATGGGGCTCGACTCGGCGAAAGAAGAGATGGACACGAACGAAAACGTGTTTCTCGCGCGGGGCATGGCGACTCTCACGTTCGATGGTCCCGGCCAGGGTGAAGCCGAGTATGAGCTGCCGATTCGCGGCGATTACGAAGCGCCGGTGAAATCGGTCGTCGACTGGGTGGAGCAACGCCCCGACCTCGACGCCACCCGGATCGGTCTGTGGGGTGTATCGCTCGGCGGCTATTATGCGCCGCGCGCAGCGGCGTTCGAGAAACGCGTGAAAGCCTGTATCGCGCTCTCGGGGCCGTATGAGTGGGCCGAAATCTGGTCGAGCTTGCCGGAACTTACGCGCGAAGCGTTTCGCGTGCGCGCCAAGTGCGGCACGCAGGCGGACGCGCTGAAGCTCGGCGCCGCCTTGAGTCTCAGAGGCGTGGCGGCAAAAATCACCTGCCCGCTGTTCGTGATGGCCGGCAAACTCGACCGCCTCGTGCCGTGGCAGGACGGGGAAAGGCTCGCCCGTGAGGCGCGGGGCCCGGTCGAATTCTGCCTGATAGAAGACGGCAATCACGTTGCGAATAACCGCGCCTACAAGTACCGCACTCAGTCGGCGGACTGGCTGGCCCGCCAGCTCGGCCGGGCAGGCTGAAAGGAGAGATCAGTATGGATGCATTGCGGTGGAAGATCATTGGCGCCGCGTTTGCGGCGGCTTGCTGCGCGATGGCAAGCGGGACATGGGCGGCGGAGGGCGCTGCGAAGGGCGCAGGACCGCTCTACCCTACGAAGCCGATCCGCATGGTCGTGCCGTTTCCGCCGGGAGCGGCGAGCGATTTTCTCGCGCGCACGGTCGGGCAGAAACTTGCGGACATCTACGGCCAGCAGGTGGTGATCGACAACCGGCCCGGCGCCGGCGGGCTGATCGGCAGCCAGATCGTGCTCAAGGGGACCACCGATGGCTACACCGTGGCCATGATCGGCCAACCGCATCTTTCCAACGTGCTCATCCGCGAGCAGAAGCCCTACGACCCATTGAAGGACTTCACTGCGGTGGGGCTGGTGGCTTCCATTCCCAATGTGGTGGTGCTCGGCACCGGTGTATCCGCCAAAAATGTCACCGAGCTGATTGCGTTGGCCAAGTCCAGGCCGGGACAATTCAATTTCGGTTCTGCTGGTATCGGCAGCTCTTCCCATCTGGCCGGCGAGATGTTTGTGGCGGCGGCCGGCATCAAAGCGGTGCACGTTCCATTCAAGACCCTGCCCGACATATTCAGTGAAATGCTTGCCGGCCGCGTGCACTTCTATGTATTTCCGTTGCCGGCGGTCATGCCGATGCTGAAAGAAGGTCGGCTCAAGGCAATCGCCGTGGCGACGCCGAAGCGGTCGGTCGCGCTCCCCGACGTGCCGACGACGACGGAATCGGGGTTCCCGCAGTACCAGTCCGATTCGTGGTTCGGCATTGTCGCGCCGGCGGGAGTGCCGCGGCGCACGATCAACACGCTCAATGCGGATATCGCGAAGGTGCTGAAGGACGGCGACACACGCGAGCGTTTTCAGAAACAGGGCGCCGAGCCGAGCTTTGGTTCGCCCGAGGACTTTCACAAGCTGCAGCGCGACGAATACGCGCGGCTCGCGAAGCTCATCAAGGACATCGGCATGAAGCCGCTGTGAGGACGCCTCGATAAATGAACGCGACAGTAACCAAGGACAAACGGGTCGAGATCGCGATCCACAACTGGGCGCCGCGTTTCGTCTCGAGCGGGGTGCCGCTCACCGACTTCGAAGAAGTGACGGCATCGATCGCGCGCTGGGACGAATGGTGCGCTGCATGGTCGGATCGCGCCGCAACGCACGAGGCACTCGGGAAGCAGGCGCTTGCGGACGGCTATCGCCACTCGGCCGGTCAGCACCTGACGCGCGCCGCGATCTGTTATCACTTCGGCAAGTTCATGTTCGTGCACGACATCGAGCAGATGCGCCATGCGCATCGAAAAGTCATCGAGTGCCGCCAGCTCGCGCTTCCGTTCATCGATCCGCCGGGGGAACGCGTCGCCATTCCGTATGAAGGCAGGGCGCTCTATGGCATCCTGCGCAAGCCTGCGGGCGATGCCAGGCCGCCGGTGATCCTGATGTGCGTCGGGCTCGATTCCACCAAGGAGGAACTCGACGTCTACGAGAACATTTTTCTCGCGCGCGGCATGGCGACGCTCTCGTTCGACGGGCCCGGCCAGGGTGAAGCGGAGTATGATTTTCCGATCCGCGGTGATTTTGAAGTGCCGGTCATGGCCGTGTTCGACTACATCGAGACCCGCAATGATCTCGATTCCAGTCGCGCCGGCCTCTGGGGTGTTTCGCTCGGCGGCTACTATGCGGCGCGTGCCGCAGCATTCGAGAAACGCGCCAGGGCCTGCATCTCGCTCTCCGGCCCTTACAGCTGGGTGGAAACCTTCGACGGCCGCAACGAGCTCTCGCGCGAAGCGTTCCGCGTGCGTTCCCATTCCAAGACCATGGACGAGGCGCGCGAAGTGGCGAAGACGCTCACGCTGGAAGGCGTGGCGAAGAACATCACCTGCCCGATCTTCGTCGTCGGCGGCGAACTCGACAATCTCACGCCCCCGCACAATGCGAAGCGCATTGCATCCGAGGTTTCGGGTCCGTGCGAGCTGCTGATCGTGAAGGGCCGCAACCACGTCGCCAACAACCGCCGCTACAT
>JACQOK010000038.1 GCA_016202565.1 Betaproteobacteria bacterium | reverse complement strand
GGTGGCGGCCCGAGGACAGGATGTCGTTCAGGTACTCCTCCTGCTTCGCGTTGATCTCGCCGAACATGCTCGCGAGCAGCATCTCGGAGAACCCGATGATGCAGTTGAGCGGCGTGCGCAGCTCGTGCGACATGTTGGCGAGAAACTCGGACTTGTGCTTGTTCGCGATCTCGAGCTGGCGGCTCTTCTCCTGGATTTCGTGAAACAGCCGCACGTTTTCGATGGCGATCACCGCCTGGTCGGCGAAGGTCGTCACCAGCTCGATTTGCTTTTCGGTGAATGGCCGCACTTCCTTCGTTCGGGTCAAGCCGAATACGCCAATCGGCTCGCCTTCGCGCAGCATGGGCACCGCCAGTATGGTCCGAAACTCGCGGAGCTTTGCAAGGTCACTCCTGCCGTACTCAGGGTCTGCAAGCACGTCCGGGATATGAACCGGGCGGCGTTCGAGTACCGCTCGGCCCACCGCGGTCTCACGGTCAGGACGAATGGGGTGGCGTTGTACGTAAGCGAGCAACTCCGGCTCTGGTTTGAGCGAACTTAGGGTTACGGGCACGTAATTGCCATCCTTGTCCGCGCGCGCAATCGTCGCGGTGTCCGCGTCGCAAAGTTTGCGCGCATTCTCGACCAGGGTTTTGATCACCGGATCGAGGTCGAACGTGGAGCGGCTGATCACTTTCAGCACTTCACTGGTGGCTGTCTGTTGTTCCAGCGCCTCGTTGATCTCCTTGAACAGCCGCACATTCTCGATCGCGATGACCGCCTGGTCAGCAAAAGTCTTGACGAGATCCACCTGCTTTGCTGTGAACGGGCGCACTTCATTGCGCCGAAGCGTGATCACGCCAAACGCTTTCTCCTCTCGCACCAGCGGGACTGCCAGGATGGTGCGATACCCATAGCGCTGCTGATATTCGAGCGCCTCGCGGTATTCTTCCTTCGGCAAGGCAGCAACATCCTCGATATGGACGATTGTGCGATCCATGATCGCCCGGCCGGTGATCAAGCCTCGGTTCAACGGCAAAATATAAGCATCCGGGGAAAACGGCACCTCGCCAAAACCGGCGACATACTTGACGGCGTTGCGATCGACGATAAAGAGCCGTGTGTCATACGCATCACAGATCTCGGCTGCCCGCCGTGCAACCATTTCCAGAACCGGCGTCACATCGGTCGGCGTAGTGCTGATGACGCGCAGGATTTCCGCAGTTGCGGTCTGCTGCTCCAGCGATTCGGTGACTTCGGCGTTGCGCGCCTGAAGCTCGTTGAATAACCGCACGTTCTCGATCGCGATCACGGCCTGCGCTGCAAAAGTCTGAAGGAGCGCAATTTCCTTTTCGCTAAAGGGGAGATGCTCGAGCCGAGCTACCGCGACGGCACCGATCACCAGACCGTCACGCACCATCGGAACACCGACGGCGCTACGGATGTGAAGAGCATCTTTGAGTAACTGGCTATACTCGGTATCCGCCTCTATGTTCGGGATATGGACGACCGCTCCTTCGAGGACTATCCGTCCGTGTATACCGCTCCGCGCTGGAGGCATCGGGAACATTTGCCGCATGGCCTCGGCGCCCTCAGCGCTGACATGTGAATGCGCTGCCAGATGTATCAGTTCACCATCGTATCGCGAGACCACGCCAATAGCAGCACCGCACAAGCTCATCGCGCTTCTTGCGATGGTGTCGAACACGGGCTGAGTATCAGTGGGTGAGCTAGAAATGACCCGAAGAATCTCGCTCGTCGCGGTCTGCTGCTCGAGCGCCTCCGTGATTTCAGCGTTGCGCAACTGCAGCTCCCTGAACAGCCGCACGTTTTCTATGGCGATAACCGCCTGATCGGCGAAGGTGTTGAGGAGGGCAATCTGCTTGTCGGTGAACGGTCGCACCTCGGTGCGACGGATTAACAGCACGCCGATGGCCGTCCCCTCGCGCAGGAGCGGAGTGGCCAGCGCCGTGCGGTGTCCGTAGCGGGCGCCAAGCACCCGGCCTTCCGGGAATTCGTCACCGGCAGCGAGCAAATCCGGCACGTGTACAGCGGCGCGCTCAAGAACGGCGCGTCCGGCGGCAGTCCCGCGAGTGATGGGGAGCCTGTCATCGTGCCAGATGGTGGGGATCGTCCCGAAATGCGCAGCCATGCGAAGCGCTCCGCCATCGATGAGCAGCACTCCGGCGTCTCCTGCCTCGCAGACCCGCGTGGCATTCTCCGCGACGGTATGCAGAACTGGTTGCACGTCGGTCGGCGAGCTGGAGATCACGCGGAGTATCTCTGCCGTAGCCGTCTGCCGCTCTAGCGCTTCCTTCGTCTCGTTGAACAATCGCACGTTCTGGACCGCGATGACGGCCTGGTCGGCAAAGGTCTCAAGAAGCTTGATCTGCGACTCGGGGAACGGGCCGGGGTCCTTCCTACCGACGCCGATCGCGCCGATCATCCGGCCTTCCTGCACCAGCGGCACTGCCAGGGCGCTTCGATAGTTGCCTGTCCGCGCGGTCGCATGGTCATACTCGGCATCCTGTTCGACATCGGGAACGTGTTCGACGCGACCGCTGAGGATCGCGCGTGTCGTAACCCATTTTCGGTGCAGCGGGAATGACGCGAACTCCTTGCGCCAGAAATCCGCCACTTCCGGCGCAACATTGGCGTGGCTCACAATGTGGCTCATCTCGCCGTCGAAGCGATTTACCCATGCTTGAACGCCGCCGCACAGCTGAACCGCACTCTCCGCGATCGTATCGAACACTGGCTGAACATCGGTGGGCGAGCTCGAAATAACGCGCAGGATTTCGCTGGTCGCCGTCTGTTGCTCAAGGGCTTCCGTGATCTCCGCATTGCGCGCCTGCAGTTGCTTGAACAACCGCACGTTCTCGATTGCGATCACCGCCTGATCAGCGAAGGTCTTGAGCAGCGCGACCTGCTTGTCCGCGAATGGCCCAGGCGTCGCGCGATTAACGACGATGACGCCGATCGCAGTGTCCTCCCGTAGCATGGGAACCACCATGAGCGCCCGGTAACCTATTTGTTTGCCGCGTTGCCTGGTTCTGGCGTTAATCCATTCTTCGGCAAAAACATCCGGAATCTGCACGACCCGACGGCGCAGGATAGCCCGGGATGATGGATGACTATCGTCGGCAACTGGATTAGGAACTCCCTTGCTTGTAGCGTACGCCGGCTGCGTGCTTGCCACTGTCTCAACAAGGTCGCCTTTGACAAGCCGAAGCGTCACATGGGAGCCGCCGAACAAGTTGAAACCGCTTTTCACAATTGCGTCGAAGACAGGTTGCGTATCAGTCGGAGAACTGCTGATCACGCGCAGGATCTCGCTGATCACGGTCTGCTGCTCGAGCGCTTCCTTCGTCTCGTTGAACAGCCGGGCGTTCTCGATCGCGATCGCCGCCTGGTTCGCGAAGGTCTGGACCAGCGCGATATGCTGCCTGGTGAGCGGCTGAACCACGCTTTTGCGCAGCAGAATGACGCCGAGGGCGCGGTTCTCCCGCATGAGCGGCACTGCGAGCATCGTGCGCAATGTGGCACCGTGTTTCTTCTGTATCTCGCGTGAAACCGGATACTTGTCGGGAGGTTCTGCCACGAAGTCTTTGACATGGATCGGCCTGCGATCGAGCACGGCCCTGCCCGGCACGGAACCGCGGTCGAGAGTTACCGTAAGACCCGCCGTCGAGGCGGGCATGCGGCCGCGGCCGGCGACATACGTCATGCAATCGCCCTCCACGAGCCAGATGCGGGCGTCCCGTGTCCGACATAACCGCATGGCATGCCCGGCAACCACCTGCAGCACCGACACAACGTCGGTCCGCGCGCCGGCAATTTCCCGAAGGACGTCGCTCACCGCAGCCTGCTGCTCTTGCGCCTCGGACAGCGCGTGCTTGAGTTCCTTCACCTCGCGCTCGAGGTCCGCACACGGTCGTTTCGGCTTCGTGGCCTTCTTGTTCATCGCCCCCTCCAAGAAGTCAGTCGCTGCGTCAGCCTCCCATAACGTGCACCACCCCGCCCGTAGCGGACGGGTGGCTCATCGCTCACGCAATGCCGACACATTGAAAACCTGCACCGGGCGCCGAAATCCCTTGAGCACGAGCTCGCTCACCGGCTCGGCCTGCACCATCCCCTCGACGTGCCCCAGCACCCGCTGCGAAATCAGGATCTGTCCCGGCTTCGCCTC
>JACQOK010000347.1 GCA_016202565.1 Betaproteobacteria bacterium | reverse complement strand
CTGATGGTGGGCGCGTTCGTCCCCGGCCAGACCATTTCCCTGCGCAAGCTCGCCGACGATCTTGGCACCAGCGCGATGCCGGTGCGCGAAGCGATCAATCAGCTCACCGCGGCCAACGTGCTGGAAATGCTGCCCAACCGCACGGTGTGCGTGCCGCGGATGACGCAGGCGCGCTTCGACGAGCTCGCCAAGGTGCGCCAGGCGCTCGAGGGCATGGCCGCCGAAATGGCGTGCCGCCGCGCGACGCCGCAACTCATCAAACGCCTGGAAAAGGTGAACGCCGATCTGCTGCGCGCGATCAAGGAGCGGGACATCGTCGGCTGCCTCGCCCGGAACCAGGAGTTCCACTTCACTTTGTATGAGGCAGCGAATTCCGAAGTGCTGCTGCCGTTGATCGAGCCGCTGTGGCTGCAGGCGGGACCGATCATGTACTTCTCGCTGGTCTCGCCGGACATGCCGTGGGACGCGAGCGCGCACAGCGACGTGCTGGAGGCGCTGGCGAAGCGGGATCCGGCCGCGGCGCGGCGCGCGATCGAACGCGACATCCGCAACACGGCTTCGTATCTCATCAAGTCCTCCGTGTTTCGCGGCACGTCCGGACCGCTCGCCGCGCTGCGCGGCGAAACGTTCGAGGCCTGAACCGACTCTGCGGCACGCCGGCGCAGTTCGCGATTTAGAACTTATCTGAAAATGCCGTTCGTCCCGAGCCCCTCGCGTCACCCGTTCGCCCCGAGCCCCTCGCGTCACCCGTTCGCCCCGAGCGTAGGAGCGAAGCGACGAAGTCGAGGGATGAATCGGGCCGTGCTCGGAATAAACTGCGTCGCAGTACGTCTCTCGACTTCGCTGCGCTACGCTCGAGACGAACGGGCACGAAGTCGAGGCCTGTCCCGAGCCCTGTCGAAGGGGGTGCACGCGTCAGAAGGATTTTTGAGATAGCCTGTGGTGTCATGCTGTCGACCCCCATTCCCGTCTTCGTCCTGACCGGGTTTCTGGGCAGCGGCAAGACGACGTTGCTCAAGTCTCTGCTCGAGCATCCCGGCATGAGCGATACCGCCGTCGTGATCAACGAACTGGGAGAAGTCGGCCTCGATCATTTGCTGGTGCGCGAGGTCACCGAAGAGGTCGTGTTGCTCGGCTCCGGCTGCCTTTGCTGCGCCATGCGCGATGATCTCGTTTCCAGTCTGCGGGAGCTGTGGTCGCTGCGAGAAGCGGGATCGATTCCTCGGTTCGCGCGGGTGGTCGTGGAAACGACGGGTCTTGCCGACCCCGCTCCGCTCGTCCAGACCCTGATCGGCGAGCGCAGCCTGCACGGCGGCTACCGACTGGCCAGTCTGGTCGCCACCGTCGATGCCGTCCTGGGAGAAAGCGAGCTCGATGCCCACATGGAGGCAGTGAAGCAGGCCGCAATAGCCGATCGGCTGGTTCTCACCAAGACCGATCTTGCAACGCCGTCACAAATCGAGTCGTTGCGCGACCGCCTGCGTGCGCTCAATCCCGCAGCCGATCTGCTCGTGTCTGCTCCGGGCAGATTCCCCGGCCCGGAACAACTGTTCGACGCGACGGGCTTCGGCCTGCACGCGAAGACCCAGGCGGTGCGCGCATGGATTAACGAGGAGGCTTATCTGATGCAGGACCCGCGCCATCGGCATCGCGGACTCGAGCGGCATGACGAGCGCGTTGCCGCCTTCTGTATCCGCATCAACGAACCGCTCGAGTGGACGCCCTTTCTCGAATGGCTGGAGCTGCTCCTTGCGAGCCGCGGAGAAAATCTGCTGCGGCTAAAGGGACTGGTCAACTTTAACGGAAAGCGCGGCCCGGTGGTCATCCAGGGCGTGCAGCACATCTTCTATCCGCCGGCGGAGCTTCGAGACTGGCCCGATGAGGATCGCAGCACGCGCATCGTATTCATCACCCGGGATTTGACGCGTAATGCTGTCGAGACTTCGCTGCGGCAGGTGCTGGGCGCGTCGATCGCGCTTGCCTAGAACACGTAGGTTGGGCTGAACGAAGTGATGCCCAACACGCACGAACGCCGAGGTGTTGGGGTTCACGCGTTCACCCCAACCTACGATTTTCTGTGTCAGGTCGTTGGAGGCGTCGACCGTGTTCGCCCGAGGTGTGCGCGCCTCGATCAATCGTAGGTGCTGGTCACGGTGGGGGTATGAGCGGAGGATAGCCCGGCACGCTTGACTACCGCGGCGGCGCGCTCGCGCGCTTCACGGTGCAAGGCCGTTTCGTCGAGCGACTGCACCTTGCCGTCTCTGAATAACGCCTTGCCGTCGACCCAGGTTTGCGCGATCGAGGCCGGGCTCGCCGAATACACCACCGCCTGCAGCGGGTCGCCATACGGCACCCACTCGAAATGGTCGAGGTCGAACAGCACGAAATCGGCCTTCTTGCCGCGCTCGATCGAACCGATTTCCGGGTCCCAGCCGAGAAGTTGCGCCCCCTCGATGGTCGCCATGCGGAGCGCCTTTTTCGCGCCAACCAGCGTCGAATCCATGCGGGCGTCCTTGAACATGCCGGCAACCAGGTACATCTGTCGCATCAGGTTCAGGTTGCCGCCGGCGGACACGCCGTCGGTGCCGATGCCGATGCGGATGCCGGCCGCGAGCATCTCCGGGTATTTGCCGATTTTGCTCGCGCCCTTGGCGAGCTTGATCGAAGTGGCCGGACAGAAGGCGACCATGGTGCCGGCCCTGGCCATGCGCTCGATCTCTTCATCGGTGACCGCGACGCAATGGGCGATGGCGAGATTCGGCCCGAGGCCGCCGGCGTTGGCGATACGCGACACCGGCCACACGCCGTATTTCTTCTCCGAAACCCGTGCTTCCTCGATACTGGTCGCAAGATGGTAGGTCGTGCCGACGCCGAGCTTCTCGGCCAGCGCGCGGGAACCGACGTGCAGTTCCAGACTGCACGGTTCCTTGCCCTCGATATTCACCCAGCAGCGCACCCGGCCGCCCGCGGCGCCGTGGTGCCTCTTCACGGTTGCCTCGAGTTCCGCGAGCGCCACTTTAGCGTTGGGGAAGAAATGATGCGCCATCATCTCCTCGGTCCAGCCCTCGGGAATCTTCTCCGGGCGCACGTCGCACGCGTGCCGGCCGGTGATCCCGCGCATCCCCGTCTCGTCGATGGCACGGACGACACCGGCGACATCGTTCTGCGCGCCCATGTCGAGGAAGGAGGTGGTGCCGCAGCGGAGCATTTCCGCCAGGCCGATCAGGGTGCCGACGACCTCGTCACGGCCATCGACGCTGGCGTAGAACGGCTTCGCCCAGTGGAACACCCAGGCGCGCGTGGCGAGATTGTCGGGGAAGACCGCGCGCGACAAGGTCTCCGACAGATGCACGTGCGAATCGATGAAGCCGGGCGTCATCCCATAGCGGCTGCCGTCGATCACCGCGTCGAAGGAAGCGCGCGGGTGGCGCTGCGCGACCTCCGCGGCGGGGCCGACATCGAGGATACGGTCGTTTTCGACTACGACGGAGGCGCGGTTCAGAACGCGGTCTTCCTTATCGACGGTGAGAATGAATTCGAGGTTTTCGATCAGGGTATGCATGGTAGACGCGTAGTCACAGAAAAACCTAAGGGCAGCCGCCGATGAACGCCGATGGACGCAGATAAAACCAACCCCATGAATGTCCTCCTGTTTTGATTTTCATCGGCGTTTATCTGCGTTTATCTGCGGCTAATGTTTTTTGATTTGTTACGTTAGTGGATGACGAGCAGCCGGTCGGTGTTGGCGTAGTCGGACAGCAGCTCGCAGCCACTTTCGGTCACCAGCATCATGTCCTTGTTCTGCATGCCGTAGCCGTAGCCGGTCTGATAGCAGAGGGGCTCGACTCCCAGCACCATGCCGGCGTGAAGTCGAGCGTCGCCGCTCTTACCGATCTCGGGCGTCTTGCCGATGTACGGATCCTCGTGCAGGTGCAGACCGATCCCATGACCGACAAACGAGATCGGCGGCAGGTTCAGCTCCGAGAGTTTGCGGAGGAACGCCTCGTAAATAGCACGGCAGCTCGCGCCGGGTTTGATCATGTCCATGATAAGGTACTTGCATTCGACCAGGTTCCGCCAGATCTTTTCGGCGTGCGGCGGGGCCTGCTGCACCACCGCCGTGCGGCACACGCCCGCCTGGTAACCGGCGATCACCGAGAAAATCTCGACGCGGCAAACATCCTGCGCCTGCAGCCGCCGCTCCGACGGCCCCACGTTCGGGAGCTGGCTGCGCTCGCCGGTGGCGACGATCATCAGCTTGAAGTGCTCGGCGCCGAGCGTGTAGATGTTGCGCGTCATGTGCGCCGCGATGTCCATCTCGGAATCGCCTGCCCGCACCGCTGCCAGCGCGTCGGTGATTGACTGGTCGGCGATGCGCGAAAGCCGCCGCAGCAGATCGATTTCGTCCTTCGTCTTGATCTGCCGCAGCCGCGCGAGAATCGCCTCATCGGGTGCGAAGCTCGCCTGCGGCAGCTCGCGCCGCAGCCGCTCGAAATCGCCGGCCGGCAGGTAGTCCATCTCGATACCGATGCGCGAGGAAGCGAGCCCGAGCGACTTCAACTGCTCGGCGAGCACGGCCATCGCGCTGTCGGTGAACTCGGCCCAGATGCGGGCCGGCGTGGCGGGCTCGCGGCGCTTGATGGTGGTCGCTTCCATGTCCACGCTGAAAATGGCGGTGCGGCCATCAGCGGTCACGATCACCATGGCGTGGCGGTGCCGGATGAGCGGCTGCGAGGGCACGACGAAGCCCGTGAGATAGGCGAAATTCTCCGGGGAGCAGGAGATCATGGCGTCGAGCCCCGCTTCCCGCATCGCTTTCACCTGCCGCTCAACGATTTCCTTACGCATCACATACTCTTGCAGCGCTCGACGGTTAGCGGTCTATTCTTGACTTCCAGTACCCGGGCAATCGACTCTGGTGTGCGACAACCTCGATCCGCAACACATCCCGTGCGACGGAGTAGATGAGCATGAAGGGAAAACGTCCGAGAACGAACTTGCGCAAGTCAGGATCGACGTGGGGACCAATCCCGGGATGCTGGAGCAGGAGATCGGTCGCGCGTCGAATTTCGGCCTCAAGGCGCCTCCCCAGTCCGGGGACTTGAAGTTCGTAGTGAACTGCTGCCTCAATGAGTTCCAACTCCGCCTCGGGGTGGAACTCCAGTCTCATTTCTTCAGACGCGCGTGCAGATTCGCGAACACCTTCTCGCCAGAAACCGGCTGCACCTTGCCTTCAGCGATCTCGCGATGACGCCTCTTGGCCTCTTCCAACCACGCGCGCTCGACATCGGCGTCAGGCGGTCCATCCAGGTCTGCTATGAGAGATCTGACAAGGTCAGCTTTGTCTTCGCGACTCAGCTCGCGAATCCTGGCTTCAATCTCAGCAACAGCGGTTGACATGTTGGCATCTTCAATTTGCCGGGGCATCACTTATTGTAGCGCGGTACTCTCTTGCTAACAAAACGAACTACGTGCGAACACGGTATTTTTCAACTTTCGCCTCGTCCACCTCGATGCCCATGCCGGGCGCGGTGGGCACCTCGATCGCGCCGTCCGTGAGCTTCATCGGCACGCGGATGAGATCGTCCTTGTAGTAGATCCCGCCGATCTGTCCTTTCTGATATTCAGCCGGCGTGGAGACCGGCACGACGCAGGACAACGTCACTGCCGGCGCCGCCGCAGCGAGCTGCACGTTGGCGAGATTGCCCACGCCGGTTTCGATCGAGCCGTTGACGTTGCATATGATGCCCGCCGCGCGACACACGGCCGCGACCTCCATCGCCTTGAAGAGGCCGCCCGGCTTGGTGGTGTAGATCGAGACGATATCGATCGCGTGCTGCTGGACGATCTGAATCGCGTCGTGCGCGTTCCAGGCCGATTCATCCGCCATCACCGGCGTGTCGAGCGCGCGCGCGACCTCGGCGATGCGTTCGATGCCCATGCACGGCTGCTCGGCATACTTGAGGCGATACTGTTCCATCGCGCGCAGCACCACCACCGCCTCGCCCGGCGTCTTGTAGCCTTCGTTCGCGTCGACGCAAATGTCCATAGCGGGGCCCGCCGCGCTGCGTACCGCGCGCACCACCTCGAGATCGCGTTTTGCATCGACGCCGACCTTGACTTTGATGGTGCGGATGCCCTCGGCTGCAACCTGTGCCGCTTCCCGCTCCGCTTCCTCGATCGCGATGAGCCCGATGGAATGGGTGACCGGCACCCGCTCTCTCGCGCGGCCGCCGAGGAGCATGTGAACCGGAACGCCCAGACGCTTGCCCGCGAGATCGTAGGCCGCGAACTCCACCGCGGCCTTGGCGTACGGGTAGCCCTTGATGACCGCGTCCATGCGCGCGTGCAGCTCGACGATGTTCGCGCTGTCCACGCCCTTCACCGCCGGCGCGAGGTAGCGTTCGATCACGTGGCCGGCGATGCTCGCCGACTCGCCGAAGTATCGTCCGAATTCGCCGCCCCAGTCCTTGAGCGCGGCGGCTTCTCCCCAGCCCGCGCGGCCATCGGCGTCGGTCATCCTGACGAGGAGGTAGCGCCCGATCGGTTCGGTGAGCCCGGTCCACTTGTGTTCGCGGCGCGTGGGCAGCTGGACCACTAGGGTGCTGACGGAAACGATGCTGCTCACGGCGGCTCCAAATTTGTGATCACATAGTGTGATCAGCGCATCCTGCCCTGTCAAGTCAGTGGCGTCCGCGATTGGTCTATACTCCGCCTGCGAAGAGCGCGGCAATCGCGGGCTGAGCGCATCATATTCTTTTTGCAAAGCTCAGTAATGAAGACTCTCAACATCATCGGCGCCGGAAGAGTAGGGCGCACCCTCGGCGCGCTGTGGGAACGGACGCGCGTGTTCTCGATCCAGGACGTGCTCTCCGGCACGCCGCACGCCACGCGCTCCGGCGTCGCGTTCATCGGCAAAGGGCGCGCGGTGAACGCGCTTGAAGACATGCATGCCGCGGACGTGTGGATGCTGACGCCGCCCGACGGCCGGATCGCCGCGTGCTGCTCGGCGCTCGCCGCAAGCGGCCTGCTGCGCGAGGGCGACATCGTGTTTCACTGCAGCGGCGCGCTGTCCTCGGACGAACTCAAATCTGCTGTCGAGCGCGGAGCCCGCACGGCAAGCGTGCATCCGCTGAAAAGCTTTGCCGAGCCGCACGATGCGGTGCGCAGCTTCGCCGGCACCTATTGCGCGGCGGAGGGAGACGGCGCGGCGCTGGCGGTGCTGCGTCCCGCGTTCGAACAGATCGGCGCCCGCGTGACCGAGATCGACGCGCAGTCCAAGCCGCTCTACCACGCCGCGAGCGTGATCGTGTGCAACTACCTCGTGGCGCTGATGGAGGCGGGACTGCGCTGCTATGAGACAGCGGGGATCGCGCGCGATACCGCCCGCGCCATGATGGAGCCGCTGGTGCGCGAGACGATCGACAACGTCTTCAAGCTGGGCCCCGTCACGGCGCTCACCGGCCCGATCGCGCGCGGCGACGATGCGGTGGTGGCGCACCAGCTCGCCGCGCTCGCGAAGTGGGACCCCCGCATCGCATCGCTCTACCGGGAACTCGCCGCCGTTGCGCTGGATCTCGCGCGGGAAAAAGGAGAGGCGGACCTGGCGGCGCTCGATCGCCTCCGCGACCTCCTGCACCGCAACGACTAACGTCCCCCGGTCGGATCACGGTTTGCCTGCCGGCTTGCACCCGGTGAACGAGACCGCAGATCCATCCGTGAGGGTTGCTTCGCCGCCGCTCATGTCGAGCGTGGTAGCGCCGTTGCTGTAGCGCGTGCCCGCGGCGGAAGTCACGACCTTGTTCAGGCGAAATTCGCGGTCGGGGAAGATGATCCAGGCTGCGCTGCCGTTGTCGAGATCGCGTAAATGGAAGCGCTTGCCCCCGGCGCACTGGTATTCGGTCGCGTTAGACGTGCGCGTCGCAATCTCGCTTTTCTCCCCGCCGAACGGCCACAGGCTGATGCTGCCGCAGGCGGGTAGGACGAGACACAGACAGACCAGCGCCGGCAAGGCCGGGCGGGAAGATTTCTTATCCATATCCGGGACTCTTCGTTTTGTGCGTTCCACACTTCATTTTGCCACACGGAGAGCTCACCGCCGGGTGGTTTGATATGGATCAAGGCGGCTTTCGCGGCCACGACTCCATACTGCTGATCGACTACCGCTGGGAGGAGATAGCCGCGTTGGCCGAGGAGTGGACGGCCGCGGCAGTTCACCTGTGCGGCGGCATTTCGGCCAAAAGAGACGGTCAGGGAGGATTGTAAAGCGGGGCCATCGAACGGCCGCTTACTGATTCCGCGAATGCGTACTCCCGACCCCAACCTGCCGGTCGATCTCCTCCGAACCGGCCCTTCAACCCTCCAGTTCAGCGGCGGCGAAATGCCGTCTGTTACAACCGGTTGTTGGACACATCCTGGCCTCTCAGACCGGCTGGATATTCTGGTTCACGCGAAAGAAGTTGTTCGGGTCGTACTTGCGCTTCACCTGGGCGAGGCGATCGTAGTTCGGGCCGTACGCGGCGCGTACGCGATCGCCTTCGTCGGCGGTGAGGAAATTGACGTAAGCACCGCCGCTGGCGAAAGGTGCCGAGGCATTGAAGAAGTCGCGCGCCCAGCCGATACAGCGTTTGTCATCGGCCGAGTTCTCCCAGCGACCGTGGACGTTCATGACGAACTGGGCGTCACGATGGGCGTACGCCGTGGCGTTCGGGGCCGGCCGTGTGGTAGCACCGCCGATGGCGCCGAAGAAGATTTCGCATTGAGGCGAAGGCAGCTTCCCGATATACGCGATCACGGCGTCAAAGAGCTCGTCCTTGAGCGTCGAGAAGTTGTGGGACTTCCAATAATTGCGGGCGCCGGGGGTGAGCAAAGGGTCGAAGGCCTGTTGCCAGGCGACGTACGGCTGGACGCCAATGTGTTCGCCCAACGGGGTGCTGAACTTTCGCAACGGTTCGATGAGTGACTCGCCCTGCTTTGGATCGCCCACGTAGATTAGCGCGAGCGCGATCATCCCCTCTCCGTGGACCTTCTCGGGGAGGAACGGCAGGGGCGGTGCAAGGCGCAGCACGGCCCACACGACGAGTTCCTCCGGCGCCTTGGCGACAAAGTCCCTGTACTTCTGCAGCACCGACTTCGCCTCGGAGATCGGGTACACGATGAGTCCACTCAGCACGTCAGGGCCGACAGGATGGAGTCGGAACTCGAAGCGGGTAACCACCCCGAAGTTGCCCCCGCCGCCGCAGAGAGCCCAGAAGAGATCGGGATGCTCCGTCGCGCTGGCGCGCACCACCTCCCCGGCCGCGGTCACGACCTCGGCGGACTCGAGGTTGTCAACCGTCATGCCGTACTTGCGACTTAGCCAGCCGAAGCCACCGCCGAGCGTCAGTCCGGCGACGCCGGTGGTGGAGTTAATGCCGACCGGTGTGGCGAGGCCGTGGGCCTGGGTGGCGCCGTCAAGATCCGCGAGCGTGGCACCGCCTTCGATGGTGACGCGGCGCGCGGCTGGGTCGACGCTCGCGGCCTTCATTGTCGAAAGGTCGATCACGAGCCCGTCGTCGCATATAGCATTACCGGCGATGTTGTGCCCGCCGCCGCGGACGGCGAGCAAGAGTCCGTTGTCCCTCGCGAAGTTCACGCCGCGGATAACGTCCGACGTGGTGGCGCAGCGAGCGATGACCGTGGGGCGCTTGTCGATCATGGCGTTCCAGATCTTACGTGCGCTTTCGTAGGCACCCTGGCTCGGAAGAAGAATCTCTCCCTTGAAGCCACTTCTTAACTCCTCGATTTTCTGAGGCTGCAAATTCGTCATGGCACTGTCTCCTTTCTTGCGTTTTGGCTAATTGCGCCTAACAGCGGTTAGCAAGGCCGGCGTGTCTTTCCATCATAAATGGGGAAACCTTGTGGCGAGGCATACTATGGATTGTACTCGCGTTCTCCTCCTTCGACGGAAGAAAGGACGCGACCGACCGGAAATGGCCGAAAGCGCCAGTCCACCAATGGTCCCGCATTGCAGACATTGGCCAGCGGCCGCCATTTTTCGATGGCCGGTTTCGGGCGTGTTCGCTCAATGCGTACTAACGGCCATATGCTGCCATGTTGCCATAATCAAGCGGCTGTCGCCTTCGGCCGAAGACCAGACGGTCATTAACAGTTCGGCGACCGGCTGGTCAGGGTCGACTCGAGTCATTCCTGACCAACTGGGATTTCTGTACGAGCTTTGCATCTTGTTGGCTCGACCTTCACGCGGCATTACCCTTTCCAGGCTGCCCACGCCAGGCACAACCAACCGGCGAGGAAGGCGATGCCGCCGAACGGGGTGATCGCGCCGAGCCAGCGCGCTCCGCTCAAGCTGAGCGCGTAGAGGCTTCCCGAAAAGAGCACCGTTCCGAGGACGAACAACCATCCGCCGGTCGTGAGGACCGTGCCCGGCCAACGCGTGTGAGCCCATCCGACCGCCAGCAAGGCCAAGGCGTGATACATCTGGTATCGCACGCCGACTTCGAAGGTGATCAGCAGTTGGGGATCGATTCGCCCCTTGAGAGCATGAGCGGCGAAGGCTCCCAACGCTACGCCGATGAACGCAGAGAGACTGCCGATCGCAAAGAAGACTCGATCCACTCGCGAATCCTCAGTCCACCTTCGCGCCGGAGAGCTTCACGATTTTCGCGTACTGTTCCATGTCGCGGCGGACGAACGCCGCGAACTCTTCGGGCGTGCTGCCGACCACGTCGGCGCCCAGCGCGGCGAACTGCGACTGGGTCTCCGGCGTGCGCAGGACCTTCACCACGGTCTCGTTCAGCCGCGCGATGATCCGCGGCGGCGTCTTGGCCGGGGCAAACATCCCGAACCAGTTCACCGCTTCGAATCCGGGCACGCCTGCTTCGCTGATCGTCGGGACATCAGGCAGCTGCGGCGAGCGTTTCGCGCTGGCGATGCCGAGCACCCGCACGCGCCCGGCCTTGATGTGCGCGACGATCGGCGCGATCGAGTTGAACATCATGTTCATGTGTCCCGCCAGCACATCGCTCACCGCCTGCGGCGCGCCCTTGTACGGCACGTGGACGATGTCGACGCCCGCCATCTGCTTGAACAGTTCCATCGCGAGATGGTTGGCGACGCCGTTGCCGGCCGAGGCGTAGTTGAGCTTCCCCGGCTGCGCCTTGGCGAGCGCGATCAGCTCCTTCACCGTCTTCGCCGGCAGCGCGGGATGGGTGATGAGCACGAACGGTCCGATCGAGATCAGGCTGACCGGCGCGAAATCCCGGAGCGTGTCGTAGGGCACGTTCTTGCGCAGATGCGGCAGGATCGTCAACGCCCCCGGGCTGCTGATGAAGATGGTGTAGCCGTCGGCGGTCGCTTTCGATGCGATCTCGGCGCCGATCAACCCGCCCGCTCCGGGACGATTGTCCACGACGAGCTGCTGGCCGAGTATGTGGGACAATGCGGGCGTGATGAGCCGCGCCGTCACGTCGGGGGTCGCTCCCGCCGGCACCGACAGGATCACCCGGATCGGCTTGCTGGGATAGTCTTGCGCAGCGGCCATGAGCGGCAGCAACGCCACTGCGAGCCCGGAAAAGATGCGGTACAGAGTTTCCATCATCCTCCTCCCATTGTTGGCAATCTTTGTGGCGGGCAGGAGGCGATTAGACTCGATGCGTTCTCGCCGTGTCAAACGCCGGCTTGGCGACATACAATTGCGCCGCGGGCATGGGCCTTGCTTTAGTTGATTCCATGTCACTCTCATACAGTCTGGAGCTGTCGAGTCTTGCTACCGCCTACGAGAAAGGGGCATTGACGCCGAGCGCCGTCGTGCGCGACGTTTACGCTGCGATCAAGCTAGCTCGTGCCAACCCCATCTGGATCCATCTGATGCCGGAGGCGGAGGTCGCAGCGCGGGCGCGGGCGCTTGAAGCGCGGAGAGCGGCGGGAGAGCGGCTTCCGCTCTACGGCGCGCCATTTGCAGTCAAGGACAATATTGATGTGGCCGGCCACCCGACCACCGCAGCGTGCCCCGCTTTTTCGTATGTGGCGGAACAATCGGCGCCAGTCGTGAGCCGTCTGGAGCAAGCGGGGGCGCTCTTGATCGGCAAGACCAACCTGGACCAGTTTGCCACCGGGCTCACCGGGACGCGTTCGCCGTATGGCGCGTGCTTCAACCCGTTCAAACGGGACTATATCGCCGGCGGGTCGAGCTCGGGCTCGGCGCTTGCGGTCTCGACTGGGATGGTGAGCTTCGCCCTGGGCACCGACACCGCCGGATCGGGTCGCGTGCCTGCCGCCTTTACCAATATCGTCGGACTCAAGTCCACACGCGGCCTGGTGAGCGCTCGGGGCGTGGTGCCGGCGTGCCGGTCGCTCGACTGCGTATCGATCTTTGCGCTGAAATGCGAAGACGCGGGCAGCGTTTTCGATGTCGCTTGCGGTTTTGATGCTGAGGATCAGTAGTGTCCCAACGTTTGAACGATTTGCCATCTTTAACTCATTGAGCATGCGTCAGAAACACACGTTCTCGCCTGGTCTCGATTTGAATTGCGGTG
>JACQOK010000346.1 GCA_016202565.1 Betaproteobacteria bacterium | reverse complement strand
GCGAATATTCACAAGGGGAGCGACAAAGCCATGGGCCAAAATTCGTGCCAGCCCGAAGGGTTGCGGCCACAATCGGCGCTGACTTTGTCGGTCGGCTTGCTCATATTCGCGATATGAGCTGCGCCACCCTTCGCGTCATCCCCAATTCTGGCTCGCAACGCACACGCGCTTCATTATGTTAGGCACTCTTAGCCAATTCTTATACAGGAGAAAGAATGAATTCAATTCGGCGGTTCAGCTTTGTCGCAGCGGTTGCACTCGGGCTCGCGTCCACTGCCACGCACGCACAGACCTATCCCGGCAAGCCGATCCGCTGGATCGCGCCGTTTCCGCCGGGCGGCGGGACGGACGTGATCTCGCGCACCCTCGCGCAAAAGCTCACCGAGGCGTGGGGCCAGCAAGTGATTGTCGAGAACCGCCCCGGGTCCGGGGGCACGATCGGACTCGCCGCCGCGGTAAAATCTCCCGCCGACGGCTACAACATCGTTCTGGGGCAGCTGGCGAACGTGGCGATCGCGCCCGGGCTGTATGCGAAGCTGCCGTACGATCCGGTCAAGGATCTTACGCCGGTGACGTTGGTGCTGTCGGCGCCGCTCATCCTGGTCGCGCACCCGTCGCTGCCGGCCAGGAATACGAAGGAGCTGCTGGCACTCGCCCGCGCCAAGCCCGACGCCATCACGTTCGGTTCGCCCGGCAATGGCACCACGGGCCATCTCGCGGCGGAAATGATCAAGAGCGCGACCGGCGTCAAGATGACGCACGTGCCGTACAAAGGTGCTTCTCCGGCGATTACCGGGCTGCTCGGCGGGGAAATTGCGATTTACGTGAGCAGCATTCCACCGGCACTGCCGATGATGAAGGCAGGACGACTCAAGGCGCTCGGGGTGACCAGCGCAAAACGCACCGCCACGTTGCCCGATGTTCCGACGATCTCCGAATCCGGGGTGCCCGGCTACGAAGTCACCAATTGGTACGGCGTGATGCTGCCCGCAGGCGTGTCCAAAGACCTGGTCAGCCGGCTGAATACCGAGATCGCGCGCATTCTGCGGTTGCCCGAGGTACGGCAGCGTTTCCAGGGCGAAGGCGGCGATGTGGCGCCCAATACGCCTGAACAGTTCGCCGCCTTCATCAAGAGCGAGATTGCCAAATGGGACAAGGCAATCAAGGCCTCGGGCGCCAAGGTCGACTGATCAAGAGCCCGGCCGGCGAACGGCGAGAGGCGCAATGCCGGTTCTTCCTGCGGCGCGCGGCGGCATTACCGTCGAAGACAGGTTATAAGCGAACTGCTCGCGCTGGCTAAAGCGAGCCGAAAAGGGCGTAGCGGCCGATGTAATACGCGCCGGCCGCCATCAGAACGTAGAGGACGATCGTCGGCAGCCGCTTGTTATAAATGCCCTTGGTAATGTATCTCTCATACCACATGACAAAGGCGACAAGGGCGATGCTCCCAACGATGATCGAAACGGTCACGTTCTGGAAGACGATTTCCGCGAGGCGTTCGAAAGCGGCGTCAAACCAGCCGCCGCCGCGGAATGTGTGATACGAAAGCCCGACGAGGCCTGCGACCACCAGCGCGACGATAACTAACGATTCCAGGAAGACGAGGAACTGCTTCAAATGAAGCCTCCGGTGCTCCAGTGTGGCGCAGTGCTAACCGGTTGAAAGAGCTCCCGTATTGTAACAGCGTCTGAACCTGAACGCTGCCAACGATATCACAGGTTGCAGCGCGCCGCCGCGGCGAGGATGGTGGGCGTGGCGTCGCCGCGGAGGTCCGGCGCATGGATTCCCCGCTTGGCGATTACCGCGCTGCTCGTCCCCATTGGCGGTGAGTTAAAATGGAAGCTGCGTAAGCTGTTTTCCGCCAACCGCCCGCCGTTGCAGACGATACTTCTTGAAAATCCTCGCTCTTGATACCTCCACTGAATACTGCTCGGTCGCGTTATGGTGCGAGGGCGAGGCGGACCTGCGCGAGCTTCATGTCGGGCAGCGCCACTCGGAACTCGTGCTCGGCATGGTCGATGAGTTGCTCGTGCGCCACCGGCTCGGCGTCAAGATGCTCGATGGCATCGCGTTTGGCGAGGGTCCGGGCTCGTTCACGGGGCTGCGTATTGCCTGCGGTGTCACCCAGGGGCTGGCGTTTGCCGCCGGTATTCCCGTAATGGGCGTGAGCACGCTGCTGGCGATGGCGGAAGCCGCGCAGGCGCAACGTGTCGTATGCTGTCTCGATGCGCGCATGCACGAGATCTATCATGCCAGCTACGAGCGAACGGCAGACGGATGGAAGACGGTGCAAGCGCCAGGTCTTTGCCTGCCCGCTGCGGCGCCTCCGCTCCCGGGTGGGACATGGTTCGGCTGCGGCAGCGGATTTGCAGCCTATCGCGAGGCGCTGCTGCGACGCTATGAGGGACAGCTTTCTGCAGTCGATGGCGGGATCCATCCGCGGGCGCAGGAGATTGCGCGGCTTGCCGTGCCGCGGTTCGAGCGCGGCGAGGGAATCGATGCGCTTGATGCGGCCCCCTTCTACATCCGCGACAAGGTCGCATTGAAGATGCACGAACGATGAGCGCGCAGCTGGACATCCTCCCCGGTTACCGCCGGATGACCGCAGCCGATCTCGATGCGGTGATGGCGATCGAAAAGCGGATCTACCCGCATCCGTGGACGCGGGGCAACTTTTTCGATTCGTTGAACGCCGGTTACCACTGCTGGATCGCCGAAAGCGGCGGCGCGATCATCGGCTATAGCGTGGTGGCGATTGAGGCGGGTGAGGCGCATCTGCTCAACCTCAGCATCGCCGCCGAGTGGCAGCGGCAGGGGCTGGGCGCCGAACTGCTGCGCTTTATCGTGAAGCTCGCTCGGGACGACGCTGCCGAGCGGATCTTTCTGGAAGTGCGTCCGTCCAATGCGGCTGCGCGTGCGCTCTACCAGCGCGCGGGCTTCAGTGAGATCGGGGTGCGCCGTGCCTACTACCCGGCGCGCTGGGGTCACGAAGATGCCCTGGTGCTGGAGCTTGAGCTGAAATGAGCCGTCGCCGCGACGAAATGCTGAAGGAGATGGGCCTGTCCCCGCGCTGGAGACTGCGCGCCCGCACCGATGCCGCGCCCGCAGAAGAAGGAGTGACGCCGGGCCCACCGCCGGCTGCTGAAGAACGCGCCGTCACCCCTCACCCGTCGCCCGTCAGCGGAACAGACGACAGGCGGGCGCGGATCATGCGCATGGACTGGCCCGCACTCAAGGCTTGCGTTGCGGCCTGTACCGCCTGCTCGTTGCACGAGAAGCGCAACAAGACCGTGTTCGGCGTCGGTGACGAAAACGCCGACTGGCTGTTCGTCGGCGAGGGTCCGGGCGCCGAGGAAGACGCGCAGGGCGAGCCGTTCGTGGGACAGGCCGGCAAGCTGCTCGACAACATGCTCGCGGCGATCAAGTTGAAGCGCGGGCAGAATGTCTTTATTGCGAACGTCTTGAAATGCCGTCCGCCCGGCAACCGTAATCCCGCGCCCGAGGAAGCGCTTGCCTGCGAGCCGCATCTTCAGCGCCAGATCGAGCTGATCCAGCCCAAGCTGATCGTGGCCCTGGGCCGGGTGGCGGCGGTGAATCTGCTCGCGCGGGAGGCCAGCATCGCGAGCCTGCGCGGCAGGCTTCACCAGTATCGCGGCATTCCGCTCATCGTCACGTATCATCCGGCCTATCTCCTGCGCAATCTCCCCGACAAGGCGAAGGCGTGGGCCGATTTATGTTTCGCCGTGGCAACGATGAAGGGCTTGGAAAACCGGGTTTCCGCCTCAACTTAAAAAGCGGGAACGAAGGCCCCAGGAAAAAGCGGGAACGAAAGCCCCCCAAAAAAAACGGGAACGAAGGCCCTGCAAGAAATTCGTAACAAGACAAGAGGGAGAACGACATGAGTAAACGTATTGCCGCGCTCATCGCACTCGCCGCCACGCTGTTGCTTTCGGGCTGCGGCTACAACACGCTGCAATCGACCGACGAACAGATCAAGGCGTCATGGTCGGAAGTTCTGAACCAGTACCAGCGGCGTGCGGACTTGATCCCCAATCTGGTGGAAACCGTCAAGGGCTTTGCGGCGCAGGAACAGCAGGTGCTGCTGGGCGTGACCCAGGCGCGCGCCAAGGTGGGTGCGGTCCAGGCCACGCCCGAACTCATCAACGATCCGCAGGCCTTTGCCCGGTTCCAGCAGGCGCAGGGGGAACTGTCCTCGGCATTGTCGCGCTTGCTGGTGGTGGTCGAGAAATATCCGGAACTCAAGTCCGATGCGAACTTCCGCGATCTCCAGGCGCAGCTCGAGGGCACCGAGAACCGCATCGCGGTCGCGCGCAACCGCTACATCAAGGCCGTTCAGCAATACAACGTCACCGTGCGGTCGTTCCCGAGCAACCTGACGGCCATGCTCTTCGGCTTCAAGGAAAAACCGCAGTTCACGGTGGAGGACGAGAAGGCCATCTCCCGGCCGCCGAAGGTCGACTTCGGCAAGCCCGCGGCGGCGCCGAAGTAGCGTGGTGCTCGAGACGGTGGGAAGGCGGCTGCTTTCCCTCGGCTTCCTGTTTCTTGGAGCGATTCTCGCATGGCCGCTCCCCGCCGAAGTGCCGGTTCCGCCGCTCACGGCGCGGGTGACCGATCTTACCGGCACATTGCCGTCTGATCAGCGAACAGCCCTCGAACAACGTCTTGCGGCGTTCGAAGCGAAGAAGGGCAGTCAGATCGCAGTGCTGCTCGTTCCCACCACGCAACCGGAAACGATCGAGCAGTACGCCATTCGCGTGGCCGAGCAATGGAAGCTCGGCCGCAACGGCGTCGATGACGGCGTGCTGCTGCTCGTCGCGATGAAGGACCGTACGGTTCGCATCGAGGTGGGCTACGGGCTGGAGGGTGCGCTGCCGGATGCAACCGCCAAGCGCATCGTCGAGGAATACATCGTTCCGCGGTTCAAGCAGGGGGATTTCAGCGGTGGCATCAGCGGCGGCGTTGACCGCATCATCAAGGTGATCGAAGGCGAGGCGCTGCCGCCGCCCAAAGCGCAGCGGCCGAGTGGCTCGCCGGTCTCCGGTCTGGAAAATCTTTTTGTCATCGGCTTCTTTCTGGTTTTTGTAGTCGGCGGCTTGCTGCGCGCGGTACTGGGGCGAGTCGGTGGCTCGGGCGTCATCGGCGCCATCGCAGGCGCGATTGCCTGGATCGTGATCGGCAGCCTCGTTGCGGCCGTGCTCATCGCCGTGCTGCTTTTCATATTGAGCCTGTTTGGCGGCATGGCTTCGACCGGTCACGGCGGACGAACCGGCGGCTGGTCTTCCGGTGGAGGCGGCTTCGGCGGGGGCGGCGGTTTCAGCGGCGGAGGCGGCGGCTTCGGCGGGGGCGGCGCCTCGGGAAGATGGTGAGCGTGACATGAGTATGGGCCGCATTCTGAAACACCTGATCGCGCCACAGTGGGTGATAAACCGCGCCTTCCCGCGCGCGGTGCTCGATCGCATCGAGGCGGCGATCACGGCATCCGAAGCGTCGCACCGCGGGGAAATCCGGTTTGTCGTCGAGGGCGGGCTCGACCTCGCACCGCTGCTCAAAGGCATGACGCCGCGCGAGCGTGCGCTCGAGCTGTTCTCGCAGCTGCGCGTCTGGGATACCGAAGAAAATACCGGCGTGCTGGTCTACGTGCAATTCATCGATCACGACATCGAGATCGTCGCCGACCGCGGCATCAGCGCGCGCGTGCCGCAGGCGGAATGGGATGCGATCTGCCAGCGCATGGAAGAAGCCTTCCAGGTGCGGCGGTTCGAGCAGGGAACACTGGTGGCGATCGAGCGCATCACCGCGCTGCTCAAGCTGTACTTCCCCGCGCGCGGCGTTAATCCGGACGAACTGCCCGACAGGCCGGTGACGCTCTAGCCGAGCCGTGACTTGAGCCAGCCCACGATCAGCTCGGCGACCTGTTTGTCTACTTCTCCGGTCCCGCATAAGCGCCGGCGGTTTCCGGGAACATCGATTTCACGATCTTGAACTTCGTGATATCCACGGTGCCGTCCATGTGGAGAAACATCGTCGCGTCCCGGTAGAGTTTCTCGATGCCGAAATCGAGCATGGTGCCGTTGCCGCCATGCAGTTCGACGGCATGATGGCACACTTTGAGCACTTCCTCCGACGCGAACAGCTTGGCCATGCTGCACAGGTAATCGGCTTCGGGCGCGCCCTCGTCGGTTGCGCGCGACGCCTCGCGCAGCAGCCCGCGCACCGCGTGAAGTCTGGTCGCCATTTCCGCGAGCCGGATGGCGGTGGCCTGATGCTTGATCAGGATGCGCCCGCCCTGGACATAGTTCTGCACATACTCGGCGGTGCGTTCGAATGCGGCAATGCCGATCCCGAGGTTTTTCGACGCCTGGATGATGCGACCGGGGCGCGAGTAATGTCCGGCGCGGCGCGCGATCGCGTCGTTTTCGGCGAGGCAGTGGTCGCGCGGCACGCGGCAATCCTCGAACACCATCTCGCCGTTGTTCATGAAGCGCCCGCCCAGCGTCTCGTTGCAGCGCATGACGGTGAACCCCGGCGTGCCGCGCGGGATGAGGAAGCTGGATGTTCCCTCCTTCATGGGGAAACCCGGTCGGGTATTCGCATACACGACGTAGAGCTTGGCGTCGTAACCATTGCTCACGAACTGCTTGCGGCCGTTGATGACCCACTCGTCCCCCTTCAGCACCGCCTTCGTCTGGAACGCGGTTTCCGGTGTGTCGTAGCCGAGCCACCGGTCGGAGGCGCCCCGGGGCTCCGTCGAGCAATGCGCGAGCAGGAACGTCGGATCGGCGACGATTTTCGGGAACCAGTACTCCTGCAGGTGACGCGGTGCGATGTGCTGGAGCAGCGTGGAGACCTTCCATACCTGCACCAGCTTGTCGGCAAGCCCGGAGTCGCCGCGTGCGATCTCCTCGGCGATCAGCGCGAAGGTCTGATGCTTGGTCTTGGAGTCGAGCGGCGTGCCGCCGAATTCCTCGGGCACGCCCAGGGTGCGAATGCCGATCTCGCTCGCCACTTCCAGGATCTTGCGCGGCAGCCGCTCTTCCGGCGTCATGATCCATTCGCGCTGCCAGTTCCGGCGAATGAACGGGATCACGTGCTCGTTCACAAAGGTGCGGCAGGCATCACGCATCATGCGTTGTTCTTCGGTCAGCCCGCGGTCATCCAGGTACATCGATGGGTCTCCTCCGGTTGATGCTGCGTCAGACCGGCTTGGGGTGCGTGAAATCGCGCCGCAGCCTGCCGGCGACTCAGCATAGGGGGAACCCGGTTTTGCGATCAAGGACTGGATTGACTTTTTCTTGGAGAATCCTGTCGCGATCACTCAGCGGCTTTGCGTTCGTCTCGAGCGTAACGCAGTGAAGTCGAGAGGCGAACGGGTTTCGCAACGACTTCTCCGTTTGTGTTTGCGCGCCGATCGTTGCCCGACTAAACTGCCGGTCAAACCGGAGCCTCGTCCGCGAATGATCACAAGATGAAATTGCGCGGCGGACAGAGATAAGCAGTTCGGCAATTTCCGAGGATACCGCAGCCAATGCTCGAAGCCATCGCAAGCGGGCTCGCCGCCCTGCTGACGCCCCAGGCCATCCTCTTCATGGTCATCGGCGTGATCTATGGCCTCATCATCGGCATCCTGCCCGGCCTGGGCGGCGTGGTGGCGATGGCGCTGCTCCTGCCGTTCACCTACGGTTTCGAACCGGCCGCAACTCTCGCGCTGCTGCTCGGCGCGCACATCGCTACGGTGTGGGGCGATTCGGTGACGAGCATTCTGTTCAGCGTGCCGGGATCGGCCAAGGGATTATCGCTTTGCTTCGACGGCTATCCGATGACCAAGCAGGGGCAGGCGACGCGGGCGCTGGCCGCCTCCGCCACCGGCGCGCTGCTGGGCGGCGTCATCGGCGCGGTATTCCTCGCGCTCTCCATCCCGCTCATCCGTCCGGTCATCCTGGCGCTCGGGCCGAGTGAATACCTGATGATGGCCTTGTGGGGCCTTACGATCATCGCGACCTTCAGCGAAGGCTCGCTCATCAAGGGACTCACCGCGAGCGCCCTGGGCGTGCTCGTTGCCTTCATCGGCATGGACGTGGTGACCGCGACGCCGCGCTTTACTTTCGGCAGCGAGTTCCTGATGGACGGCATCTCGTTTCCGGTGGCGATGATCGGCCTCTTCGCCGTCGCTGAGATGATGAAACTGTATCTCAAAGGCACGTCGATCGTGGACCGCGCGCTGATCAAGGAGGTGAGCACGGTCTGGCAGGGCATCAAGGACGCGTTCCGGCACTGGTGGCTCGTGGTGCGCTCGAGCCTTCTCGGACTGTGGATCGGCGTGCTGCCGGGGGTGGGCGCGAGCGTGGCCGGACTCGCGGCCTACGCGCAGGCGATGCAGACGTCCAAGAACCCCGAGCGATTCGGGAAAGGCGCGGTCGAGGGCGTGATCGCGCCGGACGCGACGATGGGCGCGAACGAGGGCGGCGGGCTCATGCCGACGCTCGCCTTCGGCATTCCCGGCGGCGAAAGCATGGCGCTGCTGCTCGTCGCATTCATCGGCCTGGGAGTCGTGCCCGGACCGGAGATGCTCACCAAGAATCTCAGCCTCGTCTTCAGCATGGTGTGGATCATCGTGATTGCGAACGTGCTGGTGACGCTGATCGGACTCGCCATCTGCCCGTACCTCGCGCGGTTGCCGACGCTGCACGCGAACCTGATGGTCCCGACGGTGCTGTCGGTGTGCTTCGTCGGCGCATTCGCCACCCGCGGGCACATCGAGGATGTCGTCGTCGCATTCGTATTCGGCGTCCTGGGCTACGTCATGGACAAGTACCGCTACTCGCGCGCGAATTTCGTGATCGGGATGGTGCTCGCCACCATGATCGAACGCAATCTCCATATCTCGCTCACGCTCCATGGCGAATTTTTCATCTTTACCCGTCCGTTGACGTTGATATTGTTCATCTTCGTCATTGTCACGACCGCGCTGCCGTTCATCCGCAACCGGCGCAGGAAGAAGGCGCAGGCGGCCCAGGCGGGGACGCAGGGAGGCGTGGCATGAGCCGGCGCACCCAGGAAAACCTGATCGCCTTGGCGATCCTCTGCGTTTTCATCGGTGTCATCGTCATGAGCCTGGGCTACGGGCCGCGCGCGAGAATGATTCCGTTGCCGCTCGCGACGTTCGGCATCATCCTCATCGTGATCCAGATCATCTGGCAGAATCTGCGCTCGACCGAGGAACTGCAGGTGAACCTGCTGGACGTGCTGACGCAGCAGGCGGAGAAGGAAGGCGCCGCCGCGCAGGGGGGCGAAGACGGGCCGAAGCGCACATCGTCGTGGCGCAAGGAGGCCGTTGCGCTGGGCATCGTTGCAGCGCTGGTCGGCTTGATCCTGCTTGTTGGTCCGATCCCGGCGGTATTCGTGTTCACGGGCGCGTACTTCCTGCTCAGCCGGCACTATTCATGGTTGAAGGGGCTCGTTTACACTATCGCCTTCACGGCGGCGATCTACCTGTTGTTCGTGGTGGCGCTGGAAGTCCAGCTCTACCACGGGGTCCTGGAGCCGCTGGTGGAGCGATTCAGATAGGCGCCGGCGATCTCACGCCGCGTCCCTCTCAGCAAGCATCATCGTAACGGCAATTATCACAAAGGAGGAGTGAGGCTATGAACATTCGATGGAAGGCGTTGCTCGCGGGCCTGCTCGCGCCGGGGCTCATGGGCGTGTCGGTCCCGGCGTACAGTCAATCGGATTTCTACAAGGACAAGATTCTCAATATCATCGTGGCCGGCGGACCTGCCGGCGGGCACACGCGCTACGCGCGGCTGATCGGGCCGTACCTGCAGAAGTACACCGGCGCGCGCGAGGTGAGAATCACCAACATGCCGGGCGGCGGCGGACTCAAGGCGGCGAACCACGTGTGGCGCCTCAAGCCCGATGGGATGAACATTTTTTTCGGGAACGTCGCCACTCTGATCCTCGCGCCGCTCGCCGGCAGTCCGGGCGCGCAGTTCGAACCCGGGAAATTCGGCTTTCTCGGCCGCGCGACCAGCGAAGCCCGGTTTCTGACGGTGGGCGGCAAGTCCCCGATCAAGGCCTTCCAGGACGTCAAGAAGCTGAACCGGCCGTTCGTCTATCCCTCTCAGGGCACCGACGAGGACTTCTACACCATGGCGGTGCTTGCGCATGCGCTCGGCTTCCAGTTGAAGGCGGTCACCGGCTATGAAGGCAACGCGGACACCGCTCTTGCCGTCATCAAGGGCGACGGGGATGGTCACATCACCGGGTGGAGCGAGTCACAGGGCGCGATCAAGGCGGGCGACAAGCGACCGATCCTCGCCATCGCGTCCAAGCGGCATTCCGACTACCCGGACGTTCCGACGGCCGAAGAGCTTGCTCCCGCCGACCAGAAATCGCTGATCCGCGCGATCGTGGACATCAACGAAACGCACCGCAGCTACATCGCCCCGCCCAACACGGACGCACAGGCCACCGCGGCCTTCCGCGCGGCGCTGAAAGCGGTGATGAACGACCCGGAATTCATCGAGGAGACCAAGAAGGGCAACCGGCCGGTGAGCTACATGGACGGCGCGCAACAGCAGAAGGTCGTTGCCGAGATCACCAAGGCGGGCGCGAACCTTACGCCCATACTCAAGGACGCCGTCAAAGCAATCCAGTAACCGACAGTACGGAATTTCCGCCGGGGGTGGACGCTTGTTCGCCCCGCTTTTTTTTGGGGGCCTTCGTTCCCGCTTTTGCCTGACGCGATGACAAGAACCATCAAGACTTACTCGCTCCTGGAGCGTGCCATGGGCCCCGATTTCGGGATCCACGACGAGCGCAGTGTCACGCGCATCGGCGAAGCGCACCGCCACGAGTATTTCCAGATCCAGCTCAATCTCGCCGGGAGCACGCGGCATCACGTCGGCGCCACGGCGCGCCCCCTCGAGCCGGGCAGCCTGAGCTTCGTGCCGCCCTATCGCGTGCACCGGGTGCCGCATCCGCCCGGCTCGCGGTTCTTCGTCATCAACTTCAACCAGCGCCTGCTGCGCCCCGAGCTGGACGTCGATCCCCTTGATCTCGAGGACGTGCCACTGGACCGCGCGCCCGAGCTTGCGCCGTTCCTGTTCCAGGAGTTCCTGGACTTCCGGCTGGACGGACCGGATCTACAGTTCGCGGAGGAAACCTGCCGGCGCATGGCCGAAGAGAACGCCGACCGGCGCTTCTGCTCCATCGAGATGATTCGCGCCCATCTGCTGCTGCTGATCGGGACGGTGTGCCGGCGCTACGAACGCGAGCTGCTGGAACTGGCGGCGACCCAGGCGCAGCGCAGGAGCCGCCGCGACGCGCTGTCACGCGTGAGCCGCCACGTGCGCGACAACCTGGCGCAGCGCATCACGCTGGCCGACGCGGCAGCGGCCGCCGATCTCTCTCCGAACTATCTGGCGCACCTGCTCAAAAAGGAAACCGGCAAGACCTTCACCGATCTCGTCACCGAACGCCGCATGGAGAAAGCCCAGGAGCTGCTGGCGCACACCACGCTGCGAATAGCGGAGGTCGCGGAGGCGGTGGGTTTCGAGGACGAGGCCTACTT